>JAOBWO010000342.1 GCA_025463415.1 Acidimicrobiales bacterium | reverse complement strand
GCTGCCTCGCGACGCGCACGATCGTCGTCGGCGAGGACTTCCACTTCGGCCGGCAGCGCTCTGGCAACGTGTCGCTGCTGCGCGAGCTCGGCGCGATCAACGACTTCGAGGTCGCGCCTCGCGATCTCGTGCCTCGCTCGGACGGCATTGCCGAACCGATCAGCTCCACGGCCATCCGCCGTGCGCTGGCAGGTGGCCAGGTCGAGCTCGCGACCGGCATGCTCGGTCGCCCGTTCGAGGCACGCGGCCCGGTCGTCCACGGTGATCAGCGCGGACGCCTGCTCGGGTTCCCGACGGCCAACGTCGAGGTGCCGAACAAGGTCTGCCTTCCCGCCGATGGCGTCTACGCGGGCATGTACGTGCGGCCTGATGGGCACGCGCATCCGTGTGCGATCAACCTCGGTCGGCGGCCGACGTTCTACGAGCACGCCGACCACTCACTGCTCGAAGCCCACCTCCTCGACTTCGACGGCGAGCTCTACGGCGAGTCGGCGCACGTGCAGTTCAGCCACTTTCTGCGCAGTGAGCGCAAGTTCGACGGCATCGACGCGCTGATCGCGCAGTTGAAGCAGGACATCGAACACGCCCGAGCCGTCACCGCCTGAGCGCCGTCCCGGCCTCGATCAGCGGCCGAGGGTGACCAGCGTGACGAGACCGACGAGCACGATCCCGGTCGCGGTCAACCGACGTCGAGCGTTGCCCTCACCGAGGAACCGCCAGCCGATCAGCGCAGCGAGCACCACGCTTGATTCGCGCAGCGCCGTCACGTAGCCGACGGAGGCGTACCGGACCGCGACGAGCACGAGCGTGTAGGTGATCAACGACGCGATGCCTGCGAGGGTGAACTTGCGCCAGTCGACGCGCATCGCGGCGCGCACATCGCCGAAGCGTCCCGTCGAGAGGCCGTACGCGGAGAGTGACACGGTGGTGGAGATCGCCGTCGCCAGCCCATAGCCGATGTCCTTGGTGACGCTCGCCCCCGGGATCTGGGTCACGCGCGAGCCCTTGCTGTCGAGCAACGTGTACGCGCAGATCGTGCAGCCGACAGCGAGTGCTGCGATCACCGCCGGGCCGCGTGCTCGGCCGGCCAGGATCATCAAGCCGCACGCGATGATCACGATCGCGACGATCGTCCATCCCTTGGCCGTGTCGCCGAGCAGGACGACGCCCCCGATCGCGGCCAGGAACGCGCCGCTGCCGCGAGCGATCGGGTACACCTGCGAGAAGTCTCCGCTGCCGTACGCGCGGCTGAGGAAGAGCGTGTACGGCAGGTGCACGCACCCCGACAGCGCGGCCCACTTCCACCCCTGGGACGGCATCCCGCCGGTCGCGATCAGGGCGACCAGCGCGATCGCGCCGCCGATCGCGAACTGGGCCCACAACGCGATGAACCGATCGTGGCGGGTCTGTTTGACCGCCAGGTTCCATCCGGCGTGCAGCACGGCCGCTCCGAGCGCGAGCAGCGTTGCGGTGAGCACGACGTGCGACGCTACCCGTCGTCGACCGTCTGGACCGGCCTGACATTCGCGGTGCGAGCGCGCGGCGTAAGGTTCGGTGCACTATGGATCGACCGATCGGCATGTTCGACTCCGGGTTCGGCGGGCTCACGGTGGCGCGCGCGGTCATCGATCTGCTGCCGAACGAGGACCTCGTCTACATCGGCGACACCGGGCGCTACCCGTACGGCTCCAAACCGCAGAGCGAGGTGCGCGACTACGCGTTCCAGCTCGCGTGGAGCCTCGTCAAGGACTTCGACGCGAAGGCCGTGGTGGTCGCCTGCAACACAGCGGCGGCCGCAGCGCTCGATGATCTCGCCAACGACCTCCCGGTGCCGGTGATCGGCGTGATCGAGCCGGGCGCGCGGGCACTCGTGCACGCGACGCGCAGCGGCCGGGTCGGCGTGATCGGGACCGTCGGCACGGTCGTGTCCGGTGCGTACGACCGGGCGGTCGCGGCCACCAGAGTCCCGGTGGTGCTGACGACGGCGGCGTGCCCCGGCTTCGTCGAGTTCGTCGAGCGCGGACAGACGACGGGCGACGAGATCGCGATCCTGGCCGATCGCATGCTCGCGCCGGTGAAGGCTGCGGGGGTCGACACCCTGCTGCTCGGATGCACGCACTACCCGTACCTCGCGCGTGTGATCGGCCAGGCGATGGGTCCGTCGGTGACGCTGGTCAGCAGTGCCGACGAGACTGCGTTCGCGGCGCGCGACCAGTTGGGTGAGCTGGGCTTGCTGCGCCCGGAACGCGGTGCGCGCGCCGGTGAGCACCAGTTCCTCTCGAGCGGCGACATCGGCTGGTTCGCCGACCTCGGCCGGCGGCTGTTCGGCCCCGAGCTCGCGGCTGCGGAGTCCTGGATCCCACCCCACCGCGACGCTGACGGTCAGCACCTCACCGGCCGGGCCGACACTCGTCGGGAGCCGACCCGGTAGCTTGCTTCGGGCTCGCTCGGCAAGGTTGCTGCGAGCCGTCGATCAAGGAGACATCACATGGCGCGCCCCGATGGCCGTGCACCCGACGAGCTGCGCCCGCTCTCGTTCGAACGCGACTTCACCGAGATGGCGGCGGGCAGCGTGCTCGTCAGCTTCGGTCGCACGCGCGTGCTCTGCACCGCGAGCATCGACGAGGACGTGCCGCGGTGGATGAAGGGCAAGGGCAACGGCTGGGTCACCGCCGAGTACTCGATGCTGCCCGGGTCGTCTCCGGAACGCGTCGATCGTGAGGCGGCCAAGGGCAAGCAGAGCGGCCGCACCGTCGAGATCCAGCGCCTCATCGGGCGGTCGCTACGTGCGGCGTGCGACATGCGTCTGCTCGGTGAACGTCAGGTCGTCGTCGACTGCGACGTGCTGCAGGCCGATGGTGGGACGCGCACCGCCAGCATCTGCGGCGGCTACCTCGCACTCCATGACGCGCTCACCCGATTGGTGCAGAACCAGTCGATCAGTGCGCTGCCGCTCCACTCGTACTGCGCCGCGATCAGCGTTGGCGTCGTCGACGGCACTCCGGTGCTCGACCTGCCGTACGTCGAGGACAGCCGTGCGGAGGTCGACATGAACGTGGTGATGCTCAAGCGTCTCGCCGGCAACGTCGAGGCGCAGTTCGTCGAGGTGCAGGGCAACGCCGAGGGCGCGCCGTTCAGCCGCGACGAGCTCGACCAGCTGCTGGCGCTGGCCGAAGGTGGGCTCGGCACGATCATGGGACTGCAGGCGGACATGATCGCCACACCGCCCGAGTTCCGCAAGCTCGGTCGCTGAGCGACACGACGATGGATTCGCGACGGGAGCCGGAGCGGCCACTGCCGCGATACGTGTGCGCGTCGGCGAACCCGGACAAGGTCGCCGAGATCGCCGCGCTGCTCGACGGTCTCGTCGAGCTGCTGCCGCGCCCGGTCGAGGTGCCCGATGTCGTCGAGGATGCCGACACCCTCGTCGGCAACGCCCGGTTGAAGGCCGCTGCGATCTGCGCGGCGACGGGGATGCCGGCCCTCAGCGACGACACCGGCCTCGAGGTGGATGCGCTCGGCGGCGAGCCCGGGGTGTACACCGCTCGGTTCGCCGGCGACGGATGCAGCTACGCGGACAACCGGGCCAAGATGCTGCGCGTGCTCGATGGGGTGCCCCTGCCCAATCGCACCGCGCGGTTCCGCACGGTGGCGATGGTGGTCTGGCCGGACGGGCGTGAGCTGGCGGTCGAAGGGGTCTGCGAGGGTCTGATCGCCGAGACCGAGCTCGGGACGCGCGGGTTCGGCTATGACGCCGTGTTCATCCCATCGGACTCCGACGGGCGTAGCTTCTCGCAGCTGAGCGAGGCGGAGAAGAACGAGATCTCCCACCGCGGCCGGGCGTTCCGCGCCCTCGTCGCCGCGCTCAGCTGACGGTCTGGCGCCCGAGGCTCAGCTGACGGTCTGGCGACGGGCTCAGCTGACGGTCTGCCGACCGCGCGCGGATGGCGGTGCGGCGATGCCGGCGCGCAGGTCCTCTGCCGGCACCGGTGCACCGAAGTGCACGTGCATCGGGACGATGCCGGCCCAGGCATCGCCGCGCATGTCCTCGTCGTCGTCGGACGGGTCGCCCGTGCGCAGCTTCGCCGATGCCTCGTCGATCGAGAGCGCCAGCACCGCCGTCGCGCGGAGCTCTTTGTCCGTGTGGTCGCGAACCTCGCCGCTGCGTCCCGGCAGCACGTGATCGACGACGGCGTTCAGCGCGGTCACCTTCTCGTTTGCCTCGGTGACTCGGCGGGGCACGCCGATGACGACCACGCTGCGGTAGTTCATCGAGTGGTGGAAGGCCGAGCGGGCCACCACGAGACCGTCGATCAGGGTGGCCGTGTAGCAGACTGTCTGGTCGGCGGCGGTGCGCAGCATGCGGCTGGCGGCCGAGCCGTGGACGTACAGGACCGAGCCCAGTCGCGCATGGATCGTGGGGATCGCGAACGGTGTGCCGTCGTGGACGAACGCAAGGTGTCCCGTCACGGCTTCGTCGAGGATGCCGTCGATCGTCGGCCGGTCGTGCGCACCGCGATCCGGGAGGCGATGCAGCGTGGTACGATCTGTTACAGTACAGTCAGACGGTTGCATCAGCACAGAATACACGCGCGACGCCACGGACGGCCCAGGATTTGGTGCGCTCCATCGAGCGCGACGTCACCAGCGGCCGACTCGCGCCCGGCGCTCGGCTGCCGTCGGTGCGCGCGCTGGCGTCGAGCGCGGGCCTGTCGCCGTCGACGGTCGCATCAGCGCTGGCGGAACTGCGCCGACGGGGCGTGGTGGTGTCGCGCGAACGGAGCGGCACGGTGGTGGCCGCGCCGGCGGGTCCGGGTCCCGCCGCGCCCTACGTGTCCGAGGGTGCCGTCGATCTGCTCAACGGCGGTCCTGATCTTGCTCGGCTGCCGGATCTGACGGGCGCGTTGCGCATCGTCGCGGAGGCCGCCGGTGCGGCGCCGGACCGCGACCCCTACCGTGCCGCCGCGGTCCATCCTGAGCTCGAGGCGTGGTGGCGAGAGCGGGTGCCGACTCCGGGAACGCTCGCGGTGACGAGTGGCGCGTTCGATGCCGTCGAACGCGCCCTGGCTGCAACGCTGCGGCACGGCGACCGCGTCGGCGTCGAGGATCCCGGGTATCCGCCGATCCTGCACGTGCTGCGCGCACTCGGCCTCGTCGCGATGCCGATGGCGGTCGACGACGAAGGGCCGACACCCGCAGCCCTGCGCAGTGCGGTGGACGGCGGAGCGCGTGCGGTCATCGTCACGCCGAAGGCGCAGAACCCGACGGGTGCCCGCCTCACCGAGGCTCGCGCGGCAGCGCTGCGCGCGATCCTGCGCCGACATCCGGGCACGGTGTTGATCGAGGACGACCACCTCGGCCTGCTCGGTCCGACTGCACCCACGCTGACCGGCACGACGGAGCGCTGGCTGCTCACGCGATCGGTGTCCAAGGCGCTCGGGCCAGACCTTCGCGTCGCTCTGGTCGTCGGCGACGACGCGACCGTGGGCGCGATGGCGAGCCGGCTCCGCGCGGGTCCAGGGTGGGTCAGCCACCTGCTGCAAGGTGCCGTCGCCGCACTGCTGTCCGCACCTGGAACGCCGGCGCTGTTGGCCGCTGCCGAACGCGCCTACGACGAGCGCCGGCAGGCGTTGCTGGACGCGCTCGCCGACCGTGGCCTGGTTGCCCGAGGCGCCTCGGGGTTGTGCATCTGGCTGCCCGTGCGCGACGAGACCTCGCTGTGCCTGGCGATGGCGGATCGCGGCTACGCGGTGGCGCCCGGCGCGCCCTTCCGGCTGGCCAGCGCGCCGGGCGTCCGGATCACGACGTCGAGGCTGCGCCCCGAGCAGGTGTCACCGCTGGCCGACGCGATCGCCGAGGCGGTGGTGGCCGCCGGCTGAGGCCTCACCAGCCGCGCAGGTCGATCGGCCAACGATCGATCACCTCGCCGTCGCGCACCAGCCAGGCGACCTCGTGCATCGCCATGGTCGGGTCGATGTGCGCAGGGGTGATCAACACCCGCGCATCGACATCGGTGCGGCCCGGGACGCTGGAGATCGTGACGTGCTCGTCGCTGCAGAACCAGACGTCCGTGGACGTACCGGCACCGATGCCGCCGGCGGCACCGTCGGAGCCCGCGTCCTCCATCCACGTCGTGGCCGCAGGATTGCCGTGATCCATGCCGAGCGCCTTCAGCCCGACGTCCACCACGGCGTGGCGCGGGTTCGAGGACACCACCGTCCCGACGACGAAGCAGGCCTGCGCGAAGGGCAGCCCGAGCGTGCCGTACTGGGTGTCCATCAGCGCGTAGCTGCCGGCCTGCACCTCAGTGACGCCGTCGTGCAGGTCGAAGGTGCCGGTGCCGCCGGCCGACACGATGTCACCTCCGACGTCGCCGCTCGCCCTCAGCAGCAGGTCCATCGCCTCGGCCACCTTGGCCCGCTTGGCCTCACGATCGGTGACCATCATGAGGTGGCCTTCGTAGCCCATCACCCCGCGCACGGTCAGGCCGGCGGCGCGGGCGTGGGCGGCGAGGCGGCCCGCATCCCTCGGCGCGCAGCCGCAGCGAGGAAGGCCGACATCGACGTCGATCAGGACCTCGTGGAGCCCGGCCGCGGCTGCGGCATCGATCGTCGAGACCGAGTCGACGGCGATCGTGATCCGGGCCGAGTCCTGCGCCGCCGCCATCGCGCGCAGGCGTGCCGGGTCGACGCTCTCGTTGGCGAGCAGCAGGTCCTCCCCGAGGCCGTTCGCGGCCATGCCCAGGACTTCTCGCGGCGTCGCACAGGTGAACGAGCGGTGCCCGGCGGCCGCCTGCACGGCGGCGAGCGCGGTGCACTTGTGCGCCTTCACGTGCGGCCGCAATGCCGCCCCGGGCAGGGCTGTGCTCATCGTCTCGATGTTCTGCGCGAGCACCGTCGCGTCGATGATCAGTGCCGGTGTGGGCAGATCGCGGATCCTCATCCGCCCAGGTTATGGAGCCCGCGGCGCGGGCCCGGCACGGAGGAAAATGGGGCCGAAACCCTTACCATTGGGTCACTGTTGGATCCGCCCGATCCGGGTGGGGCCGCAAACAGATCCGTGAGGTATGCCGCGTGAAATTCAAGAAGGGCGACACCGTCATCTACCCCCAGCACGGGGCATGTCTCGTGCAGGGGACCAAGAAGGTCGTGGCATTCGGCGAGACGCAGGAGTACCTGATCCTCCGCACGATCATCAACGAGATGACCCTGTCCGTACCGGTCGCGCGTGCCGCCGATGTGGGCGTCCGCCCGCCGGTGTCACCGGACGAGTTGGAAGACCTCGTGTCGGTGCTGTCCAAGGCCGATCCGCGCGTGCCCTCCAACTGGAGCCGGCGGTTCAAGAACCACCAGGAGAAGCTGAAGAGCGGCGACGTCTACCAGGTCGCCGAAGTCGTCCGGAACCTCGCGGCCCGCAACCGGGATGCCTCGCTGTCGGCTGCCGAGCGGACGATGTACGAGCGGGCCCGGATCAACCTGATCAGCGAGATCGCTCCGGCGCTCAAGGTCAGCGCCGAGGAAGCAGAGCACTACCTCGACGAGGCGCTCGCCAAGGGCGTGTTGAAGCCCGCCAAGGAAGTCAAGAAGAAGGCCTGACCGTCTACAGTGCCTGCGATGTCAGATCGTGTGCACGTCACCAGGCCGGAGTTGGAAGACAAGATCAGGGCCGGCGAGATCGACACGGTGCTGATGGCGTTCCCCGACGTGCAGGGGCGCCTCGTCGGCAAGCGCACGACCGGCCGATTCTTCCTCGACAGCGTCGCCGACGCGGGCACCGAGAACTGTGACTACCTGATCGCGTGCGACATGGACAACAACCCGGTCCCCGGGTACCGGTTCACCAGCTACGAGAGCGGCTACGGCGACATGCTCGCGGCGGCCGACTGGGACACGATCCGGATCATCCCGTGGGTGCCCAAGACCGCGATGATCATGTGCGATCTGTTCGACGTCGGCACCGGTGAGCTGATCGAGGTCGCGCCGCGCACGATCCTGCGTCGCCAGGTCGATGCCGCTGCGGCGCTCGGGTTCTTGCCGATGGTGGCCAGCGAGATCGAGTTCTTCCTGTTCAAGGACACGTACGAGGAAGCCCACGCCAAGGGCTACCGGAACCTCGAGACGCACAGCCCCTGGTTGGAGGACTACCACGTCCTGCAGACCACCAAGGACGAGTACATCATCGGCCAGCTGCGCCGGAACCTCGAACTGGCGGGTGTGCCCGTCGAGTTCAGCAAGGGCGAGGCCGGCCGCGGCCAGCACGAGATCAACCTGGACTACACGACTGCGGTCGAGATGGCCGATCGAAACAGCGTGTACAAGAACGGCGCCAAGGAGATGGCCGCGTTGAGCGGCCGCAGCATCAGCTTCATGGCCAAGTGGGACATGGGAGACGCGGGGTCGTCGTGCCACATCCACTCGAGCCTGTGGAGCATGGACGGTTCGACGGCAGTGTTCGACGGCCACGACGACCCGGATCACGAGACCAACCACGGCATGAGCGCGACGTTCCGTCACTACCTGGCCGGGTTGATCGCCACCTCGCAGGAGTTCGCGCTGTTGTGGGCGCCGACGATCAACAGCTACAAGCGCTTCCAGCCGGCCTCCTGGGCGCCGACGGGCATCGGCTGGGGCCTCGACAACCGCACCCTCGGATACCGGCTCGTCGGTCACGGCAAGGGCACGCGGGTCGAGTGCCGCATCCCCGGCAGCGATGCGAACAGCTACCTCGCGTTCGCCGGCGTGCTGGCCGGTGGCCTCTACGGCATCCGCAACGAGCTGGAGCTCGGTGCGCCGTTCGAGGGCAACGGGTACGAGGCCAAGGACATCCCGCGCATCCCCTGGAACATCTGCGATGCGATCGAGCTGTGGGAGAACAGCGCGATCGCCAAGGAGTGCTTCGGTGACGACGTGCACCACCACATCCTCACGGCGGCGAAGGGGGAGTGGGCTGCGTTCAACCAGGCCGTCACCGACTGGGAGCTGCGCCTGTACTGGGAGCGCGTGTAGCCGGTCTGGCAGCATGAGCATTCGTCGATCGTTCGTACCAGGATTTCGGAGGCAGTTGTGGGCCAGTTGAGTGGTCGGTTGAGTGGCAAGGTCGCGTTGATCACGGGTGCCTCGTCCGGTCTCGGGCGGGTCGGTGCCGAACGATTCGCGGCCGAGGGCGCGCAGGTCGTGATCGCCGATGTCAACGATGGCGACGAGGCGGTCGAAGCCATCGCGGCTGCCGGGGGCGAGGCAACGTTCGTGCGGTGTGACGTCACGGACGAAGCATCGATCGAATCCGCCGTGAGCCATGCGGTCGAGACCTTCGGCGGGTTGCACGTGCTCTACAACAACGCCGGCGTGATGATCGGCGACGACGACGGTCCGACGAACACGTCGATGGAGACCTACCAGCTGACGATGGACATCAACGTCAAGGGCGTGCTGCTCGGATGCAAGTACGCGATCCCGGCGATGCTGGCCAGCGGCGGCGGCAGCATTGTCAACGTTGCGTCGTTCGTCGCGCACATGGGCGCCGCGACTCCGCAGATCGCCTACACCGCGTCGAAGGGCGCAGTGCTGGCGATGACCCGCGAGATCGCCGTGATCTACGCCCGCCAGGGCATCCGCGCCAACGCGCTCTGCCCCGGTCCGATCATGACGCCGATGCTGGCCAAGTTCCTCAGCGACGACGAGAAGCGCAACCGCCGGCTGATCCACATCCCGATGGGCCGCTTCGGCGAGCCGATCGAGATCGCCAACGGCGCGCTCTTCCTCGCCAGTGACGAGAGCAGCTGGATGACCGGCCAGTCGCTGATCATCGACGGCGGCATCACCAGCGCCTACGTCACGCCCCAATGAACACGGCGCAGTAGCGGGCCGTGGGCGCGCTGCACGGGCCGGGCGCCGAGATCGGTGATCTGGCGGGGCGCGTCAACCGGTTCATCACCGATCGCTTCGCCGGCGCACCGCTGGGACGAACCGCAGCCGCCGACGAGATGCGCCTCGCGCTCGACGCAGCGATCACGGCGAAGGGCCTCGGCATCGCCCGCGCGTGGGACGTGTTCGCGAACGGGGTGATGGCGAACACGGTCGGCATCGACAGCGAGCGGTTCCTCGCGTTCATACCTGTCTCGCCGGCGCCGGCCGCGGCGTGGATCGATGCCATCGTGGGGGCCACATCGGTCCCTGCCGAATCGTGGATCGAGGCGTCCGGGGCGGTCGCCGCGGAGAACCAGGTCCTCACGATGCTGGCTTCGCTGGCCGGCATGCCGACCGGTGCCGGCGGATGCTTCATGAGCGGCGGCTCGATCGGCAACCTCTCGGCACTGGCTGTCGGTCGCGATCAGCGGCCGACCCAGCGCCTGGTCGCAGTCGCCGATACGGCGCACGCCTCGGTGCACAACACACTGCACCTGCTCGGCCTCCAGGCGTTGACGGTGCCCACCGGCGAGGACGGCCGGTTCACCGGCGCCGCTCTCGCCGAGGTGATCGGCGGGCGTGACGACATCGGCATCGTCGTCGCATCTGCGGGTTCCACCAACGCGGGCTTGATCGACGACCTCGACGGGTTGGCCGACGTCGCCGAGCGGATCGGGGCGTGGTTCCACGTCGATGGTGCGTACGGCGCCGCCACGCTGCTGCTGCCGGAGTTCGCCGATCGGCTGCGCGGCATCGGTCGGGCCGATTCGTTCATCGTGGATCCCCACAAGTGGCTGTTCGCCCCGGCCGGTTCGTGCGCCGTGCTGTACCGCGAACCGGCGCTGGCCGGTGCCGTCCACACCCAACACGGTCCGTACATCGACGTGTTCCGTCAGAACGGCGACGAGTGGAACCCCTCCGACTACGGGTATCAGCTGACCCGCCGGGCGAGCGGGCTGCCGTTGTGGTTCGCGCTGGTGCTGCACGGCACCGATGCGTTCGCCGCAGCCGTGCGTCGCGGCGTCGAACTGGCGCGCATCGCGTCCACCGCGTTCGACAGCGCCGGCCCTCACGTCTCGACGGTGATCGAGCCGGAGCTGTCGGTCGTGCTGTTCCGTCGGCTCGGGTGGGATCGCGAGCGCTGGGTGAGGTGGGCCCGTGAGCTGCTCGACGACGGCGTCGCGTTCGTCGCCCCGACGACCTGGCGCGGCGAACCCGTCGGCCGTCTCGTCTTCATGCACCCGCTGACGCCGACCACCGTCATCGACGAGATCGTCGCCTCCCTCGCCTGAGTCCGGCAGATGATCGGCGGGTGATGGCAGACTCGTCGGCCATGGGACAGGTCGCGTTCATCGGGTTGGGAGTCATGGGAGCGCCGATGGCGCGTCACCTCGGGTCGAAGGGGCACGAGGTCACCGTCTACAACCGCACGACCGCCAAGGCCGACGCATGGGTGACCGCGCACGGGGGCTGGGCGGCCGCCACGCCTCGGGAAGCAGCCGAGGACGCGGACTTCGTGTTCGTCTGCGTCGGCAACGACGACGATCTCCGTTCCGTGGTGCTCGGTGCCGATGGAGCCCTCGCAGGGATGCGCCCCGGCGCCGTGCTCGTCGACCACACGACTGCATCGGCGACGGTCGCGCGCGAGCTGGCGGCTGCGGCTGCGCGGGTCGGCGTGGGCTTCGTCGACGCGCCCGTCAGCGGCGGCCAGGCGGGGGCGGAGAACGGCGCGCTGACCGTGATGTGCGGATGCGACGATCTCCTCGTGTTCCGCAAGGCCGCAGCGGTGATCGCCGCGTACGCGAAGGCGTGCGAGCTGATGGGCGGCACCGGTGCCGGCCAGTTGACGAAGATGGTCAACCAGATCTGCATCGCCGGCGTCGTGCAGGGTCTGGCCGAGGGCATCAACTTCGCGATGCGCGCCGGGCTCGACGTCGACAAGTTGGTCGCCACGATCGGCAAGGGCGCGGCGCAGAGCTGGCAGATGGACAACCGGGCGATCACGATGTCGCAGGGCCGCTACGACTTCGGCTTCGCGGTCGAGTGGATGCTTAAGGATCTCGGGATCTGCTTCGACGAGGCGAGCCGCAACGGCGCTCGCCTGCCCACCGCCGAGGCGGTCGACGGCTACTACGCGGACATCGTCGCCAAGGGCGGCAAGCGCTGGGACACGAGCAGCCTGATGTACCTCCTGACCGAGGAGTAGGTCGGACCGCCCGCACGGACGTGCTATTTTCCCGACAGATCGGCGTCGGAGTGGGGCAGCGTGAGTGGGGCAGGGTTCTTCGACTACGGGACCGATGACGCGCCGGAGGTCCGCGCGCCGATGTTCCTCGGTGACGCCTCGGTCGAGGACTGGGCCCTGCTCGTCGATCACTGCGAACGGCGCCGCTTCCACCGGGGCGAGGTCGTCGTGCACTTCGGCGAGGTCGACCGCTCGCTGTTCATCGTGATCGAGGGTGAGCTCGAGACCGTCGCCGAACGACGCGGGCGCACGCGTCGGTTGTCGCCGGCTCCCGCGGGTTCGGTCGTCGGCGAGCTCGGCTTCCTCGACGGCAGGCCGCGATCGGCCAGCGTGGTCGCCGCGACCGACGGTGAGTTGCTGCGACTCTCGATCTCCTCGTTCGAATCGCTGGCCGCGATGAACCCGCGGCTCGGCAGGTCGCTGCTTTTCGACCTCGGCAGGATCCTCGCCGGCCGGCTGCGTTCGCTGACGGAGATCGTGATGTCGCGGTGAGCCGGACCGACCCGTTCCCGAACTACCTGGCGATGCCGAGGACGGTGTCCCTCCGGTTCTGGCACATCGTCCGGTTCGTCTCGCTTGCGGTCTTCCTGGCCGTCATCGTCGGCGGGATCGTGCGTCCGACGGACACGCTGACGTTCTTCTGGGGCATCGTGATCCCGATCCTGCCTGCGGTGTTCCTGATCGCCCCCGGCTCGTGGCGCAATGTGTGCCCGTTGGCGGCAGCCAACCAGGCATCGAGGAACCTCGGCGTCACCAGCCAGGTCGCGGCGCCGAAGTGGCTGCGCGAGCACGGGTTCAGCATCGCGGCCACGCTGTTCGTCGGCATCGCCCTGACGCGCAAGGTGCTCTTCAACCGGAACGGCGTCGCGCTCACCGTCTTGTTGGCCGCCGTCCTCGTCGGAGCGGCGCTCGGAGGACGGTTCCTGAAGGGCAAGAGCGGATGGTGCTCGAGCATCTGTCCCCTCCTGCCCGTGCAACGCGTCTACGGACAGTCGCCGTTTGTCGGGGTCGCCAACAGCCACTGCCAGCCGTGCCTCGGCTGCACCAAGAACTGCTACGACTTCAACCCGCGGGTCGCCTACGTGGCCGACATGCACGATCCCGATCAGGGCTTCCGCGGTCCGCGCCGGTTGTTCGTCGGCGCCTTCCCCGGCCTCGTGCTCGGCTACTTCCTGGTGCCCGACGCCGGCCGGCTCAGCGACGTGCAGGTCTATGGCCGCTCCCTCGCCTGGATCGCCGCCGGGATCGCCGTGTTCGCGGTGCTCGACGCGTTCGGCCGGTTCTCGCCGAACCGGCTGCCGCCGATCTTCGGTGCGGCGGCGTTCTCGCTCTTCTACTGGTTCGGCAGCCGCAAGGTCGCCAAGGCGCTCGGCTCGCTCCTCGGTGGCAGGTGGACGGGCATCGTCTGGCCGGTGAGGATCGCCGCGTTCGCGCTGGCGGCGGTGTGGCTGGTCCGGTCGTGGCTGGTCGAGCGCCGCTATGTGGAGGAGGTGGCCGTCGCCGCACCGGTTCGTGTGGACCTCGGGCGGGCGCGCACTGCGCTCGGTGGCTCCGCTGGGGCCGACGACGGTGCGGTGGAGATCGAGTTCGAGTCGAAGATCGTCAAGGTCAGTTCCGGTACGACCCTCCTTGAAGCCGCCGAGTCCGGCGAGCTGCGCATCGAGTCCGGGTGCCGGATGGGCGTGTGCGGCGCAGACCCCGTCGCCGTCACGTCCGGGTACGAGTCGTTGTCCCCGATCCGTCGCGAGGAGGCCGACACGCTCGAACGTCTCGGTCTCGGCTTTCCGAACCGGATGGCCTGCACAGCGCGGGCCGAGGGTTCGTGCAGCGTCTCGCTGCAGCCGGACCGGACGAGCACGCCGCTGTCGAACACGCCGTCCTTCGAGCCGGATCCGTCGGTCCGTCGGGTCGTGATCATCGGGAACGGCATTGCGGGCGTCACCGCGGCCGACTTCGTTCGCCGCAACCATCCCGACTGCGAGATCGAGCTGGTCGGGCGTGAGTCGCACGAGCTCTACAACCGGATGGGCGTCGCACGGTTGATCCATGGCCGCTCGGCGATGCAAGGTCTCTACCTGCTGCCCGCAGGGTGGTACGAGCGCAACCGCGTGACGCTGTGGCTGAACACGCGCGTCGCGTCGATCGATCGTCAGGGCAAGACCGTGCGCCTCGGCACCGGGCAGGAGCTGGGGTACGACCGGCTCGTGCTCGCCACCGGCGGTCGCGCCACAGTCCCCGAGATCGAAGGCTTCGGCGCGTCGGGCTGCTTCGTGCTGCGCGACGCCGACGACGCGATCCGCATCCGTGCGTACGCGCAGGAGCACGACGAGCACCGCGCCGTCGTTGCCGGAGGGGGTCTGCTCGGTCTGGAGGCCGCCCACGCGCTGCACGAGTTCGGGATGAGCGTCACGGTGCTCGAGCGTTCCTCGCGGCTGCTGCGGAACTCGCTGGATGCGGCCGCATCGGAGATGCTCCGCTCGTACTTCGAGGCGCTCGGCATCGTCGTCGTCACGGACGCCGAGACGGTCCGCGTCGAGGGGGATGGCCGGGTCGAAGCCGTCGTCACGGCACAGGGGCACCGCTTCGAGACGGAGATCCTGCTGGTCGCTGCCGGCGTGACGCCGAACCTCGACCTGCCGCGCCAGTGCGGTCTGGACGTGGCTCGGGGCGTCATCGTCGACAGCTCGATGCGCTCGACCGATCCGTCGATCTTCGCCGTCGGTGATCTCGCCGAGTTCGAGGGCCGGCTGTGGGGTCTCTGGCCGGTCGCCGTCACCCAGGCTCAGATCGCCGCGGTGAACATCGCCGGTGGGAGCCGAACCTACGAGTCCGGCGTGCCCACGATGATCCTCAAGGGCGTCGGCCTCGACGTCGTCTCCTTCGGGCGCGTCGAGCCGGCGGAGGGTGAGATCCAGCTCACCGATCGCGGCGAGGGTGGCCACACCTACCGCAAGGTCGTGGTCACGGGCGGCGTGATCGTCGGTGGCGTGTTCCTCGGGTTCGGCGAGCACGCACAGGCGGCACAGGATGCCTACGACAGCGGGCGACAGCTCGACGACGACGAGATCGCCCGGCTTGCCGCCGGCGACTGGTCGCCCTTCGGCGGCCGCAAGGACCTCGCCCCGACCCGCTGACCGCGCCCGCAGTTCCGCCCCGCACCCGCGGTTTCGCGAAAACACAAGCCCCCCGGAGGGGACCTTTGAACACGCAGAACTGGGGTGGCGGTCAGTCGTCGAGCGGTGCGGCGGTCGTCGCGACGTCGCTGTGGATGCGCAGGATCAGATGGGCGACGAGCGCGGTCCAGCCGGTCTGGTGGTCGGCACCGAGGCCTGCGCCGGTGTCGCCGTGGAAGTACTCGTGGAAGAGCGCCGCACCGTCCTCGTTCGGCCTGATCAGGCCGATCAGCCGGCGGGACAGGTCGAGCGAGACCTCGGCAAGGTTGACGCGGACCCCCGAACCGGTGGGCAGCTCGACGGTGAAGTCGTCGCCGAGGTAGTGGTGGTAGCGGATCAGGGCCTCGATGACGAGGACGTTGATCGGGAACCAGACCGGGCCACGCCAGTTCGAGTTGCCGCCGAAGAGGCCCGTTCGCGACTCACCCGGCTCGTAGTCGACCCGGTACTGAGTGCCGCCGAGGGCCAGCAGGTACGGGTGGTCGAGGTGTTCGCGCGACATGCTGCGCAGGCCATAAGCGGACAGGAAGTGGTCCTCGGACAGCGCCGTCTCGAGCAGGCGTGACAAGCGTTGTGGGCCGACCACCGACAACAGACGCTCACCGACCCGCCCCGGTCTCGTCGTGTGCGACACGACCCGCATGTAGTCCGGACGGTGGTGCTCGAACCAGTTCATGTGGAACGCGAAGTTGGAGAGCCGGTTGCGCAGATCGTCGGACAGGACCGTGACCGCGGTGAGCGGGATCAGGCCGACCATCGATCGGTACCGCAGCGCGAGGTCGGAGCCGTCGGCGAAGTGGAGCACGTCGTGGAAGAAGCCGTCGTCCTCCTGCCACAGCGTCTCGGCTGCGGTGGCGATGTAGGTGAAGTGCTCGAAGAACTTCGTGGCGACGTCCTCGTAGGCGGGATCGTGATCCGCGAGCGTCAGCGCGATCGCCAGCATGTCGAGGCAGTACTTCGCCATCCATGCTGTGCCGTCGGCCTGCTCCAGGACGCCTCCTCCGGGCACCGGCGAGCTGCGGTCGAACAGGCCGATGTTGTCGAGCCCGAGGAACACGCCCTCGAACACGTTGTTGCCCTCGGTGTCCATCCGGTTGACCCACCACGTGAAGTTCAGCAGCAGCTTGTGGAACACCCGGGCGAGGAAGACGTGATCGCGGCGACCGTCGATCTCGAACACCTGCAGCGCAGCCCACGCGTGCACCGGAGGGTTGGCGTCGCTGAAGTTCCACTCGTACGCGGGCAGGTTTCCGTTCGGGTGCTGATACCACTCGCGGCACAGCAGCACCAGTTGGGCCTTGGCGAACTCGGGATCCAGGTGGGCGAGCGCGACGGCGTGGAACGCGACGTCCCACGACGCGAACCAGGGGTACTCCCAGGTGTCGGGCATCGACATGACGTCGAACGCGTCGAAGTGCCGCCAGCCGCTGTTGCGTCCGGTGAGCCGCTCGCGTGGCGCAGGCCACTGGTCGCCGGTGCGCCAGCGATCGACGTTGTAGTGGTAGAGCTGCTTGCACCACAGCAGTCCGGCGAAGGCCTGGCGGAGCACGATCACTTCGGTCGGCGAGGCCGTCGCGGGCGTCAGCGACGCGTAGAACTCGTCGGCTTCCGCGCGACGAAGGGCCACCATCGCTGCGCCGTCGACCGCCTCAGCCTCTGCCGCGCTGAGCACGATCGTGAGTGTCTGCGACGCGCCGGGAGCAAGCGTGATGCGGTGGTGGAACGCCGCCTTGGTGCCGTGCTGATCGGGGTTCGTGGTGTCTGCGCCGGACACGACGTGGTCGTTGATGCCGTCCTTCGCGTATCGCGGCCCCGGGTCGCCGTAGAGGCGCCCGGTGTTGGTGTCGTTGTCGCAGAACAGCGTCGGCGCAGGAGGTTGGCTGCGCACCGCGAAGCGCCCGAAGGCGGTGTGCTCGCCGTAGACGATGTCATGCGCGGCGCCAGGGCGCGGATCGGCATCGCCGCAGTAGAGCTGCGGATGCCCGACGTCGTTGCCCCACGACCACGTGTTGCGGAACCAGACCGTGGGCAGCACGTGCAGCGTCGCAGCGGCAGGGCCGTCGTTGCGGACGGTTACGAGCATCACGACCGAGTCGGGGTCCGGCTTGGCGTGCTCGACCTCCACGTTCCACGACCCGTGGTCGAACACGCCGGTGTCGGCGATCTCGTACTCGGCGTCGCCCCGACCGCGTGCGCGGTTGGTGGCGAGCAGATCGTCGTAGGGGAACGCAGACTGCGGGTAGCGGTAGCGCCATCGGGTGTAGCTGTGGGTGGGCGTGTTGTCGAGGAACCACCACTGCTCCTTGACGTCCTCGCCGTGGTTGCCTTCGGTCGAGCTCAACCCGAACAGGCGCTCCTTCAGCGTGGGGTCGTTGCCGTTCCAGAGCGCGAGCGCGAGGCAGACGCACTGCTGATCGTCGCTCCATCCGGCGAGCCCGTCCTCGCTCCATCGATACGCGCGCGAGCGGGCATGGTCGTACGGCAGGTACGACCACGCGTCGCCGTCAGCGCTGTAGTCCTCGCGGACGGTGCCCCACGCCCGCTCGGCGAGGTAGGTGCCCCAACGTCGCCAGCCGGTCGACGTCGGCGCAGCGAGGCGGGCGGCCTCCGCGCCTTCGGTCACAGCCCCATCGCGAGGGCGGCACCGACGATGCCCGCCTCGTTCTCGAACTTCGCAGCGACGAGCTCGGCGCGGGTGGTCAGGTGCGGGAAGAACTTGTCGGCCTTCTTGGAGACGCCACCGCCGATGATGATCAGGTCCGGCCAGAGCAGGGCGTCGACGTGGTCGAGGTACTCGTCGACCTTCTTCGCCCACTTCCTCCAGGACTCGTCCTTCTCGTCCCGGACACGCGCGCTGGCCTGGTCCTCGGCATCCTTGCCGTTCATCTCGAGGTGGCCGAGCTCGGTGTTCGGCATCAGCACGCCGTCGTGGAACAGGGCGAAACCGATGCCCGTACCGAGCGTGACCATCACGACGACACCTTTGCGGCCCACGCCCGCACCGAACTGCATCTCGGCGATGCCGGCCGCGTCGGCGTCGTTGAGCACCATCACCGGGTTGCAGCCGGTGGCCTTCGCGAACAGCGTCGCCGCGTCCACGCCGATCCAGCTCTTGTCGATGTTCGCGGCCGTCAGGATCACGCCGTTCTTGACGACGCCCGGCATCGTCGCGCCGATCGGGCCCTTCCAGTCGAAGTGCTTGGCTATCTCGCCGACGGTGTCGGCGACGGCCTCGGGTGTGGCGGGCTGCGGCGTGTCGATGCGGAACCGCTCGGCCAGCAGCTTGCCGCCCTTGACGTCGACCGGAGCACCCTTGATGCCGGTCCCACCGATGTCGATCCCAAGTCGTTCGTTCTGCATGGCGTCATTGTTGCTGATCCGCAGCGGCGCGTGGTTCCATGCAGCCGAGTTCTCCGAGTGGGCGCCCGACGATGTCACGAGATGTCATCGCAGACGCGACATGTGGTGACATCGCCGGGCGCGTTTGACATCGCTCGGCGGCCGGGCTCAGATCGGGAGGTCGCCTGTTGAGTAGCGGGTCGTGCCGTTGTCGGTGAACGCCTTGATAGTGTTCTCGGCGATGCGCATCTGGTGGATCTCGTCGGCGCCGTCGGCGAAGCGCGCCCAGCGCGCGTGCTGCATCATGTTCGCCAGTGGCGTGTCGGTGGAGTAGCCCAGCGCTCCGTGCACCTGGATCGCGCGATCGATGATCCGGTTGAGGCTGTTGGCCACGAAGTGCTTGGCCATCGACACCTCGGTGCGGAAGTCATCGCCGCGATCGATCTTGTATGCGGCGTGGAGGACCATCAGCTTGCACTGGTAGATCTCCATCGCCGAGTCCGCGATCAACCACTGCACACCCTGCTTCTCGGCGAGGACGCTGCCGTGGCTGTAACGCTTCAGCGAGCGATCGACCATCATGTCCAACGCCGTCTCGGCCTGCGCGATCCAGCGCATGCAGTGGGCGAGGCGTGCCGGCCCGAGGCGGTACTGGCCGAGTCGGTGCCCGTTGCCACGCCCGCCGAGGATCTGCGAGTCGTGCACCCGAAGGTCCTCGATCACGATCTCACTGTGGCCGCCGGGGCCGTGCATGGTCTCGATCTCGCGCACGTTGTTCCACCCTGGGCTCGGCAGATCGATGATGAAGGCAGTGTTGCCGCCACGTGCGCCCTCGGGGACATCGAGCTCGGTCTTCGCGATCAGGATCGCGAACTTGGCCCGCTTGGCCCCGGAGATGAACCACTTGTGGCCGTTGATCACCCACTCGTCACCGTCTTTGACCGCGAACGTCTTGATCAACGTCGGGTCGGATCCAGCGACCTCGGGCTCGGTCATCGCGAAGCAGGAGGAGGTCGTGCCGGCGCACAGCGGACGCAGGTACTTCTCCTTCTGCTCGTCGGTGGCCCAGTGCACGAGGGTGTGCATGTTGCCCTCGTCGGGCGCCTGACAGTTGAGCACCCAGGGACCGACGCGCGTCTTGGCCGACTCGGCCTGGACCATCGCGAGCGCGACGTGGCCGAGGCCCATCCCACCCCACTCCTTCGGCATGTGCGGCAGCCACAGCCCGGCCTCCACGGCTCGCTTGCGCAGCGAGATGAGCGCGCCGATGTAGTCCCTGTACGTGTCGCCCTGGATCTCGTCGCGGTGACCGAACGGTTCGATCGCCGGCTTGATCACGTCTTCGACGAAGAGTCGGACACGGTTGCGGATCTCTTCGTGCTCCGGTGCGAGCGTGAAATCGATGGCCATCGGGAACCCCCAGTTGTGCGGATGAGCGCTGATCTAAAGCGTTTGCATGAAATGCTACCCTCGACGATACATGGCCCCGAACCCCGAGTCGACCAAGCAGCAGCTGATCTCTGCAGCCGAGCGCCTCTTCGCCGAACGTGGCATCGAGGGCGTGTCGTTGCGCGAGATCAACATGGCGGCCGGACAGAAGAACTCGACCGCGTTGCAGTACCACTTCACCGACCGCCGAGGCCTCGTGCGCGCGGTGCTGCACAAGCACACGCCCGACGTCGACGCGGCCCGACATGCGTTGCTCGACGAGTACGAGCAACAGCGTGTCGACGATCTCCGCGCCCTGGCCGCCGCGTTGGTGCGTCCCTCGGCCACCAAGCTCGGTGATCCCGACGGCGGCAGGTCATACCTGCAGGTCAACGCCCAGGTGCTGAACCGTCCGGAGCTGCGCTTCGACGAGGCCCGGTCGAACTCGAGCGACAGCGTCAACCGGTGGCGGCAGCTCGTTGGTCCGCTGCTGCCCGACGTCGCCGTCCGCCGGCTGCACCATCGCTTCACCGCGATCCGGGTGACCGCGAACGAGCTGGCTCGTCGCGCCTCGGGCACGCCGCGGCGAGACGACCGACTGTTCACCAGCCACCTCGTCGATCTCGTCTCCGCGTTGCTCGCCGCGCGCGTGTCGGACCAGACTGCGGACCTTCTGCGCGCCCGCGGCAGGATGAACTGATGGAGACGACGCCGAAGAGGAACATGGAGGCCAGGGGCATGCAGATCGGCATCCAGCTTCCCGAGGTCGAACGGTTCGTGGCCTGGCCAGAACTGATCGCGATGGCGAAGCGCGCCGAGGCGGTGGGCTTCGATGCGCTGTGGCTCGGCGATCACCTGCTCTACGACCTCCCTGCTCCAGTCGGCGGGACCGGGGCGAACAGAACGATCCAGCGCGGCCCGTGGGAGGTCTGGACATCGCTCGCCGCGATCGCCGCGGTGACGAGCACGATCGAGCTCGGTCCGCTCGTCGCATCGACCAGCTTCCACGCCCCGGCGATGCTCGCCAAGCAGGCGGCGACGGTCGACGCGATCTCCGGGGGACGGCTGATCGCCGGGCTCGGCGCGGGGTGGAACGAGCGCGAGTACACAGCGTTCGGGTTCGCTTACGACCGTCGCGTCTCGCGGTTCGAGGAGGCGTTCACGATCATCCGCACGCTGCTGCGCGAGCACCGCATCGACTTCTCCGGTGAGTTCAACGAGCTGCGCGACTGCGTGATCGATCCGCCGCCGTCGCGTCCCGGCGGACCGCCCTTGATGATCGGCTCGGTCAGTGACCGGATGCTGCGGATCACCCTGCCGCACGTCGACGCGTGGAACGTGTGGTGGGCGCTGTTCGGGAACACGGCGGAAGGCTTCGCCGAGGTGCGCGAGCGCGTCGAGGAGACGTGCGTCGAGATCGGCCGTGATCCGGCGGAGGTGCAGGCGACCGCTGCGGTGTACGTGCAACTCGATGGTGGAGCCGGACGGGTGATGGGTGACGTGCGTGGCCGCCAGATGGTGCCCGTGCGCGGGACGCAGCAGGAGATCGCCGATCAGCTCGCCGGGTTCGCCGATGCCGGTGCAGCCTCGCTCCAGCTCGTGGTCGACCCGATCACCGAGGCCGGCATCGAGCACCTCGGTGGGGTCCTGGAGCTGCTGCGTCGGTGAGCCGGCCGCACCCGGGGCTACGTTGACGGCATCGACGGAAGAGGGGTCCACCGCCGAGGAAGGTCGATCGCCATGTCACTCACTGCTTCGTCGTCGCCGAGCCCGTTCGTGGCCGGCATGGAGCCGATCACCGCCTCCGACGACGAGATCCGCGATGCGTTGCAATCCGCCGAGATCCCACCGTTGCTGCCGGCGCTCGCGTACCTCACCGGTGAAATGGCACTGCTGCGCAGCCATCTGCGACCGGATCCGATGCTGCTCTCGATGCCGCAGGGTGGGTTGACCGAGGACCAACAGGCCGAGATCCGCGAGCTGGCCCTTCGCACGCTGACCGCCTACCGCGACGGAGGCTGTCGGCCCGCCTCGCCTCCAGACGCCGACGATCTGCTGCGGATCCTGGAGTTCGCCGTCGGTGGCACGGAGATGTCGTCGTACCTGCCGCTGCTCGAGGAGGAGCTCGCTTACCGAGGCGAAGATCGTCGCCGACCGGCGTGGCACAAGGCCGAGCTCGCCCCGGACCTGCCGTTCCAGGTGGTGATCATCGGCGCCGGCATGTCGGGGATCCTGTCCGCGCACCGGCTCGATCAAGCCGGCGTCGACTACATCGTGCTCGACAAGAACGACGACGTCGGCGGCACGTGGCACGAGAGCGTCTATCCAGGCTGCCGGGTCGACAACCCGAACCACAACTACAGCTTCTCGTTCGCCCAACGGCATGACTGGCCGTTCCACTACTCGACCCAGGACGTGCTCCAGGAGTACTTCCGCGAGTGTGCCGACGCGTTGGACGTGCGCCGCAAGATCCGCTTCGGTGCCAGCGTCCGATCGGCCACGTGGGACGAGTCCGATGCGATGTGGTCCGTGGTGTACGCCACGTCCGACGGGGCCGAGCACACCGTGCGGGCCAACGTGGTCATCAGCGCGGTCGGTCAGCTGAACCGCCCCGCCTGGCCGGACATCGACGGTGTCTCCGGCTTCGCCGGCGACTACTTCCATTCGGCAGCATGGCGCCACGACATCGATCTCACCGGCAAGCGCGTCGCGGTGATCGGCACCGGCTGCAGCGCGCTGCAGTTCATCCCGCACGTCGCCGAGGTCGCGTCCAGCGTTGTCGTGCTGCAGCGCACGCCACCGTGGCTCGCTCCGACACCGGACTACCACGATGCCGTCAGCCCGGGCCTCACGTGGTTGTTCGGTCACGTGCCGACCTACAGCGAGCTGAACCGGTTCCTCATCTTCTGGCGGATGGGTGATGCGGTGCTCGAAGGAGTTCGGGTCGATCCGGAGTGGAAGTCCGGCGGTTCGTCGGTGAGCGCGATGAGCGAGCTCACCCGGACCATGATCGTGGCCTACTACGAGCAGCAGTTCGGCGATCGGCCTGATCTGCTCGCCCAGGTCGTGCCCGACTACCCCGTCGGCGCGAAGCGGATCGTGCGTGACAACGGGATCTGGGCGACGACGCTCAAACGTGACAACGTCGACCTCGTCTCGGACCCGATCGCGCATGTCGACGCCGGCGGCATCGCCATGGCCGACGGCTCGCACATCGATGCCGACGTGATCATCTACGGCACCGGCTATCAGGCCTCGAACTTCCTCGCGCCGATGCAGATCACCGGCCGCGGGGGAGCGGACCTCCACGAGCGCTGGGACGGCGATGCTCGGGCCTACCTCGGCGTGACGATCCCGGAGTTCCCCAACTTGTTCTGCCTCTACGGCCCGAACACGAACATCGTCGTGAACGGCAGCATCATCTACTTCTCGGAGTGCGGCAGCCGACTGGTGCTCGGACTGATCGAGCTGTTGATGGCCGGCACGCACCGCGCGCTGGAGGTCAAGTCCAGCGTGCACGACGAGTTCAACGAGCTGATCGATGCCGAGAACCGCCGGATGGCGTGGGGATGGAGCACGGTCAACAGCTGGTACAAGAACTCGCACGGGCGCGTCGCCCAGAACTGGCCGTTCACCCTGCTCGACTACTGGGAGCGCACACGCGAGCCGAACCCGGACGACTACGTGTTCAGCAGCTGATGCTCGACGAGGGCCGCGCGTAGCTCGTCGCGGCCACGCACGCCGAGACGGCGATAGGCGCGCAGCAGGTAGTTGCCGACGGTGCGCACCGACAGGTGCAGCTGCTCGCCGATCTCCCGCGCGGACAACCCATCTGCGGCGAGGCGCACGACCTGCAGCTCTCCCGGACGGAGCTGGAGCTCCGCGTTGGGCACGCTCGTCGCGGCGGGTGCGAGGAGCACGGCGTTCGGAAAGCCGCTACGCAGACGAGTGGCGCGACGCTGCTCGCTGCCGGCCTGACGAGTGGCGCCGGATTCGGTGAACCGGGCCGCTGCCTCGATCGAGACCTCGCACCCCCAGACCGCGAAGCCGTCGGTCTCGAGCGCGGCGGCGAGCAGCCCCAGCCTGGCGCCGTCACCGGCCGAACCGACGTGGCGGGCTCGATGGAGGGCTCGCGGCGACGCGATCCGGTCGGCGAGCTCGCGGACCCGTTCGGCACGGCTGGGCGAGACGCCGCCGAGTCGGTGGAGATCGTGCAGACCGGATTGCTCGTCGTCGTCGTGTCCGAGCGTGCGTGCCTGAGTCACGAGCTCGTCCAGCGTTCGCCGCGCCTCGTCGAGCGCGCCCTCTGCGGCCAGCAGCCGGCACTCGGCTCGGTCGAGCATCCGCCCGAAGATCCGGGTGCGGCCGTGCGCGGCGCAGGCCCCGAGCCGCTGCCGCGCCCGCGGCGTCTCGCCGAGGAGGACGAGCGCCTCGACCTCGCGCGCCGTGCCCACAGCGACTCCCATCCATCCGTCGGCGCGCGCGAACGCCTCGGCAGCGGCCTCCGCCGACGTCAGCGCGCGCTGGCCATCGCCGTCCTCCAGCCGGCAGGTCGCATCGGCGAGCAGGGCCCACCCGTCGTCAGC
>JAOBWO010000136.1 GCA_025463415.1 Acidimicrobiales bacterium | reverse complement strand
CGAACGGTCCCGGAGCGACGGCACGGCCGAGCTCTTCGACGACCACGACGAGCTCCTCCAGGCCATAGCCGGAACCACCATCGGCCTCGGCGATGTGGAGCCCCAGCCAGCCGAGTCCGGCGAGCTCGGTCCACAGCTCCGGCAACGTCTCCGATCCGGCGTCGAGCATCGCTCGCGCAGCACCCTTCGCGTCGCGTTTCTGCACGAAGCCGGCGACGGTGTCGGCGAGCAAGCGGTGGTCCTCGGTGATGGCGATCGACATGAGCCCAGTCTGACCCGACACTGCCCGGCAAACCCGATGCGAGCCGTGTCGCCGCCACCGGCCGAGCGGCCGTATCGTCGCCGGGATGAGCACGGACCTGACCGATGTCGAGCGGCGTGCCCGCAACCTCGCGGCGGTCGAGGCAGCGTTCCGAGGTGTCAGCAACGCCGATGCCGTGGAGCAGACCGCGCAGTACACCGACGACGCCGTCCTCGAGCTGCCGTACACCGCGCCGCCAAAGCGGGTCGAGGGGAGAGCAGCGGCGCTGGAGTACCTCACCCGCGCCTTCGAAGTGTTCAAGATGCGCCTGACCATCACGGACGTGCACCCGTGCGTCGATCCCGACGAGCTCGTGGTCGAGTTCGTCAGCGATGGCCTCGTCGCGACCACGGGCAAGTCCTACGCCAACCAGTACATCAACGTGTTCCGGTTCCGCGACGGCAAGATCTGCTTCCAGCGCGAGTTCTTCAACCCGAACGCCGCAGCTGCCGCG
Organism: Acidimicrobiales bacterium; assembly: GCA_025463415.1. GTDB lineage: Bacteria > Actinomycetota > Acidimicrobiia > Acidimicrobiales > Ilumatobacteraceae > WLMZ01. The sequence goes on along the minus strand of JAOBWO010000136.1, from coordinate 2,437 downwards.
CTCATCGCCGACTGATCGGGTCAGAGCACGAGCGCTCGACGGGTCAGCGCTCGGCGTTTGGGTCGCTGATCATCGCTCCGACGTCGACCGCGAGCGATGCCTCATCGCCGGCGATCTCGACGATCGGCTCGTCGCGGTCGTCGAACTCCAGCCGAAGCGCCCTGCTCATGATCGCGTGCATCTCGTACATCGCGGTGACGTAGGTGAGCTCGAGGATCTGCTCGTCGGACAGGTGGGACTGCAGCTGCGCGAACAGCTCGTCGGAGACCCGCCCGTTCTCACCGACGAGCGCGTCGGTGTAGGCGAGCACGACCCGTTCCTGCTCGTCGAACTGGTCCGAGGTCGACCAGGTCGGAATGGCAGCGATCTTGGCGTCGCTCATCCCCAGCGTCCGACAGGACTTGCAGTGCTGCGAGAACACGAACTGGCTGGCCCGCAACCATCCGGCACGGGTCTGACCCAGCTCGCGGAGCACGGGTGGCACGAGCCGCTTCGGGCTGCGGTACAACGTGAAGCCGCGCACCGCGTGGCGCAGCACGTCGGGCGAGAGCGCGAACACGGTCCACCAGTCCCCCGGTGTACCGGTCGCCGTGCCCGGCTCGGCGACGGGATCGCGGTCGCCGAACAGCTGGTCGTACATCCGTAGGGTCAGCTCGTCGGTGGTCTCGCTCCGGCTCACCTGGCGCAGTCTGGGCATCGCGTTCTCCTCGTGGTTCAGTGGGCGATCAGGGCCGCGTCGCAGCTCCGGCGTGGAACGCCATCGCTGCGTCGGCGCCGGTCACCTCGCGGGCGAGCATGATCGATCGATCGGTGGCGTCGCGTCCGTCCCGCAGTGCAGCCAGTGCGACCTGCTGAGCCCCGATGCCCTCGAGGAGCAGCGTCACGGGATGGATCAGGATGCGCACGCCGTGCCGGGCGAGGAGATCGGCAGCGAGGACGGGCGACCGGCCACCTTCGACCGCGTTGTACAGCAAGGGCACACCGTCGAGCGCTTCCGACACGCGCTCGAGCTGTTCGACGGATTCGAGTGCCTCGACGAACAGCACGTCCGCGCCGACGTGGCGGAACCGTCGGGCGCGCTCGATCGCGGCGTCGATTCCCTCGACCGCCACCGCGTCGGTGCGCGCGATGAGCAGGGTGTCCGACGACCGCCTCGCCTCGGCGGCGACGGCCACTCGGGCGACTGCTTCGTCGATGTCGACGATGACCTTGTCCTCGAAGTGGCCGCACCGCTTGGGCGACTGCTGGTCCTCGATCTGCACCGCCGCAGCGCCCGCGGCTTCGACCTCGACGACGGTGCGACGCACGTTCAGCGGACCTCCGAAGCCGGTGTCGATGTCGGCGATCACCGGGATGGTGACCACAGCGGTGATCCGCCGGACCGCGCCGGCGATGTCGTCGAGCGAGAGCAGCCCGAGGTCGGGCACGCCCAGCAGCGTCGCCGACAGGGCGAAACCGGAGAGGTAGGCGGCCGGGAAGCCGGCCTGCTCGATCAACAGCGCGCCGAGTGGATCTGCACAACCGGGCGCACGGACCAGTCCGGCCGCGAGCGCCGCGCGCAGCGTGGCAGCGGCTCCCGCCATCAACGATTCAGCCGGCTGGGTGTGGGAGTGAAGACGACGGGCATCGCCTCGGGCCCGGTGATGAAGTTCGAGTTGCGATACGGCAGCACCGCGCCGGGTGCGAGCTGGACATCGGGCAGCCGATCGAGGAGCCGGGTGAACATCGCCTTCAGCTCCAGCCGGGCAAGCGATGCGCCGAGGCAGAAGTGCGGTCCGAAACCGAACGCGATGTGCGGGTTCGGCTGGCGCTCCACGTTCAGTCGCTGTGCGTCGGCGAAGACGGCTTCGTCGCGGTTCGCCGATGGGTAGAGCAGCACGATCTGGTCGCCGGCGTGCATCGTCTGGCCGGCGATCTCGACATCGCTCGTGACCGTCCGTGCCATGTTCAGGATGGGCGAGACGAACCGCAGCAACTCCTCGACGCCGACCTCGATCTTGGCGGGATCTGCGGCGAGGATCGCCTGCTGATCGGGCTGGTCGATCAGCGCCAACATGCCGCGCGAGATGACGTGGCGCGTCGTCTCGTCGCCGCCGATCAGGATCAACAGCGTCTCGTTGACGATCGAGTCGTCGTCGAGCTTCTCACCGTCGATCTCCGCATGGCAGAGGATGCTGACGACGTCGTCGGTCTGCGGACGAGAGCGTCGGTCGGCGATGATCCGCATCTGGAACTCGCGGTACTCGATGCCCGCCATCATCGCTGCCTCGGCGGCCTTGGGATCCGATGTCGCCGACGTGCCCCGGATCAGATCGTCGGACCAGCGCAGGAGGTCGTCGTAGTCGGCGGGATCGAAACCCAGCATCTCGCCGATCACCAGCAGCGGCAAGGGCGCAGCGATGTCCCACACGAAGTCGCACTCGCCGCGCTCCGACAC
>JAOBWO010000307.1 GCA_025463415.1 Acidimicrobiales bacterium | reverse complement strand
GGCGCGACGCGAGCCGCACCGCGCAGGGCGGACGCTTCGACCCGATCCGCGACGGCATGGCCGGGCTGCACCCGCAGTGCCACACGTGGTAGCACCACCGCGAGGTCGCGCTGCTCATGGGCGATGGGATCTCCGACATGACCCCGGGCCTGGGCGTCGCCAACTGGCCGTTCCCGGTGCACCAGATCGGCATCACCGGGATGGGCCTGCATCTCGTCGACAACGTGAACCTGGCCCGGCTCGCACCCGTGTGCGTCGAGCAGGAACGCTGGGAGTTCCTCTGCGTGGTCGCGCCGCTGCGCATCCCCGGCGGCACCGGCTGCCCGGTGAACCCGATCGCCGTGTTGTAGGGAGCCGTGTTGCAGGGGCGCGCCTACCAGTCTTGGGCGGCGAGCAGTTGCGTGGCGAGCGGTTCGAGCGCGGCCATGAGCTCGTCGAGCTCGCCGGGCTCGAGGCTCTCGTAGGGCGTCGCCGCGAGGTCGTCGGTGAGAGCCTCAATGCGATGTTTGACGGCGCGACCCGGTTCGCTCAGCCAACCGTCATCGCCGATCAGGCCGCGATCGCGCATCCCGTCGATCACGGCGGCGAGCTGCGCGGCGGGAAGGTGGTGGATGCGTCCGAACTTCGCAGCGGGCATGTCCATGGCGAGCGCCAGGAGCACATGTGCCTCGAGCCCGCCGACACCTTCCACGACGAGCGCCGCGATGTGCCCGTCGCCCCGGTGCTCGCGCAGCAACGAGGCTGCGTGGAAGAGGCGAGCCACGACGTCGTCCGGGATCGGAAGCGCACGCAGCGCTGCGTACATCGGCCGGCCTGCCACGGGGGCCGCGGTCGCGGCCTTGGTCAACAGCTCGGTGGCGCGGGCGAATGCGGCGGAGTCGACGTGATCGCCGAGGATCCGCTTCAAGGCGTTCACGCACCCGACCTGTCGAGCTGCGATCGCCAGTTCGGGTGTCGTGCTGCGCCACACCTTCGGGATGTGGCGAGCCACCTCGCCGGGAGCGAAGTTGTAGAACAGCGCGTCGACCACCTCGGCCGGGACAAGGCCCAGCGGCGCCGCGCGCCCGGCGAAGTAGGTGTCCCAGTAGTTGGTGAACCCCAACGCGAACATCGCCTCGTTCGGTTCATCGGCTGAGTAGGGGATGACACCGATCGGCTCGACGAGGTCGAACATCCGGCGCGCCATCGAGCTCATCGTGTCGACATCCGCCGTGTCGGTCGACGTGTGCTTGTCGAGGTTGGTCATGTCGTCACCTCCGGTGCGTGAGATACAGGGTCGACGCCGGCAGCACCCCGAACTCATCGACGTCGAAGTTCGACGTCAGCAACCGGACGCCTCAGCCTGGCACGGTGACCACCCTCGCGACCGGTCCGAAGTCCCCCGGCAACGGGAGCTCGGCGGCGAGTTGGCCGTCGGGAGTGATCTCCGAGATCCGGCGCGTGCCCGCGGCGATGGCGTTCCCGCTGGGTAGAAGCGTCACCGCTTCGATCTGCATGTCCCAGTGCTGGACCGCGCTCACACTGAGCGTCGTCGAGTCGATCCATCGCAGCGCATCGCTCTGTCCGACCAGCAGCGTCGAGCCGTTCGCGGCCACGGCCGGACCGCTTCTGTCGGCGCCCGTCCAGACCGCCGATGTCGTGATCGGCGCCGGGGTCTTCGACGCGTCCGTGATGTCGTCGATCACGAACTCGCTGACCGTCCCGTTCCCAGAGACGACCGCGAGCGTTGATTCACCGTCGATGAGTGCGACTGCTCCGGGCAGTTCGGCGAGGTCGAGTTGCTGCGGCAGATCGAGGCAGTAGACACCGTTGACGAACCCCAGCGTGTGCACGAACGCGTAGCCCTGCTCGTCGTCGTCGATGCCGCGGTACAGGGTGAACAGCAGTCCATTCGTCTGCGACAGCACATGGGTGCGGCCGAAGCCGAGCATCTGTTCGTCGACCGTCTGACCCTTCTTACGCAGATCGAACGGCAGCGCGAGGTCACCCGATGTCGTGTCGACGACACGGACGCGGTAGCGGCGAGGCGCGGTGCGATCGGCGGGCGGTGGGTCGAGGTACTCGATGACGAACAACCCCGCGGGTATCGCCGAGCCGTCCACGTAGACGTTGCTGAAGCCTTCGGGCTGCAGCTCCGAGGTGTACGCGTGCGAGAACTGCTGGCCCTCCGGCGTCGCAACCACGACGACGGTGCCACCCGGTGAGTCCGCGTTCGGCTCCGTGAAGGCGACGGCCTTCCCGGCGGGGTCGGTCGCGATCGGGGTGAGGTTGCCGGCAAGCGTGATCCTTCCCAGCTCGGCGCCGTTGTGGATGCCCTGCCACACGACGACCGTGCTCGGCTTGCCGTCCGTCGTCGTTGCTGTCGTGGCGACGACGGCAGAACCGTCTGCGGTGAGCAACCCGGTCACTGCAGCACTCATCGCTCCGTCGCGTACCACGGCAACGCGGCCGTCGCTGGAGACGACGGCGAGATCGGGCATCGGGCCGAACGTCGATGCCGTATCGGCATCGGAGGATGTCGTGCCTGCGTCGGAAGCCGCTGTCGCGGGTGCGTTCGTGGAGGGCCCCTGGCTCGTGGGCGCTGCGGCGGCCGCAGGGTCCAGCGGCGTCGCCGGTGGAGGACTGGCCTTCCCCGCATCGGCAGTGCACCCGGCGAGCAGGAGGAGGATGGCGATCATCGTGGTTCGTCGCATGCCTGTAGAGACACCGCGCGGCAGGAACCGGTTCCCGTTCACGACGAACCGACCGTTGCGGCGATCTCGACCGCTCGATCGCGCGTCACCGTTGCCTCGAGTCGATACGTGACGTCCCCGTCCTGCCACAGCAACGTGTTCGTCGCCAGCCGCAGCGTGTCGAACACAGGGTTCCCGCTCCGGTCCTGGAAGACGTATTCGTGCGGCGAGCCCGAGAGCCAGATCGCTTGCACGGTGCGTCCGGCAGCGTTCGTGAACGTGAGCGTGTCCACCGTCGTTGCCGGGTCCTGCGTCTTGAGGAAGAGCCCGTCGTCGATGATGCCGGGCATCGACGAAACCAGTGCGCCGATGCCGCCGAGCGGTGACTCGGGCACTGATGCCGATGGCGGATACGCGACGACGATCTGGCCACTCTCGGGCGGCGACACGACGAAGATGCCGGCCGGTGGGCCGAGCGACCGCACCAGAGGCACCGGCAGCCCGGTCCGGTGGGCCGCGTCGTCGGCCGTCGTGGGCTGTCCGAGGTCGAGCCGGACGGGGAACGTCGGGACGGGCGCTGAGGTCGAGGTCTGTTCGACAGCTGCTGTGGTCGTCGATGGGGCCGAGCTGGCGACGATGGTGGGTGTCTCGATGCGCGTGTTGCCGATGCCGAACCAGTGCGCAATGGTGTGGCGCGGCCCGGGGACGAGCACGGAGACAGCGATGGCGGCAGCCACCAACGCGACTCCGACGAGCAATGCGCGCCGTGTTGCTCGGTGCTCGACTCGTCGGGGTTGCTGATCCAGGCGGGTGAGCACGTCCGCGACGAGCTGATCGTCGGTGCGGACGTCGAGACGCTGCGCGAGCGAGACCAGATGCTGCTCGAGGATGTCGCTCATGGCAGCGCCTCCTCGCGCGGCATGCCGGCGCGAAGTCGAGCCAGTGCTCGCGAGGTGCGGGACTTCACCGTGCCGCTGGCGACTCCCAGCGCGTTGGCGGTCTCGGCCTCGCTCATCCCGGCGAAGAACCTGCAGGCGATGACGCTGCGATCCTTGTCGGGCAAGCGTTCCACGGCGTGCAGCAGCGCCTCGGCGTCGACGGCATCGAGGGCCGCGCTGTCAGCACCGATCGCGTCGTCGACGCGGAGTCGCGCATGGTGCTCGGCACGTGCATCGCGCCTCCAACGGCTGCGACGTGAGTTCTTGGCGTGGTTGGCGACGATGCGCATCAGCCACGGCCGCAGCGACTCGTCGTCGCGGATGGTCTGCATGGCCTGGTGTGCACTCACGAACGCTTCTTGAACGATGTCGTACGCCTCCGTCGGATCACCGCAGATGATCGTCGCCAGCCGCAACGCGGCTGCCTGATGGGTCCGCACGATCACACCGAACGCGCCCGTGTCGCCGGCGCGGGCGCGCCGAACGAGCTCAGCGTCGTCCGCGGGCGTCGAGCTCGTCACGGTGTCCGTTTCTCAGCTTCCGATCCTCATCTGCTCCAGCCTTCACCCTCCAGACACCACTCGGAACAGATCGGTTCCCTGTGAAGGCGAAGACGACCTCGCGCAGGCACGAAATGTCCGCGTCCGGCGGACATTCGGTGCCTGCGTTCACTCGCACGGCCCGAGCGAGAGCACGCGATGTCTCGCCCTCTTCGCGACGGGTAATCGTCGTGCCATGACTCGATCGTCACCCGTCAACGAGCCGGCGTGGATCTGGTTGCTCCGCCATGGTCAGAGCCAAGGCAACGTCATCCGTGATGCGGCCAAGGACGTCGACCTCGAGGTCCTCGACATCCCTGATCGGGACATGGACGTGCCGCTCTCGGACCTGGGCCGACGACAAGCGGTCGCCTTCGGTCGCTGGTTGTCGGGTCAGCCGCCGGCGTCGAAGCCGGAGGTGGTGCTCTCGTCACCGTACGTTCGAGCGTGGGAGACGGCTGAGCTGGTGGTCGATGCGGCCGGCCTGGACGTGACCGTCCACCGCGACGAGCGCCTGCGTGAACGCGAGCTCGGTGTCCTCGATCTGCTGACCCAACGCGGCGTGATGGCGCGGCATCCCGAGGAAGCCGAGCGTCGACGGCGGTTGGGCAAGTTCTACCACCGGCCGCCGGGCGGTGAGAGCTGGGTCGACGTCGCGCTCCGGTTGCGTTCCCTCCGAGACTCGATCGGGCGCGAGCACACCTCGAAGCGGGTGCTCATCATCGCCCATGAGGTCGTGATCGTGGTGATGCGCTACCTCCTCGAAGACCTCGACGAGGCGCAGGCGCTGGCGCTCGGCGGAGGCCGCCTGGCGAACTGCTCCCTCACGTCGTACGAGACGATGCCCGATGGGTCGCCGCGGCTGCAGCTCGACGGTTGGACTGCCCCGCTCGACATCGCCAACGAGGTCGTGACCGATGCATCGGACGCCCCAGTTGCCTCTCGCTGAACGTCGGAGCCGGCCGGCCGACGCAGTGCGCCTGGACGCGGGTGCGCTCGCGAGATGGCCGTTGCCCGTAGATGAAGCGGGCGACAAGCACTCGCGTGGCACGGTGCTCGTGATCGCGGGATCGGCCTTCACGCCGGGCGCGGCCATCCTCGCCGGCATCGCTGCGCTGCGGATGGGCGCGGGACGACTGCAGCTCGCGACCGACGCGGCAATTGCGCCGACCGTCGCCGTTGCAGTGCCCGAGTCGATGGTGATCCCGCTTCCCTCGGCGTCACGTTCGCGCCGGGCGGACCGCGACCGGCTGGATGCTTCGATCAGCTCATGCGACGCAGTGCTCGTCGGTCCCGGGTTGATGGGGGAGGGCTCGGTAGATCTCCTGTTCCGTCAGGTGATCGACGTGCTCGCGCCCGACGCCACGCTCGTCGCCGATGCCGCCGCACTCGTTGCCATCTCCGGCACGGACCGAGATCTCCTAGGGCGCGTCCGGGACCGGATGGTGCTGACGCCGAATCGTCAGGAGCTGGAAGCGCTCGTCGCCGCAGACCCCGAGTCGCGGGTGGATGGATCTCCGACCGGAGTGGCGTGCGCGATGGGCGCGATCGTCACCTCGTTCGGCGAGGTGGCCGCACCGGATGGCCGACGATGGACGACCGATCCTGCGACGCCGGGGTTGGGCACATCGGGATCGGGCGATGTCCTGGCGGGGCTGGTCGTCGGGGCAGCTGCACGCTGTCGCGACGCCGTGCAGGCTGCGTGCTGGGCCACGTACGTGCACGAAGCGGCCGGGAACCGGCTCAGCGAGCGACTCGGTCGCACGAGCTTCATCGCTCGTGAGCTGCTCGACGAAGTGCCGAGCGTCCTCGGCGACATCGAACGACGGGCACAGCGACTCGGCAGCACCTGACGCGATGCGTCAGGCGAGGGCTGCGTCCGGATCCGGCGCCGGCCTCGACGATGCGGACGCCCCGCGGTGGCCTCGTAGCGACAGTGCTGCGGCGATGCCAGCCGTGGCGCCCTTGGCGGCCGCGACCTGGACGAGGTGCGGCCCCGGTGTGATGTCGCCCGCGGCGTAGACGTGGTTCACCGTCGTAAGGCAGTCCTGATCCACCTGCACGGAACCTTCGTCCGAGATGTCGCAGCCGAGATCGCGAGCGATGACACTGCGCTGCTCGTGCTCGACCGTCAGGAAGACGAGGTCGACGTCGAGCATCCGACCGTCGCCGAGCCGTATGGCCTCGAGGGCATGTCGCTCTCCGACCAATGCCGTCGGTGTGCCGACGACGACCTCGATCCCGTTCGCGCAGAGTCGTTCGCGTTGCTTGGCGTCGACTCGGCTCTCGTCCTCGATCACGAGCGCGACGGACGACGCCCAGTCGAGGAGTCCGACCGCGAACGGAGCCATGTGGTCGCTGTCGCCGATGACGGCGACTCGACGCCCCTGCGCCTCGTACCCGTCACAACTCGGACACGTGAACACCGAGGCCCCGTAGTGGCAGTCGAAGCCGTCGATCTTCGGCACCAGGTCGCGCACACCGGTGCACAGCACGAGGCGCAATGCCCGGACCGCGGTGCCGTCGTCGATGGCCAGCTCGAACGAATCGTCGCTCGCGACGGCTCGGACGACGCTGGCTCCCGTGCGGATGGTGACTTCGGGATAGCGCGCCAGGTCGTCGATCGCCCGCCGGATCAGTTCCGCCGGTGCATCACCGTCCGCGCCGAGGTAGCCGTGGGTGGAGTCCACCGACGCGTTCCGGTGCTCGCCCGCGTCTACGAGGAGCACCTGTCGCCGGTACCGGGCCGCCCACAACGCCGCAGAGAGCCCGGCCGGCCCTCCACCGATCACCACGACGTCATAGGTCGTCTCGTCCGATGCCATCACGATCCGCCGCCTACTTGTCGCCGTCGAGACGCAAGAGGATGCGGAGGGTGCCGTGGGTCGGAGGATGTTTGCGGCCCGATGTTCAGCGTCATCCCCTCGGTCTCCAGCTCGACATTCAGTCGGGCGTCCGCCGCCTGGCCCGCGATGTACTGCAGCTTCTGTCGCTCACTGAGGTCAACAACCATCGGCGCCGCCGCTACCCGCGGTCCTCTCCGGTCAACCGCGCAACACGCGTCTCCGTGACTGCCTCAGGCCGCGCGCGGCTGCGACGCGGCATGAACGATCTTGCCCGTGCCGTAACGGACCCCGCCGGTCAATCGGAGGTACACGGCGCACCACGCGCAGACGCCGCGCTCGAGCAGCCACAGCGGGGCCAGGAAGGATGATGCCGCGGGGAAGTACGTACGCCCGCCTGCTCTGCGCCGTCCGGCCTCGGCCGTTGCGATCGCCGCGGCCACGCCGGCCAGGCCGAATCGCCATCTCCGTCGGATCAGCGTCGCGGCAGTGGCTGGGACGATGGCCAACGCAAGGGCCAGGCGGGCGGGCCGCGCGAACTCGTCGTACGCCTGACGGATGCGTTGGCGGACGAAGTGCCGAGTCGTCGGCGGCAGGCGTCGAACGTAGAGGTCGGCGCGTGAGGCGGCGCTTCCTCCGTGGCTCTCGATGGTCCGGATGAGCTGCAGGTTCTCGAACAACACGTCGCCGTCGTAACCGCCGCACTCGCGCAGCGCATCCGTGCGCACCACGAGGGTGCCGGGGAAGTCCCCGCCGGTGGAGCGGTTGAGCAGGATCCGGGCGGTGTCCCATGTGGCATGCCATGGACGCGGATCGAAGTAGTTCTGCGGTCGCACCAGGTCCGTGTCGCGCATGGCCTCGAGGCATCGATCCAGCACGTCGTCGCAGTACCGGACGTCGTCGTCGGCGATCACGACCAACGGCGTTCGCACGTGAGCCAGCCCGGTGAGCACGCCGTGCACCTTGCCGTTGGCGCACCGCCATTCACTGCTGGGCGGGATGTGCAGCGCAAACGTCGACCAGGCTCTGTGCGCTTCGCGAAAGATCTCGGCGGTCGAGCCGTCGACGACGACCACGCGACAGCGTCGGCTGATGCCCCTGAGGTAGTCGGTGAGCTCGCGGCTCGGAGGCGATTGCTGCAGGATCGGGAGGAGGTAGGTCGCAGCCTCGGTCATGCGGCGGGCTGGATCGACATGCGCCGCCGATGAGCCCACTCGGCGAACAACCGCTCAGCGAACATGCGCTCCGTGAGCAACACGCATCGAACGCCGAAGATGATGTCGTCATGGAGCTGAGGCTCGTCGCGCTCGAGCGCGATGGCCATGTCCAGCGCCATGTGCTCGTGCTCTGCGTCCGCGAGCACGTGGACGTCGTAGAAGCGTCGCGCCGTCGTCGGGGCGGACATGCGCGCCAGGCCTCGCGAGTAGCGACCCATCGGGATCACGGATGTCATCTCGAACACAGCCAGGTGGCCGACGAGAGACCCGCGATGGGTGCGGTTCAGACCGAACAACGAGATCAGGTTCGGGATCATCATCGCCGTGCCGGGCAGTTCATCCAGGTACGCGTTGGGACGGGCGTCCAGACCCAGGCTCGTCATCGTCTCGGCGAACAACGTCGAGTGCATCCGTCGATGTGGCGCATCCGCTCCGTACTCGCCGGACTGGATCTCCGCGAGGATCTGCTTCGCTCGCCCCCGAAGGTGTGGGATCGCGAAGGTGTGGGGATCTGCTTCCTTCAGCTGGTACAGCGAACGATGCTTGACGAAGTCGATCATCTCGGCCCGGGTGCCAACCGACTCCATGTGGGTCGACACCGAGGGCCCGTCGTCATCGGCGATCAGCCGCCGGATGTCCTCGCGCAGCGAGCGCGAGCCGCGCACCGGGGCGGCCGCCTCGCGCAGCGCGTGTTCGAAGGCCGCCTCGAGACGTTGGCGGAACCGCACGAGATCAGGGTCCCACTCGGAGATGCCCGCCAGCTCGGGGACGTCGGTGTAGTTCAGCTCGTAGCACAGGTACAACGCGAGTTGCAGATCATCGGTGAAGCCTGCGGCGGCTCCCACCTTGGGCATCGACGTTCGTCGATGACGTGGTTCGTCAGCCCCGAGCGAGAGCACCCAATCGGAGAGGGGCCCACGTGCTCGCGCCGTCATGTGTGCATCGTTCGGAAACATCTACTGCCGCTACCCACCGCCGCTGATGCCGATACTGGACCGACGAGAAATCCGCCTGCCGCCTGCCGCGGCCGTCAGTTGTCCCGATTGAACTGTTCGAGAATGTCGTCGATCGAGTCGAGATCGCGCAGGATGCTGCGCGCCGTGTCGGTCAGTTCCTGCTCGCCGCCACCAGAGAGATCGCAGAGCAGATCCATCGCGATCTCGGGTGCGCACCCAGATCGTTGAGCGACGTATGCGACCGCCCGCACCACCACTTCCTTGTCCGCATCGTCCATGGCACTTCTCGTACCCATTGTCTCGCAAAGATTTACATCTGACTGTTCCGGCACGGCGTGCGAGGACGTCGACACGGCCCGTCAGGCGATTCCGCACACGTCCAACGCGAGCACCGCCAGCGTCCGCGCGGTGACAACCACCTCGTCGATCGGAACGGATTCGTCGGGTCCGTGGGCGAGGCGGGCGTCGCCTGGTCCGTACTGCAGTGCGGGGATGCAGCCGATGTCGGTGAGCAGCCGGAGGTCGCTGCCGTACGGCGCGATCCACGTCGCCGGTGTGCCGCCCGAGGAGGCGAGATCGTGCGCGCTCGCCACACGTTGCAGGAGGTCGCTGTCGGCCGCCAGCTGTCCCGACGCGAACTGGCCGCCCCACCACTCGACCTCCACCGCGTGGCCGCGCAGCCAGTCGTCCCCGGCAGAGGCCTCGGCGATGGCCTCCTCGAACTCGACGCGGGCACGTTCGACGGGCTCGCCCAGCGCGATGCCGAACCGGCCCTCGGCCACGAGCAGATCCGGAACCGAGGACGGCCAATCACCGGAGTGGATCGTGCCGATGGAGAGGGGGTGGGTCAGCCCGAACTTCGCTGTCGCCGGATCCACGTCACGGTGACGGCGGCTCTCCAGGTCCTGCAGGGCGTGCCACACGGGCAAGAACTTCTCGATCGCGCTCACGCCCTCCGTGCGGCGCGACGCGTGGGTGGCATGCCCCCGGATCCGGAGCCTGAACGTGAGTGCGCCGGCGTTGCCCGGCACGAGATCGAGGCCGGTGGGCTCGGGGATCACGCATGCGTCGGCACGCCAACCGCGCTGCAGGAGCGCAAACGTGCCGAGGCCACCGTCCTCCTCACCTTGCACCGCAGCGACCAGCAGGTCGCCACGAAGCTTCACGCCCGCCAGTCGAATCGCCTGCACCGCCCAGTGGGCGGCGATGAGGCCCGCCTTCATGTCGCACGAACCCCGACCGACGATGGTGCCGTCCTGGATCGACGCGGCGAACGGATCCCCGTTCCACGCATGCCGGTCGCCGGGAGGAACGACGTCGACGTGCCCGTTCAACATCAGCGTCGCGCCGTCTCCCGAACCGCTGCCGGGAAGGCGCCCGACCAAGCCCCACGCTTCGTCGCGCGGCACCTCCATGCCGGGGAAGTCGACATGCTGCTGCAACTCGTCGAGATCGATCGACCAGTGATCGACGTCGAGGCCGCCCGCCCGGAAGAGATCGGCCATGTGAGCCTGGGCCACGTTCTCGTCCGCAGTGCCGCTGATGCTCGGGATGCGGATCAGGTCCTGCAACCGCGAGATCGCGGAGGGCATGAGCTCGTCCACCTGTTGCAACACGCGGGCCCGGGCGACATCGCTCACGCCGCGACCTTACCGATCGGAACCTTCGGTCTCGCCGGACCAGGGTCAGTCGACGTCACCGCTCGTCGCTCGTCGGTCGCGAGGCGATGTCAACGACGGCCCACACGGTCTTGCCGCCGGCGTTGACGTCGACTCCCCACGCGGTCGTCAACTGAGTGACGAGGCGCAGCCCGAGCTTCCACCCGGTTCGCGACGCCGGGTGCCGCACGACGGGCACGCCTTCGGGGTTGCAATCGAACACCTCGATCCTCGTCTGTTCGGCGTCGATCCAGATGTGCATCCGTCCGGGCGCTCCACCGTGTTGCACAGCGTTGGCGACGAGCTCGGTCACGACGATCGCGACGGACTGCCACTCCAGGCTCATCGGGCGCGGGAACTCGTCGAGGACCCGGTAGCGAACGTAGCGAGGAGCGAGCCGGTGCCGCTCGAACTCCACGGTCAGGTCGGGCGGGCGGCGCTCGACCTGCACGCTCTCGGCACCGTTCACGCGTCAGTTGTTCCCTGTGTGCCGAACCCTCAACCCGAACACATGCATGAACGGGCGGGGTTCGACAGGCGGCCACAGCATCTTCAACACCCGTCGCAGCATCTGACCGAAGGCGGCAGGTGCGGCGGCGGGGCGTCAGCGCTTCGCCGCCGCGGCAGTCTTCGACACCGCCGACTTCGCGGATCTGGTCGTCTTGGCTGCCGAAGCCTTGGCCGTGCGAGCGGTGGACTTGGTGGCCTGCTTCGCGGCAGTCGTCGCCGTGCCGACGGCCTTGCGCGCGGCGGTTGCCGTGGACTTCGTTCCGGCGCGTGCCGCACCCGCTGTGGCCGCGACACCGGAACGGGCTGTCCGCGCCGCTGCGGCGGTCCCACGCCCACCAGCAGTTGCTGTGGCGCGGGTCGTCTTCGCGGTCGACCGAGCCAGCGACGACCCCGTTGGTGACGACGCGGGCTTCTTGGTGCCCATGATCCGGGACACGAGCTCCTGCCCGACTGCGAGACCTCCTTGCGCCACGCCGCTGACGTTGTCACTCACGCGATCGACCACGCCTGCGATGGCGCCGACCACTCCGTTGGCCGGCGGCGCATCCGGCGAGCGCGGGTGCGGATGCGTGGGCGCGGTCTTCTTCGCCTCGGCCAAGCGATCCCCGAGGTCGCCGAGCGCAGTGCGGCTGAGCGCGTCGCGCACCTTCGGGAAGAACTCGGTCTGCTCTTCCTCGACGTGGTGGCGGACGTTCTCGATCAGGACCGTGACCTTGGCGTCGAACCGTTCTGCCCTCGGGTCGAGACCCTCCAGTTCCGACAGGACCCACTTGACGATGTGGTGCTCCTCCAGGCTCTCCAGCGCGAGATCTTCCGTTGCCGGCACCATCGAGCGTGCCGCGGGATAGAAGATCTGCTCTTCGATCGCGGCGTGGATCGACAGTTGCTCGATGATCTGGTCGACGATCGCGCGCTTCTCGGTGTAAGCGGAGTCACCGGCCTTCTCGAAGCGCTTGAACAACGCCTCAACTGTCTTGTGATCGTTCTTGAGCAATGTGATGGCGTCCATGGCGCCCGTATTACCCAGGCTCGACGGTTGCTAACCGCAGTTCTCGTCTCGCAGAGCTCCGTGGCGGACCCCTTCTGACCATGCCGCGCGCGTGCAATCGATGAAGGCCTCGGTCGACTCGAGTCGCTGCCACGGGTCGCTGCCCGAAGCCGAACCGGAGAGGTTGACGCCGACGAAGCGCCCCGTCGCCGCCAGCTGCGCGGTCAGAGTGGCCGCGGCGCGACGTCCCGTCTCCGCCGGGTCGATCGCGTCGACGATCGCGTCGAGGTAGCCGTGAGGCAGGCGCAACCCGGGGAACGTCGCCAGGCCGAGCGCGGCGCGAGCGTCGCCGATCATCGGAACCGGTGCCAGCAACGGCAACGTCGCGCCTGCCTGTCGGACGCGATCGGCGAAGGCCGTGAGCTCGGAGTGATCGCCGCCATGGTTCACGATGCACATCGAGGCGCCCGCGATCTCCTTGGTGCGCAGTCGCTCGGGGCGCGGGCCGGGGCTGAGGGGCGACTCGGCGACGGTCGCGCCGATGCCCTCCGCCACTGCAATCCCGATCAGGTCCATCGACTCCGTGCCGAAGTGGACCGAGCGATCGATCCCCAAAGCCGCCGGATGATCGCCGGTGACGCAGTGGATCGCCGAGGCCCCCGCGTCGCGGAAGCGGCACATGGTTCGGCGGGCCGCATCGAGGTCACGATCCCGTCCGGTCACCGTTGCGATGACGGTGACGCCGGTCGCGGCGAGGATTCCGATGACCTCCTCGTGTGGCAGGGCTCCAGCGTCGTCGCGGAGCACCGGGTTGTCGACGTGCTCGCCCAAGAGCGCGGCGCAACCGTCGAGGACTTCGGCGGTCCGCCTCCACAGCGCTCGCTCGTCCCCACGCCACAGGTTGGGACCGCGCACGTCGACCACGATCGGAGTTGCAGGGAGGCGCACGACGACCGGGCGGGCTGCCACCGGTTGGATGATGCCGCCATCGAGGAATGGGCACCGGTGGCCGTCCACCTCGCAGCCGCCGTCGTTGCGGACACCGCCGCACGGTCCGAACGTCATCGACTTGGGGCACCCGCCGGTCATCGGACAGCGTGCAGGACGAGAGGGGTGAGGATCCCGGCGTCGATCGCCGCGACCACTTCGGACTCCGATTCGGGACTGTCGACGCCGAGCGGATCGGTGGCGTGCGACCACGCATCGGGCGGTGGGATGGTGACCGGCGCGGATTGCACGACTCGCCATCCAGCGGCCTCGACCCACGTGTGCAGTGTCGTGGCCGTCGGAAACCGACTGCCGCCGATGTCCTCATCGGTGCCGGTCGCGGCGCAGTACTCCATCACACCGATCGCGTCGGCCACCCGGCGGGCCTGCGACAGGACTGCTCCGGGATCGCCCACGACCGACAGCACGCCCAAGAGCAGCGCTGCGTCGAAGGCGTCGTTGCGCATCGGGAGGTCCTCCGCGGACCCGCACACCATCGGCATCGCGAACAGCTGCACGGCCGCGACTGCAGCGTTCGCCGCCGGTTCCAGGTTCGCCGTCCAGCACCCGTAGCGCATCGCCAGCCACGCGGCGGGTCCGCCGAGACCGGCGCCGATGTCGAGGACGTTGCTGCCCTCGTGCAGCGCGAGGCACTCCGCCAGCCACGAGAGCGCGACGGGGTTCCCTGAACCGCGGCACGCTGCGGCGATCCGGTCCGCTGCGGGCAGCGTGGGTATCCCCGAAGCGATCGTCGATGCATGCTCATCGAACTCGACCTCGCTCATGGCTGGCCGGTACCCCGGTGCCGAACGCGGCAACCACGCGTGCGATCGGACGGATGGACCCGTTTCCTGGCAATCGATGGCCAACTTCCTGATGGCCGGGTATCGCGTGCGGCACCGCCGGAGGGGGGACCGTGTTGCAGCCAGACGAGGAACGACTTCGGGAGGCGCTGACCCGCCTGACCGCAGAAGTGCAGACCGAACGCTCCATGAACACCGATCTCGAACGGATCGCCCGGCTGACCGTCGAGCTGATCGGGCCGGCATGTGCGGCGAGCATCGCGATGTTGATCGATGACGTCGCGGAGACACGCGCTGCGTCCGATCGGATCGCGTTCGAGCTCGACGTCCTGCAGTACAGCACCGATGAGGGACCGTGTCTGGATGCGTTGAACGGCAACATCGTCCGGGTCGGATGGCTGCACGGTGATCACCGCTTCCCCCACTTCGCCGTCGGGGCAACCGCCAGGGGTGTCGCCAGTGTGCTGTCCCTGCCGATCGTCCATCAGGGCGAGGCGATCGGAACGCTGAACATCTACTCCGCCGAGCGCGACGCGTTCGGACCCGATGCCGAAGACGTGGCCCGGATCCTTGCTGCCGAGGCTGCCATCGTCATCGTCTGGTCCTACCTCTTCGAACACGCCCACGACGTCCGAGAGGAGCTGCAGACCGATGTCGACCAGTGGGCCGACATCCACCAGGCCCAGGAGGTTTTGATGGCGGCGGAGAACTGCTCCGCCGAACAGGCGAACCGGCTGCTGCAGAACGCCGCGGAGGCGAGCGGCGACCGATTGATCGACGCGGCGCTCCGCGTGATCGACGCTGCTGTCGATCTGGAGCACTCGGGGCGCGATGCCCGTGACCTGGGCTCCGAGAGCGAGGGCGCAGAACCCGATGTGGACTGATTGCTGGTCCCGTTGCAGCCGGCGGCCACCGTCCACCGTCGAAACGCCAACCGTCGAATCGTCAACCAATCGTCTCGATGATCTCACGCTACGTGAGAAGTGAACCGCGCAACGTTGATCAATCCTTGTCTGGACAGGCGTCGTGTCCGCCCGCATAGTTGCCACACACATCGGGTGGGCTGATGAACGGGACAACTCCAATGAAACGGTACGTGACAGCGGCGGACGCGAACACATCGTTCGGTTCGAGTGAGCGAGTGCTGGTCGGTCGTGCGACCCGCTGGTTCGCCGCGTGCGGGTTGATCGTCTCGGGCATCGTCGGCGGGATGGCGGCGCCTTCGCACGCCGGTGGTACCGGCAGCTCCGATCTCGCGGACACCGGTACCTTGTCGGCGATCTCGAGGATCACCGGCGCGCAGTCACTGTGGAACCAGGGGTTCCTCGGGCAGGGCGTCGGCGTCGCGGTGATCGACACCGGTGTCGCACGGGTGCCGGGCCTCGATGCCGCCGGCAAGGTGATCGACGGTCCGGATCTCTCCTTCGACTCGCAGGACCCCGGCCTGATCCATGTCGACGCGTTCGGACACGGAACGCACATCGCGGGCATCATCGCGGGATCCGACGTCGCGCCGGGCACGTCGGCCAAGGGCTGCCAGACCTGCCTCGGCTCGAGCGCCTACACGGACACGACGAAGTTCGTCGGCATCGCCCCGCAGGCGACGATCGTCAACGTGAAGGTCGGCGCCTACGACGGAACCGTCGACGTCACCCAGGTGATCGCCGGCATCGACTGGGTCGTGCAGCATCGGAACGACCCCGGCCTGAACATCCGGGTCCTCAACCTCAGCTTCGGTACCGACTCCTTGCAACCCGCACAGATCGACCCGCTGGCCTACGCCGCGGAGCAGGCGTGGCGGGCCGGCATCGTCGTCGTCGCAGCAGGCGGCAACGATGGCGCATCACCGGGCGAGCTCGCCGATCCCGCCTACTCGCCCTCCGTGATCGCGGTCGGCACCACCGATCCCCGTGGCACGATCTCGACCGGCGACGACGTCGTCGCCGACTTCGCGCAGCACGGCACAGCGCAGCGACCGGTGGATGTCGCAGCGCCGGGCGTGTCGGTCGCCAGCCTCGCGGTCCCCGGCTCGTTCGTCGATCAGAACGTCGCGACCGGCAAGCTGGGCCGCTTCCAGCGGGCGAGCGGCACCAGTCAGTCGACGGCAGTCGTGTCCGGTCTCGCCGCACTGATCCTGTCGAAGTACCCGAACGCGACCCCGGATGCGGTGAAGACGTACCTGAAGGCGTCCAGCACGGGCACCGATCTGCGGGACCCCACCAAGCACGGCGGCAAGGACAGCAACTACGTCGGTGCAGGTTCGGCCAACGTCACGATGGTCGCCACTGCGAACTCGAAAGATGTCGTCGCCTATCTCCGCACGATCGTGTCGGTGCCCCCCACGGGGACCGGGCTTGGGAGCATCGAAGCCGCACGCGGCACGTACCACGTGATCATCGACGGCGTCCCGCTCACCGGCGAGACCGACATCTTCGGTGACCCGTTCGACACGGCTGCGATGGCCATCGGCACCGCCTCGCAGTCCACGTGGACGGGTGGCGTCTGGAACGGTGCACGTTGGACCGGCGACGGCTGGGACGGGGCGCGGTGGTCGGCCGCCGACTGGACCGGGAACGACTGGACCGGCGCCCGATGGACCGGTGCCCGGTGGACCGACGCCGTCTGGGACGGCGCCCGGTGGTCCGGAGCCCGCTGGTCAGGCGCCCGTTGGTCAGCCGGTTCGTGGGAAGGCGCTCGCTGGTCGGGAGCGCGCTGGTCCGACAACTCCTGGGACTAGGACGTGACCCGGTTCCCGTGCGGATGATGCTGGCCGTCACGAGGTGAAGAAGCCCGCCAGGTCGCTCAGCAGGTGGGTCCCGTTGGAGACGTAGAGGCAGACCTTCCCGTTGGCTCCGAGCTTGGCGATCACGCCGTTGGGCACCGTCGAGCCGGCGACGTAGTTGAGGCTCGAGGCGTTGGGCCGATCTGTGCCGCAGGGCCAGACCGTCACGAACCCGGCACCCTGGGCCTCGGTCACCGTCACGTTGAGCACGACGGCGGTGGCGCCGACCGGAGCCCCGGCCCGACCGGTGACCTGCACCTCGGTCACCGAACCGGGCGCGGCCACCCCGGCAGCGAGGTTCGCACCATCGATCGTCGCGCCGTCGGCTCTGGTGTCCAGCAGCCGGCTCGGCGCGATCGCCTGGAAGGCCGTCGTCGGCCGGAAGTAGCCGTTGACGTCGGCGAGGAGATGGGTCGCGTTGGACGTGTACAGGCACACCTTGCCGCCCGTGCCGATCTTCGCGATCACGTTGTTCGGCACCGTGGACCCCGTCACGTAGTTGAGGTTGGAGGCGTTCGGGCGCTCGGTTCCGCACGGGAACACCGTCACGAATCCTGCCCCTTGCGCCTCGGTCACCGTCACGTTCAGCACGACGGCGGCCGCATCGGTCGGCACGCCGGCGCGGCCGGTGATCTGGACTTCGGTGACCGATCCTCGAGCCGGCAGCCCAGCGCGCTGTCCCTGGCCGTCGAACGTGGCGCCGTCGCCTCGCGTGTCGAGCACTCGGGCCGGCAGCAGGGGCACGTACGGGGCAGTGGCGGAGAAGAAGCCGGCGACGTCGACCAGGAGGTGCGCCGCGTTGGAGACGTACAGGCACACCTTGCCGTTCGCGCCGATCTTGGCGATCACACCGTTGGGCACCGTTGAGCCGGCGACGTAGTTGAGGCTCGAGGCATTCGGACGGTCGCTGCCGCAGGGCCAGACCGTGACGAACCCGGCCGCCCGAGCGTCGGTGATGGTGACGTTCAGGACCGCGGCGGCGGCTCCGGTGGGCACGCCGGCCCGTCCGATCACCTGCACCTCGATGGTGGAGCCGGCCTCTTGGAGGCCCGCGGCCTGCCCGGCGCCGTCGACGGTGGTCCCGTCGGAGCGGGTGTCGAGCAGACGTGCGGGAACGAGCGCGTCGACCGCTGGCCCGGCGGGGACGGGGACGGGGGTGGGGCCGAGAGCCGGAGCGACCCCCGACACCAACCGCACGAGCGCCGGATTGCTGACGTCGGATGCGAACCCGTTCAAGACGCTGGCGAAGTCGCCGGTGTGAGGCGACGTGATGACGTCGAAGGTCGTGTTCACGGGCGGGGAGTACCCGCCGACGAGCACGGGCTGCGCGGTCCCTGCAAGCGTGACGCTGCCAGGGCTCCGAGCGACCATCCGCCCGAAGACTGTCGCACTCGCGAGGTCGAACTCGGCCGTGCCGCCCGCCTGCTGGCTGAAGGCGCCGGTGAAGTCGAGGACGACGCTCGAATCGAGCACGAACCTGCCGCTGTTCACCACGTCGACACGGATCGAGCGGTTGCCGGCCGACAGCAGGATGCCGCTCACCCGCAGCGTCCCGGTGTTGGTCAGCGTGGAAGCCGACGACGACGGCTGGAGGATCGTGTTCGCGTTGTTGTAGTTCATGTCCACGATCAGCGTGCCGGCGTTGGTGAAGCTGGCAGGGATGCCGACCACTCCATTGCCGGAGGTGTCGTCGAGACGAACCGTCTGCGTCGCCGCGATGGCGCCCGTGAGGGTGCTCGCGCCGAGCACCGTGAACTTTCCGGCACCCGCACCGACACCGTTCCACTTCGCAGCGTCGATGACCGGATCGTTGCCGGTGACCGTGCCTCCGCCTTGCGTGAACGTGCCCGCCGTGTTGAAGGTGCGCACGTTGAACGCTCCGCTGTTGGCGAGCGTTCCGGCCTGGTTGACGAACGTGGCACCGTCGCGAACCGTCACCGCAGCGTTCGCCGCGACGGTCGCGGTCGCGTTGTTGGTGATGGTCACCCCGCTGTCGACGAGCGTGTCGACCGCCTGGAAGTCGAGGGTGCCGTTGTTCACCAGGTTCACACGGATCGACCGTGTTCCGGCGGACACCGGGATGCCGGTGACGCGCAGTGTCCCCGTGTTGGTCAGGGTGGCGGTTCCCGCCGTTGGTTGCAAGGTCGTGTTGCCGTTGTTGTAGTTCATGTCCACCACGAGCGTCCCCGCGTTGGCGAACGTCGATGGGATGCCGACGACGCCGCTACCGGACGTGTCGTCGACCCGCAGGGTCTGCGACGCCGCGATCCCACCCGTCACCGTGGTCGCGCCGAGCACGGTGAACTTGCCTGCGCCCGAACCCAAGCCGTTCCACTTGGCACCGTCGATCACCGGATCGTTCCCGGTGACCGTGCCGCCCCCTTGGGTGAAGGCCCCGGCCGAGTTGAAGGTCCGGACCCTGAAGATCCCGCTGTTGGCCAGCGTTCCGCTCTGGTTGACGAACGTCGCACCGTCGCGGAAGGTGACCACAGCGTTCGCTGCGACCGTGGCGGTGGAGTTGTTGGTGACGGTGACGCCACTGTCGACGATCATGTCGACTGCCTGGAACGCAAGTGTTCCGTTGTTGATCAGGTTCGAACGGAGATATGGGAAGCCGGCGCTGGGGATGCCGGTGACGCGGAAGGTCCCCGCGTTCGTCACGGTCGATCCGGAGAGGATGCTGTTGGCGTTGTTGTACGAGAGATCCAGGTTCAACACCCCGTTCACGCCGACGCTGCTCGGGCTGGAGAGCGCCAGCGATCCGAAGGTGTTCCCGACGACCAAGGTCTGCGTTCCACTCGCACCGCCGACGGTGATCGAGTGGGCCGCCCCGGTCGCGTTCAGCGTCACGGAGTACGTACCCGTCGCCATGTCACCGATGCAGACGTCCTTGCTCGCGTCCGGGAGGCCGGCCGACCAGTTGGCCGCTGTCGTCCACAGGCTGTCGACCCCGCCGATCCACGAGTCGTTGCAGGCCGCTGCATGGGCAGTCCCGCCCGGCAGGGTGATCCCGGCCAGCGACACGAGAGACGCCACCAGGGCCGGCCCGACGAGGCGGAGTCGCCTCATGCCGAGCCGGCGGCGCCGCGGCTCGGCAGGTCCGCTGGTCTGGTTGCGTCGAGCAGTGATCTTCACCGGGTTCATTGATCCTCCACGAGTGCCAGGTCCCCCCTCGGGACGTGCACGTGCAGAGTGCGGGACGGCCGTCCAACGAACGTCCGACGGTCAGCGCGGTGGCCGGATCACGACGACATGACCGAACCCGGCGCTACCCGCTGTGCGCCACCTCGACCTCGAGGTCGGCATCGGCAGCGGCATCGAGACTGGCCGCGGCAGTCGGCGGCAACGGGTCCGGAGAGCCTTCGACGTTGATCCTGGGCAGCCACGCGAGCGCCTTCGGGAACCACCAGTTGCGATCGCCGAGCAACTCCATCGTCGCCGGCACGAGGATCAGGCGAACGACGGTGGCGTCGATGAAGACTGCGAACGCGAGCCCGAACCCGATCAACTTCAGGACGCGCATGTCGGAGAGGACGAAGCTCCCGAACACGCAGATCATGATGG
>JAOBWO010000299.1 GCA_025463415.1 Acidimicrobiales bacterium | reverse complement strand
TCTGCGAATCTCGACGTGACGAAACCCCGCCGGGAACGGCATCCCCGGTCGATTGTCCCCACGAGGTGCGGTGAATCCGTCAGGGTTCGGGTTCCCGCGCCGGCGGCGGGCATATCGTGAGGGACTTCATGCATCGCTCACTCGGGATCGACACCGGCGGGACGTACACCGACGCCGTGCTGTTCGACGACGAGTCCGGCGTCGTCGCCAAGGCCAAGGCGCTGACGACGCGTCACGCCCTGTCCATCGGCATCGCCAACGCGGTCGGTGCCGTGTTGGAGCAAGGCTCCACCGACGCCGCGACGATCGGGCTGGTCTCGTTGTCGACCACGCTGGCCACCAACGCACTGGTCGAAGGTCGAGGCGGGCGGGTCGCGCTCGTCTTCATCGGCTTCGGCGACAACGATGCGAACCGGGCCGGGCTGGCCGAGGCGATGCAGGGCGATCCCCTGATCCGCATCGCCGGTGGGCACAACCCGCAGGGCGATCCCCTCGCGCTGCTCGACCTCGAGACGCTCGAACGCGAGGCGCTGGCGGTGGCTCCCAGCGTCACCGGCTTCGCGGTCACGTCCCAGTTCGCCACGCGCAACGCCGAGCACGAGCTGGCTGCACGCGACCTGCTGCGGCGGATCACCGACCTCCCGGTCACCTGCGGCCACGAGCTGTCCGCGCAGCTCAACGGCCCGCGGCGCGCGCTGACGAGCGTGCTGAACGCCCGCCTGATCGGGCTGATCACCGGGCTCATTCATGCGGCCGAGGACATCATGACGCGCCACGGGATCGATGCACCGCTGATGGTGGTGCGTGGCGACGGCGCGTTGATGTCGGCCGAGATGGCCAAGGCCCGGCCGATCGAGACGATCCTCTCCGGACCAGCGGCAAGCCTGGTCGGCGCGGCCCACCTGACCGGCGCCACGGACGCGATCGTCTCCGACGTCGGTGGGACGACGACCGACATCGCGGTCGTGGAAGGCGGCGTGCCCCACCTCGACGATCAGGGAGCCACCGTCGGCGGCCACCGGACGATGGTCGAGGCCGTCGCGATGACCACGGTCGGCCTCGGCGGTGACAGCGAGGTGACGATCGGCCTCAACACCAGCGTTGCGCAGATCGTGCTCGGGCCGCGGCGTGTCGTGCCGATCTGCCTGCTCGCCGCGCAGCACGGCGATGCCGTGCACCGTGCCCTCGACCAGCAACTGCTGCAGGATGTAGCGGGCGCGCACGACGGCCGGTTCTCGGTGCCGATCACCGATGCCGGCGCGAGCTCGGCGGGTCTGGACGAGGGCGAGCGACAGCTGCTCGATCGGGCCCTCGTCGGAGTGGCGCCCGTGGCGCGGTTGGTGCGCGGGCACGCCGACACGGCGCGGCTCAACCGGCTCGTCAGCCGCGGCCTCGTGATGCTGGCGGGGTTCACGCCGACCGACGCGTCACATGTCGCCGGCGACTACGTGGCGTTCGATCGGTCGGCAGCGTTCAAGGCTGCAGCGTTGCTGGCCCGCAAGCGGACGCTGCTCGGCAAGCCGGTCGCCGAATCGCCCGAGGCCATTGCCGCGCTCGTCATCCGTGCCCTGCAGCGCCGATCGGCCGAGACGGTGCTCGACGTGGCGCTCGGCATCGACGGGTTCGAGGGCGGCGGGCTCAGCCGGCATCCCCTGCTGGCCGGCTCGCTGGAAGGGCGCCGAGGCGTGGTCGACGTCGCTGCGCAGCTGACCCTCCCGCTGATCGCGCTCGGGGCGTCGGCGGCGATCTACTACCCGGCCGTTGCCGCGATGCTGCGCACGGAAGGGGTCATCCCGGCACATGCCGACGTCGCCAACGCGATCGGCGCGGTGGTCGGTCGGGTACGGGTCCACCACGACGTGTACGTGTCGCAGCCGCGACGTGGTCAGTTCCGGGTGCACCATCCGGCCGATGACGGCGCCGCGCACAGCGACCTGCTCACCCTGGACGAGGCACGCGAGTCGGCACGCCGCTCCGCCACGGTCGAGGCGCTGCGCGCCGCCGATCTCGCCGGCGCCGTCGACGCCCAGGTGCTCGTCACCGAACGGATCAACACGGCGACGGTCGAGGGCATCGAGCTCTTCGTCGACTCGACGATCACCGCCTCGGCATCAGGCCGCCCACGCGTCGCGCGCTGACCGACGACGGGACCCCGCGGATCAGTCGAGACCGGACCCGCGGATCAGTCGAGACCGGTGTCGCTCAGCCGCCGCGCCGCGGCGGTGACGGCAGCTTCGACCTCGCCCCGCCCGTCGGGGTGGGGGAACCGGTAGGTCGGACCGTGGCAGTGGACCGCGGCGACGACCTCACCCTTGCGGTTCCGCACCGGTGCAGCGACTGCGCTGATCCCGAGCTGGAGCTCGTCGACCGTCCACGCCAGACCGGCCGTGCGGACCTCGTCGAGCCGCTCGTCGAGCTGGGCCACGGTGTGGATCGAGTGCTCGGTCGGCGAATCGAGGCCGTCCGCTGCGTAGGCCTTCACCCGCGCCGGGGGCAGGAAGGCGAGGAACACCAAGCCGGATGCGACGACGTGCAGCGGAGTGCGCTCGCCCGTCCAGTCGCGGATCTGGACGGCGTTGTCATTCTCGACGTGGTCGAGGTACAGCACCTCGTTGCCTTCCATCACCGAGAGCCCGGCGGTCTCGTGGACCCGGTCGACGAGCTCGTCCAGGAACGGGCGGGCGCGACCGGTGAGCGTGCTGTCGTTGCCGGCTGCCAGGCTGCTGACCGTCGGACCGATGCGGTAGGTGACGCCGTCGTCCTGCCGAATCACCGCTTCGAGGTGCTCCAGCGTGGACAGCAGACGGGCAACCGTGCTGACCGGCAGCGCGACCCGCCGGGCGACATCGGTGATGCCTGCCGGTTCGGTGGCCACCGCGAGCATCACCGAGAACGCGCGCTCGATCGACTGGATGCCGGAGGTCGCGCTGCCCATCCGCGTCAATCTAGCCCTGCCCCGACGCGCGACCGATCTGGAGCAGAGCCGGCGATCAGTGCCCGGGAGGCCATCACGTCGTCCTCGGACTTCGGGTCCGGGGCGACGATCAAGCGGTAGGTCATGAACGCAGCGAGCAGCCCGTGGCCGATGATCAACGCCCAGTAGAACCCGTTCACGCCGAACGTCGTCATCGCCCCTGCGGCGAGCAGCGGACCGAAGACGGCACCCACCGAGTAGGTGATCAGCAGCGCGCTGCTGGCCGCGACGACCTGTCCCTCGGGCAACCAGTCGTGGGTGTAGGCGTTGCCGAGTGGGTACAGCGGGGTGCTGCATCCGCCGAGCAGGAACGCCAGCAGGCACGTCGTCGCCGATCCGGGCCGGGCGATCATCAACGCGCCGCACAGTGTCACGGCGATGGCGCACAGCGCGACCATCACCCCGCGGCGCGAGACGCGGTCGCCGAGCGCGCCGATCGGCATCTGCAGCACCACGGCGCCGGCGGTGATGCAGCCGACGAACAGACCGACCTGCGCGGCGCTGAGGCCGGCGCGCGCCGCGTACACGGCGGGCATCGTCATCAGGCATCCCTGGGTGACGCCGACGAGGAGGTAGCCGATGACTCCCGATGGAACAGCGCGAGCGACCTGTCCCAACGACATCATCCCCGTCCGGCTGTGCCGGATGCCGGCGCCGTTGGTGACGACGAGCAGCGGGAGCCAGGCGAGGCCGGTGATGGCGCCGGCGATCGCGAACGAGATCCAGGATGACGGGTCGGTGAGCGCCAGGACCAGCTGCCCGGCCACCAGCCCGGCGGCGACGACCGCGACATAGAGGCCCATGACCCGACCGCGCACCTCGTTGTGGGCCAGGTCGTTGAGCCACGTCTCCACGACCAGATAGCACCCGGCGAGGCAGAACCCCGTCACGAACCGCAACCCGATCCAGGCCATCGGCGTGACCGCGAGACCGTAGGTGAGGTTGCTGAGGCCCATCACGAACGTCGCCAGGGCGAACATCCGCCGGCGGCTGAGCACCTCCATCAACCGGCTCATCGCGGGCATGCCGCACACGAAGCCGACGTAGTACATCGCCATCGTCACGCCCATCGCGCCCGCACTGATGCCGTCGCGCTCGGCGCGAACGCCCATCAACGAGCCGAGGAGGCCGCTGCCCATCAGGGTGATGCCGATGCTGACCGTGATCCAGGCGACCGCGTATCGGGTGCGAAGCATGGAGAACGGACCTTTCATCGGGCAGAATGGCTGCGGTGGAAGCAGCGAACAGGCGGTCGAGGAATTGTTCGATTGACCAGGCTGTCTTCCACGATAGAGTATCTTCTCGCATCGTGGATTCCGCGAACCGTCCAAGGGAGACCATTCATGGCCGATGACGACATCGTTCTCGCTGATCTGAGCGACGAGGACCTCGT
>JAOBWO010000275.1 GCA_025463415.1 Acidimicrobiales bacterium | reverse complement strand
ACGGGTGCTGCCTCGTCGACCAGCACGGGCCTGCGGCGCTGCTGCACGGTCATGATGATCACCACCGCCAAGATCAACGACAAGAACACGATGCTCGTACCCGTGGTCCCCAACCCGAACCCCTTCCCCGTGCCCGGATCAGCATCCTCCGCGATCTGACGAGGCTGCGACATCAGATCACCGATCGACGCACCCAACGGCCGAGTCAACACATACGCCATCCAGAACGCCAGGATCGCGTTCAACCCGAACCTGAAATGCGCCAGCGCGATCAACGCGATCAACCCCGCGAACAACACCACCGACTTCCCGTACCCCAAGTTGTACTTCTCCGCGATCAAATCACCCGTCGCCGTCCCCAACGCAAACGTGAACAAGATCGCCGTCCAATAAAACGCCTCCCGCTTCACCGTGTGAATCGAATGGATCGACAACGTCTTCTCACTCCACTGCCACACACCAAACGTCGCCAACATCAACACACCAAACACGATCGAGCTCGTCGTCAACGTCACCCCATGGTTCTCGACCATGTTGTCCGTGATCAACGTGCCCACCACGCTCAACAACACCACCGCCACCCAATACACCCCCGGGATGTAACCCCGCACCCGGAACTGCACCACCAACGCCACCACCAACAAACCACCCATCACCAACGTCGTCCGATTCAAGTTGTCACCCAACTTGCCGTTCAAGAAATCGGCGAACGTCTCACCAACCGTCGTGCACAACACCTTGATGATCCAAAAGAACACCGTCACCTCCGGCACCTTGCTCAACAACACCCGCGGATCCACACCCCCACCCACACGAGAAGACCCATCAGGCACCACAGACATCCGGTCATTCGGCATCCGACGATTCTGGAACCAACCCACACCACACACGAAGCACCCACGATCAACTGTCGGTAAAACGCCCCACAGTCGCAGGCAGCTCAGTGCGTGGATTCGACCTCGGGGACGAAGTCGAGCGAGAGCGAGTTCATGCAGTACCGATCACCGGTGGGCGTACCGAAGCCGTCGGGGAAGACGTGGCCGAGGTGCGATCCGCAGCGCGCGCAGCGGACCTCTGTGCGCTCCGCGCCCAGGCTGAGATCCTCGATCAGTTCGACAGCCTCTGGGCGGATCGATTCGTAGAAGCTCGGCCAGCCGCAGCCGGAGTCGAACTTTGTTCCCGCCTTGAACAACTCGTTGCCGCACGCCTTGCACGAGTAGAGCCCGGCACGGTCCTCCTTCAGCAACGCACCCGACCACGGCCGTTCCGTCGCCGCCTCGCGGAGGACAGCGAACTCTGCCGGCTTCAACCTCGCGCGCCACCCGGCGTCGTCGTGCTCGATCTCGTACGTCATGCGCTCACTCCTTCTGTCACCCGCACATCGTGGCACGCGCCCCGGATCGCTACCATGCCGCGGTGTCCGAACAACGCAGGGGAACGAGCGTCGCGGCCGACATCGACGAGGTCACGCCGGAGTGGCTCACGGCGAGGCTGCGCGATGCGGGGATCGCCGTCGACGTCGCGGAGCTGCAGTCCACCCGCGTCGGCACCGGACAGATCGGCGCGAGCTACCGGGTCGTCCCCACCTCCACCAGTCCGCACGATGGGGCTCCGGCGTCGTTCATCGTCAAGCTGGCCACGGGCAGCGAAGCGGTTCGACAGCGAGTTGCCGCCGGATTCGCCAAGGAGGTCGCCTTCTACTCGACCATCGCGGCCACCGTGGTCGTCCGGACGCCTCGTTGCTGGCACGCCGCGATCGCCGACGACACGTTGACCTTCTCGCTCCTGCTGGAGGACCTCGCCCCCGCTGTGCCGGGCGTGCAGAAGGACGGCTGCAGCGTCGCCCAAGCGCACGATGCGCTGCGCAACCTGGCCGGGCTCCACGCCCCACGCTGGAACGACCCAGGGCTGCTCGGCATCGAGGTCATCGCACCACCCGATGCGGGAGTCGCCGTCGCCGACTTCCTCGGCGCCACCTACGCCGACGCGGCCGAGCAGTTCACCGAGCGGTACCGCGACGAGCTCGATCCCACGGAATCACAGATCATTCGCGACGTCGGTCCGGTGTTGGCGCGGTGGCAGATGGCTCGGCCGCGTCCGTTCACCGTCACGCACGGCGACTACCGACTCGACAACCTGATGTTCCCGACCGAGGGCGACGGTGTGTCCGTGCTCGACTGGCAGACCGTGGCCGTCGCACCCCCGTCGCGCGACGTCGCGTACTTCCTGGGCAACAGCCTCGATCCGAGCCTGCGCCGCGATCACGAACACGCGCTGATCGACACGTACGTGCGGGCGCCCGGCGAGCTCGGCGTCACCGACTACCCGGCGGCAGCGTGCTTCCAGGACTACCGATTCGGTCAGCTCCAGGGCCCAATGATCACGGTGCTCGGCTGCATGTTCGCCTCGAGTGATCCCACGCCCGCCTCCGACGAGATGTTCCTCACCATGGCGCGCCGCTCCTGCGCGGCCATCCGCGACCTGGGCACACTCGAGCTGGTGGCAGTCGCCTGATCGGGATCAGCGCGTCCAGCGCGGGCCACGCCGACGGCGGCTGCTGCGTGCGTCATAGGCGCGCAACTCGGTCCAGGCGTCCTCGCAGTCATGCAGTACGAGGGGCGGGATCGCGTCGATCGGTTGCATCGTTGCGTTCACCGAGTCGATCCACGCGTTGGTCTCGGCAACGAGGTCGATCAGCCGAGACCGGCTCTCTGCTGCCCACAATGCGTTGCGGCGCCGGGTCAGCTCGATGTCTGCCTCGCGGCGCCGCTCGGCACTGCGTTCGCGGCTGAGGGTCCGCGCCGCCCACCAGCCAGGCAGCCGTTCACTCCCGATGTCGGCCAGCGGCTTCCCCTGCAAGGGTCCGCCGTCCATCTCACCGCGCGCGATGGCCTCGGCGATCTGTCGTTCAACGATGAGATCGATGTAGCTCATCGAGAGCAGCCTACGAGAACCGGCCGGCTCGATCACACCCCCTCAGCCCGCCGGGACCTCCGGGCGATCTGCGCTGCGTGCTCCGCTGCGCTCGATCGCAGCCGCGTCGGTCCCGAGGTACGAGGCGATCACCAACGGATCGTTGCGCACGTCTGCCGAGGTGCCGGTGCTGATGACTCGCCCCGCTTCCAGGCAGTAGATCCGATCGCACAACGACATCACCAGCGGCATGTCGTGCTCGATGATGAGCATCGAGGCGTCGAGCTCCTTGCGGACCTGCAACAGCAGCGGACCGAACGCCTCGGCCTCGCGTTGGGCCACGCCGGCCGTCGGCTCGTCGAGGCAGAGCAGCTTCGCATCGGATGCCATCAGGCACGCGAACTCGACGATCCGCCGCATGCCGGTCGACAGCTCACGGACGAACCGGTCGCCGTACGGGCCGAGGCCGAGGAAGGCGAGCATCTCCTCCGCGTGCGCACGCTTCGCCCGTTCGACCCGCCGCGCCGAGGGCAGCGCCAGCGCGACGGTCAGGAGATGCGCACGGGCGCGGGTCTCGACCGCGACCTGCACGGTCTCGCGAACGGTCAGGTCGCCGAACAACGCAGCGTCCTGGAACGTGCGGCCGAGACCGAGCGCAGCCCGTCGATGCGGCGCCTTGCCGTCGACGTCACGCCCGAAGAGCTCGACGTGGCCGGTGCTCGACACGTTGCCGCCGATCGCGTTCATCAACGTCGACTTGCCCGCACCGTTCGCACCGATCAGGCCGACGATCTCGTCCAACCGAACCTCCAGGTTCACGTCGGCCACGACCGTGCGCAGGCCGAAGCGCACGTTCGCTCCACTGACGACGAGCGCCGGCGCGCCGTTCGAGTCGACCGGCACACGCGGCGGAAGGGCAGAAGCCGCGATCTTCGGCTCCGGCCGCTCATCGGTGGCTGCCGGCGCACGTCGGACGACGACGCTGAAGATCGCGTCGCGGACGCTGAAGAGGATCTGGACGAGACCGCCCGGGAAGTACAGCAGGAGGACGAGCAGACCGACACCGCTGGTCAGCAGACCGACCTGGTTGTTGTCCGGGAAGAACGCCGGAAGCCCGACGACGAACAGCGCTCCGATGACGGAACCGGTGATCGAGGCCAGCCCGCCGACCACGGCGATGGCGACGATCTGCAGCGATCCGATCGCGCTGAACCGATCGGTCGTGAACTGCTGGAGGAGCCCCACCATCAGTCCGCCCGCGAGACCGGCCAGCGCTCCGGAGACGGCGAACGCGAACAGCTTGACCCGCGTCGGCGACAGCCCCATCGCCGAAGCGGATTGCTCGTTGTCACGGACGGCGAGGAGGACACGGCCGAGCCCGCTGCGCCGAAGACGGGCCATGGCGATGATCGACAGCGCCAGCGCCCCGAGACAGACGTAGTAATAGGTGCGCTGCGGTGCCAGCGAGAACGAACCGATGATCGGCCTCGGCATGACCGCCGTCGACTGACCGTGGGTGTGGAAGATCGATCGCTCCAGGATCCAGGGTGCCGCGACGGCGAGCGCCAGTGTGCTGATCGCCAGGAACAGGCCGCGCATCCGCAGCGCCGGAAGGCCGACGAGGGCAGCGGCCGCCGCCGAGACGACCATGCCGACGAGGACGCCCACGGGGAACTGGATGTGGTTCTCGAACAACGTGTACGCCGTCACGCCGCCGAGTCCGACGAGCGCGAACTGGCCGAGCGAGAGTTGGCCTGCCCAACCGGTCAGGACTGTCAGCGACAGCGCGATGAGCGCCATCAGCAGGATCTGCGCGTACAGGAACTGTCGGGACGGTGCGGTGACGAGCACCGGGACGATGATCGCGACGGCCAACGCGATCGCGCCACCGATCTTGGTGTGATGGCGAATCAGCCAACGGCCCTGCAGTGCCGCCGGGATCGGTCGAGTTCGCGGCGCGAACGAGAACCGCTCACGCGAGCCGAGCGAGCGGGTCCGCGCCGACGTCACCAGCACGGCCACGAGCACGACGACGAACAGGATCGCGTTGATCCGGCCGGGGTCGGTGGGGTTGTTGTAGAAGACCACCGCCTCCACGACACCGAGGATGATGCCGGCGGTCACCGCCACGGTCATCGACGACATGCCGGCGATCACCGCGACCGCCAACGTACGCAACAGGATGCCCGGCCCGATCTGGCCGGTCGACGCGACGTTGGCGTTGGCGAGGGGCGCGTTCAGCACGGTGGTGACGGCGGCGAGGCCGCCGGCGATCGCCCACACGATGAACGACACGCGCTTGACGCTGATCCCGGAGAGGCGCGCCGCGTCGGGGTTGTCCGCTGCCGCTCGGACCGCTGTTCCGTGCTTGGTGCGGTTCAGGAAGATCGCCAGGGCGATGACGATCAGCGGAAAGACGACGACCGCGACGAGGTGCTCGGCGCGGATGATGACGTCGCCGATCTTCCACTTCTTCGTGAACGCGGTGGGGAACTTCGAGTACACGCTGAGGTCGGGCAGCACCGCCTGGACGAACAGGAACAGCTGTGCGGCACCGATGGTCGCCACGGTCAGCGTCACCTTGGGCCCCTTGCCCAGGCGACGGACCAGAGCCAGCTCCAGCAACCCGCCCAGGATCGCGCCGACCACCACGGTGAGGCCGAGTGCCGGGAAGAACGGCCAGTGGTAGTTGATCGTCAGCCGGACGAAGATCGCCGCGCACAGCGCACCCAGTTCCCCCAGCGCGAAGTTGATGATCCGACTCGATCGATAGAGCAGGATGATCCCGACCGCGAACACTCCGATGGTGAGGCCACGGAGCGCGCCGCTGAGGAGGACCTGATGCGGGGCATCGAAGGCCAACGCAGTGATCATCCCTCGCCGGCCCCTGTGGAGCCGAGGAAGACAGCGCGCGCGAGGTCGTCTCGCTCGGCGAGCTCCTGCGCGGGTCCGTCGAACTTGACCTGGCCCTTCTCCATGAAGATCGCACGGTCGGCGATCGAGAGCGCGACGTTCAGCGACTGCTCGACGATGATCATCGTCAGGCCATGCTCCTTGAGATCGCGCACGATCTCCAACAGACCTTGCACGGTCACCGGCGCCAGGCCGAGCGACAGCTCGTCGATGATCAGCACCTCGGGTTCGTGGACGAGCGCCATGGCCAGCGCGAGCATCTGCTGCTGACCGCCGGACAGGTCCTTCGCCAACGACCTTCGTCGCTCCGTCAACACCGGGAAACGGCCGAGCGATGCCTCGCTTCGCCGCTTGGCGTCCGTCGCGTCGTACAGGAAGGCTGCCATGCGCATGTTCTCGTCGACGGAGAGCGAGCCGAAGACGGCGTTGCCGCCCATCAGCTGCACGATGCCGATCCGCGCGCGCAGCTCCGGCTCGGCGTAGGTGATCGTGCGGCCGTGCAGTCGGATCACGCCCCGGCTCGGCACTCCGAGCCCGCTGATCACGCGCAGCAGCGTGGACTTGCCGGCGCCGTTCGTGCCGAGCAGGGCGACCGTCTCGCCCTGGTGGACATCCAGGTTGACGTCGAACAGGATCTGCACGTTGCCGTACGAGAAGTCGAGGTTGCGGACCTGGATGGCGGCGACCTCAGCATCGGACTCGAGCATCCGATCCGTCTCCGCCTTCTCCTCGAGCAGCTCCTCCACGCACTGCGAGATGTCGTTGCGCACGTACTTCGCACCGAACGCGATCAGCGCTCCGCCGACCAGCGTCGACGGCAGGACCACCAGGGTCATCGCGCCGCGCCGGCCGATCGCCTCCGACAGCAGCCCGGTGAGGACCGCGCCGAAGAAGCCGCCGAAGACCGTCACGTACACGCCGAGCATCGCAGCACCCCGCGAACGCAACCGGTACGGGATCACCGAGCTGGCCACCGCGAACACACCCACGAACCCGCACTGCGCCAACGCCGTGCCGAGAGCGAAGAAGACGACCAGCAATCCGACGTTCGGCATGAACAGGCCGGCCACCAGCAGGACGCCGAACGCCCCGATCATCGTGCCCACGAACACGAGCGATGCCGGCGGGCTGCGCCGGTACAGGCGATCGATCCTCGGTGCCGCGAACGCGAGCGCCGCGATGCTGGGCGCGGCGATCGCCGAGCCGACGATCCCGCGATGCCATGCGGTCAGCCCGAAGTGGTCCTCGAGGTAGAGGTTCAGGAACAGCGGGATGCTGAACAGCGCGAAGCCCAGCGCTGCGATCCCGGTGAGGAAGAAGTGGAAGCTGCGGATCTTGCGGAGGCGTTCGAATGCCACGCCGACAGAGACGGGCAGCTCCGCCATCGCCGGAGCGAGCTCGGCGCCGAGCACGGCGTTCATTTCGTTGCGTCCTCGTCGCGGTTCCTTCAGGCGGAGGGTCGCGATGGTGACCGGAAGGCCGGCGAAGGCGATCACCCAGAAGGCCCACCGCCAGCTCTCCGGTCCTGCGATCGCCCCGGCCAGCCCACCTGCGATGAGCGGTCCCGCAGTCCTGCCCGCGACTTCCATCCCGTTGTAGACCGCGAACACACGCGAGCGAGCCTCGATGGGGTAACCGTCGGCGATCAACGGCTGGTTGACCGGCAGCGCGTAGCTCTGGCTGATCCCGACGCCGAGGCGAGCGAGGAACAGGTAGAACGCCGCGCCGGCGAACCCGGTCGCGAACACGAACACCGACCAGCACGCCATCGACGCTGCGGCGATCAGCTTGCGCGGATGCCGATCGGCCAGCGTGCTGATCGGGATCGAGCCGACGAGGAACAGGACCCCGAAGGCGCCGCCGATCGCAGCGATCACGGCGTCGCTGACGTGGAGCGTCTTCTGGATGTCCGGGGCGAGGACGCTGATCGCTGCGAGCTCGATCGAGTCGACCACACGAGACATGCCGAGCGTGATCAGCAGGGCTGCGCCCCCGGCGCGCATCGCCTGGCGCAGGGAGATCGCGTCAGAGCCGACTCCGGGCAGCAGGTCGTCGGGCAACACCACGGCGGGCGCAGCCTGTTGGGCCTGGTGGCGGAGAGATTCTTCGGCCAGCACCGTCGCGGCAAGCGTCGCTGCCGAACCTCGAGCGACGGCGTGGTCGTCGGCGTCGGCCGACATCGTCAGGCGGGCACCTTGAACGGCGGCTCGCTGCGCCGGACGCAGGTTCCGGTGGCTGCCTGGTAGTCGCACAGGAACAGGTAGTCGCCGGCGTCGTGCTTGGTGGCGGACAGGCTGCCGTCCGGCCCGATCCCGTAGTGGATCGTTCCGAGCCCCTCGATCGCAGCGATGAGCGTGCCCTGATCGAGCGGCTTGCCGACGAGCTGCTTGCCCGCCAGCTGGAGCGTCTGGAACGCACCGCAGACGTTCGAGACGAATCCGAACGCATCGGATCCCGGCGCGTCGGTCTCGCCGCTGCGATCGCTCACGATCTTGTTGCAGTCGGTGGCGCCCTGGTTGATGTCCGTCGGGATGTTGAACGAGAACCCGACGCCGACCGAGCCGTCCAAGGAAGCCTTGACCGAGTCAAGGAACTTCAGGACGGTGTCGGTCACCTGGTTGCCCTCCAGGAACCACTTCGGCTGGTAGTCGATGTCCGACGCGGCCTGGATGAGGCCCGTGCCGAAGGTGTTGGCGAGCTCCATGAACACCGTGTCGACGCCCGACTCCTGCAGCTTCGTCGCGGCGACGTCGTACTGCTCGCACGCCGTCTGGCTCGACGTGCACGGCAGCGTGATCACCTGCGCCGCAGGGTGGCCGAGCTTCTCCAGCTCCGGCACGAGAGCGCTGTTGACCGCGTTGGAGAACTCAGCCGGCTGGTCACCGACGACGACGCCGATCGTCTTGCCGTCGAGGTAGCCGAGCTCGGACATCTTGTCCGCCCACGCCCGGAACTGGCGGTCGACGGTCATGCCACCCGTGGAGATCAGCCGTCCTTGGGACTCGCTGTAGAGCGCGTCGTCGAACGCGGTCGTCTCGAGGGTGAGGGTCTTGTTCGTCACCGACGTGCAGCGCGCCATGTCTCGCGCCGCTGCAGGCGCCAACACGACGACGGCGGCCTGGAACTCCTGCGTCGCAGCGATGCATTCCGCCTGGATCACATCTGGCCCGCCGGCAAGGATGCTGATCAGCTTGAAGTGGATCTTGATCTGACGCCCTGCGATCCCACCGTTGGCGTTGATCTCGTCGACGAAGCTCTGCACCTGCTTCTGCTGATCCCCGAGGTCCGGCACGAGCCCGGTGCCGGCGAGTGCGCTGAAGTCAGCGCCGATGTACGCCACGTTGATCGAGTCGTCGGTGATCCCGGTGGAGGAGCCGGCGTTGTCGTTGTCCGCCGCCAGCCCGGGCACAGCGGGCGCCGTGCTGTCCGACGTGACGGGCGCGCTCGAGACCGTCGCTGCGGTGTCCGGGGACGACGAGCTGGTGCCGGCCGTGTCGGCAACGGACGAGTCCGGCGCCGCCGATTCGGGGACGCTGGAACCGGCTCCGGAACCGTCCCTGGACGGGCTCGACGCCGACGAGGACACCGGCAGGGTGGTCGACGCAGCCGATGTCGTGGAGCTCGCCCTGTCGGCCTGGCTCGTACAGGCGACGGCCATTCCGGCCAACCCGATCAACAGTGCCGTTCCCGCGCGTCCGATCCTCATGCTCTGTCCTCCCCGTTGATGAACCGATGTCGAGCAGCCCGTCTCGATGACCGTTCGATCCCCGTCACCGATCGCCACTCGCCCCCGCGAGGAGTTTTCGATGTCGTATCAAGAATGGCACGCGAACACTTCCGGCGCAACCCACTTGTCGCCCCGACACGCTCTGTACTCTTCCCTCGGTGACCTCCCGCGAACTCTCGCCCTCACAACCTGCGCGCAAGGCCGGCCGGCCCGCGCGGCTGAACCGGGCGATGATCGCCGACGCTGCGCACGAGCTCGGCCTCGAGGGTCTCACCCTGCGAGCTGTCGCCGATCACCTCAACGTGTCGATCTCCGCGCTCTACCACTACGTCGACGGCAGCGAAGATCTGATGCGCGCCGCGGCGGAGCGATCCGCGCAGGCCGTCCCGCTGCCCACCTTCCACGGGCAGACCTGGGCGCAGTGGCTGCTCGACTGGGGGCACTACAACCACGCGGTCTTCACGACCCAGCCGGGCCTGCTGAGCCAGTACCTGGACGGGGCCATCGGTCTCGAATCCGTGCTCCCCAACCTCGACATCATCCTCGGCGTCTTGGTCGACGAAGGGTT
The DNA here is from genome assembly GCA_025463415.1 of Acidimicrobiales bacterium. Classification (GTDB taxonomy): domain Bacteria; phylum Actinomycetota; class Acidimicrobiia; order Acidimicrobiales; family Ilumatobacteraceae; genus WLMZ01. The sequence continues at coordinate 5,459 of JAOBWO010000275.1, read as the reverse complement.
CACGATCAGCCAGGCGAACGACGCCTATCGCTTGGTGGCGGCAAGCGCGCTCGGCCTCGTCATCGCCGAGAAGCGGGAGCGGGACGTGGCCAGCGATGCAGGGGGTGGCGACGCGGTTCGTCAGCTCCTCAAGGTGACACCGACCAATCAGCTCCGCAACATCCGGCGCCTCGTCAAGGATCGTCGATCCGGGCCGGGATCGAGCTTCGAACAGGTGCTCGAACTCGTGCTGCGCGGCATCGCGATCTCGTACGACCTTCCGTGGCAACCCGTCGTACACCACGGTCGAGCCGGGGCGTGACCCCGATCGTGGGCGCGGCATCGAGCGCCCTACGGGTGGTCCAGTGGACGACCGGCAAGACCGGCACTGCGGCCGTCATCGGCATCCTCGGCGATCCCGGCCTCGAGCTGATCGGATGTTTCGCCTACTCCGCCGACAAGGTCGGACGCGATGTCGGCGACCTCTGTGGGATCGGTCCGATCGGGGTGATCTCGACCGACGACGTCGAAGCGCTGATCGCCCTCCAGCCCGACTGCGTCGTCTACACCGCGTACCGTCCCGACTTCGATCACCTCGAGCGCGTCCTCGAATCCGGCATCAACGTGGTCACGACGATGTACATGCTCGCCGGCGAGGGCCACGGCGACGTCGCCACCCGACGCATCCGCGAGGCCGCCGCTCGGGGCCGCGCGTCGCTGTACAGCAGCGGCATCTACCCTGGTCATGCGCCGATGGTCGCCCTGGCCGCGAGTGCGATGTGCCGGACGATCGATCGCCTGTCGATCCTCGAATCGCTCGACATCCAGGAGTACGGAAACGCGCCGATGTTCCGCGCGATGGGCTTCGATCGCGACGCGGGCGATCCCGAGGTCGCGGTCATGGCCGAGGCGTCGTGCGGCTCGTTCAAGGACCAGATCCGGGTGCTGGCCCGTGCGCTCTGCGTCGAGGTCGACCGGGTCGACTTCCGGGTCGAGACCGCGACGGCCGATCGGGACACCGACTTCGGGTTCATGACGGTCGGCGCCGGACGGGTCGCCGGCATCCAGGGGGTCGTCGCAGGCATCCGTGATGATCGGCCGGTCATCGAGTGCCGGTTCGTGTGGAAGCTCGGTAGCGAGATGACTCCCGATTGGCCGGTGACCAACGGCTACCTGATCGAGATCGAAGGCGATCCGGGCGTGCGCTGCAAGATCGAAGCGCTCGCCGGGAACCTCCCCGGCGCAACGGTCACGGCGATGCCCGTCGTCAATGCGATCCGCGCGACGTGCGCCGCGGCACCCGGGATCGTCAACCAGATGGAGATGCCGCTGGTCCGAGCGGCTCACCGGATCGCGTGAAGCTCGGCGACGGGTTGCGCTCCGCCGGCGTCACGCCAAGTCGGAGTAGAACTGCAGCGACCAGCGACGGTGCTCGAGGATCAGCTTCTCGGTCTTGGTGATGATCGGTGGGTCCCGGTAGATCTTGTTCTCCCAGATCGGGATGTCCTGACTGACACCGGACAAGAACGCATCCGCTGCCTGCTCCGCCGCGCCCTCCCCGTTCGACTTCGGTGCGGTGAAGATCCATCGCACATGCACCGTGGATTCGTCGATCGGGGTCGTCGACGACAAGAACGTGACGTAGCCCTTGACCCGCAACACGCCGAGGCCGAGGCCGTAGCCCTCACGAACGAAGGCGCCGTCGAGGCTGGTGGTGCGCTTGTACGTGCCGTCGACGATGAAGTCGTTCTCGGGGATCGCCTCGGTGCCGTGGACGTAGCGGAAGTGGGCGAAGTCGACGTTGTTCTCGGCCATCTCCTGCGCCGCGACGTTGATCACGAAGTCCCGGCACAGGATGGGCGACCACTCGTCGTCGCTGAACTCCTCGACCTGGGGCACGTCGTAGAAGGGCTCGCCGTCCTTGGCGTGGTACCAGGCCCAGATCATGTGGTTGCGCTCGATCGTGGGATACGAGCGGTTGTGCGCCTTCGGCGGGACGTGCTTGGTGTCTCCGTACGGCACGTCGACGCACCGTCCGGTCGAGCCGTCGAAGGCCCAACCGTGGAACGGGCACCGCAGGCAGTTCGCATCCACTCGGCCGCCGACCGCGAGGTGGGCACCGAGGTGCGTGCAGTGCGCGTCCATGACTCGGGCCACGCCATCCTCGCCGCGGTAGAGGACCAGATCGCGATCGAAGTAGAACAGGGCGCGCACCTCGCCGGGATGCAGGTCCTTCGACTCGGCGACGACGAACCAGCCGTTCGGCACCGGGAAGGGAACCCGCCGACCCTTGAAGTGTGTTACGAGCTTGCGCTGCGACGGATCGGTGACCATCGCGAGGTTCCGCGGCATCGGCAGGCCGGACGGCAGCCCGCCGTTGAGCTCGTTGATCGCGGTCGAGCTCAGCTCACCGAACGCGAGCGAGCGTTCCGGCCGCGCTTCCTCGGCGTTGATCTCCGTGATGTCAGTCATCGTCGGGCCCCTCTCCATGACGCTGCAATCCTTGCCGACGGCCACGGTGCCCTGCACGCAGTGCCGAGCCACGCCTTGTCGGCCAGGGCCCATTATCGTATGCTTTTCGAAAACGAGTCAACAGGGGAACACGTGCAAGATCTGACAGGTCGCGTTGCCGTCATCACGGGAGGCGCCGGGGGAATCGGCAAGTCCATCGCCGAGCGCTTCGCCCGGGAGGGGATGAAGCTGGTCATCGCCGACATCGAGGCCGGGGCATTGGACCGCACGGTCGGCGAGCTGCGCGACGCCGGCGCCGAGGTGATCGGCGTGCAGACCGACGTGACGTCGTTCGAGTCGGTCGAAGCGCTCGCAACAGCGGCGTTCACCGAGTACGGCAAGGTCCACGTGCTGTGCAACAACGCCGGCGTCGGACCGCCGAGCGCTGCAGTCTGGGACACGACGCCGAACGACTGGAAGTGGACCTTCTCGGTCAACGTCTTCGGGGTGGCACACGGCATCCAGGCGTTCGTCCCGCGGATGCTCGAGTCCGGCGAGGAGGGCATCGTGATCAACACCTCCTCCCCCGACGGCCCGATCGCGCCGATGCCGACGGCGTCGGTCTACGCCGCGACGAAGAGCGCCGTGACGTGCCTGACGGAGTGCCTGGACGCCCAGCTCCACTCGCAATCGGCCAGGGTCCGCGCCGCCGTGTTCTACCCGTCCGGCCAAGGCCTGCTCGACACCGGCCTGTGGACCTCGGACCGCAACCGCCCGACAGAGCTCGCCCGCGAGCGCCCACGGACCACGCCGGCGCTGACCGTCGCCCTGCTGCGCGAGCGAGGCATGCCGATCCAGTCGCTCGACGAGCTCGCCGGGCTCGTCGTCGACGGCATCCGCGACGGCCGGTTCGTGATGATCCTGAACCCCGAGCGGGCGATCGCGACGCTGACCGAGCGCCTGGAGAAGTTCTCACGCGGCGAGAACGCGACGGAGATGCACCAGATGGGATGACCGGGTGCCCCCGCCGCCAGCCGCAATCGGTCAGACGGCGATCTTGCCGTGCACGTCTTCGGGCGTCGGGCCGATCCGGTCGACGAGATCGGCCAGCGCCGCGGTGTCGACCCGGTACAGCGCGGCGGCGTTCAACCCGAGGATCTGCGCGGTCTCGTCCTCCGGCACCGCCCCGAAGCGAGTGGCGATCCACTCGCGGGTGTGCGGATAGGTGCCTTCCGGATGAGGCAGATCGTTGCCCCACAACAGGTTGCCGATGCCGATCTCGTAGCGGCGATCGATCTCGTCCACTCCCGGAGTGGATGCAGCGAAGAAGCAGTTGCGAGCCACGTACTCGCTCGGCTTCATCGTCATGTCCTGCTTGAACGCGTCGCCGAACTTGCGGGTGTTGTGCCCTCCCACCCACTTCTCGTCCATCCGCTTGAGCTGATCCGGCACCCACCACGCCCCGTTCTCGGCGATCGAGTACATCAGCTTCGGGTGTCGTTCGAACACACCTGACAGCAGCAGGACCCAGAACGGCCGTGCCGCCCACCAGTACGCCTCGGACGCGTAGATCGAGAGGAAACCCGGCCCGAGCGGGTAGTCGGACGGACCGGCGCCGGAGTGGGTGTGCAACACGAGTCCGGTCTCCGCGCACGCGGACCAGAAGGGGTCGTACATCGGGTCGAGGTACGCGGGCTGGCCGAACCAGCGCGTCGGCATCATCACGCCGCGGAGCCCCATGTCGGCAGCGGCGTGCACTTCTGCCACGGCCTCCGCGACGCCGGCCGTGACGGGCACCACGGCCACGCCGATGCGGCGGTGCGGGTTGGTCCGGCAGAAGTCGGCGAGCCACCGGTTGTGGGCGCGGGCACCCGCCTTGACCGTCTCGGGATCAGCGTCACGACCGGACGCGAGGCCGGAACCGAACGGAGAGGACCCGAGCCTGCCCGTGCCCAGCACGTCGGCGTCGGGGAAGAGGACCTCAGCGGCGACACCTTCTTTGTCGAGCATGCCGTCGCGCACTGCCGGGCCGTAGCCCGCCAGCATGTCGTGGTCACCCGTCTCCTCGTCCCACTCCTCGATGAACGCGTCGTTGGTGACCCGCATGCTCGCGATCAGTGCCTGGTGCTCGTCGAACGGGACCCGATATCGCTCTTCGAGGTATTCGCGGTAGACATCCGAGGGCGGCCCGGCGTGACCGTCGGACGAGATGACCAGATACTTGCTCATGTCGAGCACCCCTTCGATAATCGAACTCGATTCGATAATACAACGACCACGCGGTTCGTCAATGCCGACGCAGTGCGGATATGTGCCGCGAACGATTGACCCGACACGTCACGAACCGTATTATCGTACCGATTTCGGAAATGTTGCGACATCAAAGGGGAACGTCATGGCACAGCCTGATCCGATCACGCCCGGGGACTACTCCAACTGGCCGACGCTGCGAGTCATCTATCGCACCGACCCGGACCGGATCGCCGACCTCCTTCCCCCCGGCATCAAGCCCGGAGCCGAGCCACACGTTCACATCCACGTGTACCAGGTGCCGATCGCCGGCGAGCCCGAGTTCGGCGTCGTCATCATGGTGCCGGCCCGGTACGACGGCATCGAGGGGCTCTACAACATCGGCTACGGGATCGACCAGGAGCAAGCGATCTTCATCAGCAACGAGCTCAACGGTCAGCCGAAGTTCCCCTGCACCATCAAGTACTTCCGGATCGGGAACCACGTCGTCGCCCGCGCACACCATCAGGGCTACACCTTCCTGGAGTTCTCCGGTGAGGTCGGCGCCGACATCTCCACCGAAGGTCAGCAGACCTGGACCGAGCACCAGTGGTGGTTGAAGTACTCACGCGCCGTCGGCGGCACCGAGAAGCGATACGACTTCCCGCCGCACGTCGTCCAGGTCTCCTCGACCTCCTCACTGGTGTACCGAATCCAGGTCGATGGTGATCTCGTGCTGCGCGATTCCCCGTGGGATCCGATCGCCGAGTTGCTGCCGATGCGCGAACAGGTCGCAGCAC
>JAOBWO010000266.1 GCA_025463415.1 Acidimicrobiales bacterium | reverse complement strand
CGACCCCGGTGGATCCGCTCGGTGCCGACCAGGGTCATCGCGCGGACTCGCGTTCGACTGCTGCGGACTGCCGGGAGATCGACACCCGCTGGACCGCCTCGATGATCCGGCCGTAGCCCGTGCACCGGCAGACGTTGCCACTGAGCTCCTCGCGGATCTCGAGCTCGCTCGGCGCGGCCGATCGCTCGAGCAGCGCGTGGGCGGCCATGATCAGTCCCGGCGTGCAGAAGCCACACTGCACGGCGCCGGCTTCGACGAACGCGCGCTGCACGTCGCTCGGTGATCCGAGCGGGGCCACGCCCTCGATCGTGACGATCGGTTGATCGATGGCGCTGGCCGCCATCACCAGGCAGCTGCAGACCAGCTCGCCGTCGACCAGCACGCTGCACGACCCGCACTCGCCCTGCTCGCACGCGCCCTTGCTGCCCATCAGACCGAGCCGCTCGCGGAGGACGTAGAGCAGGCTCTCCCCCATCCACGCGTCGAGCACCTCGCGGGACTCGCCGTTGACGTGCAGGGTGTAGTGCTCGTGGAACCCCAAGGGCACGGATCCGGCCTCGGCCTCACGACTCATGCGGGAACGCCCTCCTCAGCAGCCGGCTGGACAGCACCGAGATCGCGTGCCGGCGGTAGTCCGCGGTCGCGCGGTGGTCGTCGATCGGCCTGCTGCTCGCGGCAGCGAGCTCACCGAAGCGGGCCACCGTCGCCGCCGACGCGGTGCCGCTCGCGAAGTCGACATCGGCCATCGCCATCCCCTCGGCATCACCGCATCGGATGATGGTGGGGGCGACCGACCCGATCGCGAGCCGGATCGACCTGCTCGGCGTGTCGACCACGACGCACGCGGTCGCGAGGGCGATCACCATCGCGTTGCGCACGCCGACCTTGGTGTACCCCTGGTACCCACTGAGCACGGGCAACGTCACGCCCGCGATCAACTCCTCGGGCCAGCGGGCGTTGCGCTTCACACCGACCATGAACTCCGCGACGGGCATCGACCGCTCGCCCGCCGAGCTGGCCAGGTGGACGACGGCGTCCAGCGCGGCGAGCACCGGCAGCCCGTCGCCGGCCGGCGAGCACGTGCCGAGGTTGCCACCGAGCGTGCCGGCGTGACGGATCTGCGGCGACCCGACCGTGCGCGCAGCCTGCGCCAACGCCGGCACCAGATCGGCGATCGGCGGCTCCATCATCTCGGCGTACGTGACGGCGGCACCGATCCGCAGTGTCGATGTGTCCGGGTGGAAGGTCCACGAACGCAGCTCGGCCACCCGGTTCAGCGCGATCACGCGCGTCGGCGCGTGGCGATGACCCATGTTGATCTCGACCATCGCGTCCGTCCCGCCGGCCAACACGAGCGCGTCCGGTGCGTCGGCGAGCATCGACACCGCATCGTCGAGGCTGGTGGGAACGAGGACGGGCATGGCGCTCGAACTTTACAATTCGTACATCAGGTCGAGGCGTGATCCCTGCGAACGCTCGGTCACGCGCCTGTTAACAAGTGCTTCCGGCGCGCTACGTGACGACCAGGCCGAGGATCGCCGGGTCGTCCGGCGGGAACTGCGGGTCGATCTGGGTCAGTGCGTGGTGGACGATGCGGGCGACGGCGAGGTTGCGAACCCATTTGTGGTCGCCGGGCACGACGTACCACGGCGCAGCGTCGGTGCTGGTCTCGTTCATCGCCGCCTCGTAGGCCTTCATGTACTTCGGCCACAGCTTGCGATCGTCGAGGTCTCCGAGACGGAACTTCCATCGCTTCTCGGGGTCGTCGATCCTGGCCTGCAGGCGCTCGCGCTGCTCGGCGTTGGAGATGTGCAGGTTGATCTTGACGATGTGCGTGCCCTCCTCTGACAGCATCCGCTCGAACTCGCGGATGTGCCGGTAGCGACGGTGCCACTGCTCCTCCGGCACGAGGTTCTTGACCCGCACGATCAGCACCTCTTCGTAGTGGCTGCGGTTCCACACCGAGATCTCGCCCTTGGCGGGCGCCTCGGCGTGCACGCGCCAGAGGAAGTCGTGACCGAGCTCGGCGCCGGTCGGTGACCGGAAGCTGGTGACGCGCACACCGGCCGCGTTGAGCGGACCGAACACGCTGCGCACGGCGCCGTCCTTGCCGGCAGCATCGATCGCCTGGAGCACGACGAGCAGACTGCGGCTCGCCTCCGCGGCGAGCCGTTGCTGGAGCCGGTCGATGTCGACGAGCAGCACGGACAGCTCCTGCTCCGCCTGCTCGCGCTCCCAGCCGAAGGTGTGGTCGGACCGGCGCTGCTTGAACGCGAACCTCTTGTCGTCGGGCCGCACCGCCAGCCGCTCGAGGAACTTGCGATCCCTGGCCTCGATCCGCTTCGCCGTCTTCTTCGCGTTCGCCGATTCCGCCTGGGCTGCCATCGACCCGACCGTAGCGGGTCGATCACGTGCCCGGAACTGGGCCGCGAACCGGGCCAGGAGCCGGGCCAGCATATGGGCAGTGGCGGCATCCGCTGCCACAGCACGCGCCCCGCGCGGCGAGGAACGCGGCGGTGAAGACGGCGAACCCGCTCGTCGGGTCGCGGTAGGCGGGCAGACCCGCTTCGACGGCTGCGTCGTGTCGGCGCATGATCTCGTCGCGGTGTGGATGGTTCGGGCGCAGGCGTGCGGCGAGGGGCCGGGCCAGACCGTCGTCGCGCAGCACTCCGCAAGGCTACGGCGGTCCCGGCCCGGCCCGCGACGAGCGCTCGACGCGTTCGCGTGCATCGTTTCGGCTCGTGTTGCCCGCCCCGCAGCGGGTGTGAGTAATGTGCTCCTCGTTGTGGCAGGGGTCACAACACTGCGTTTCCGTCTCCCCAGTGCAGTGGGAATCGGGTACTCAGTCCACCGTGAACCAAAGGGGGAGTCCATGCGGACGACGAAACGAGCAGTTCAGACAGGGCGCCGGCGCCGACCAACGGTGCTGTTCGGCTCCGCAGTGGTCAGCCTGGCGCTGATCGCGGGAGCGTGCAGCAAGAAGGACGACGGCAACAGCGTTGCTCCGGCCTCGACTGCGGCGGGCACGACAGCCACCACGGCAGGCGGGTCCACCGAGACGACCGGTGCCGCCGACACGACTGCTGCGACCACGGCAGACACCGGTGGCGTAGACACCACCATCGGCACGGATGCGACCGCCACCAGCGACTCGACCGTCGCCAGCACCGACACGTCCACGGCAGGCACAGGGAGCCTTCCCTCGGTCGACGATGTCAAGCCCGGCGGCAAGCTCGTCGTCAGCGGCGAGGCCGAGGTCAAGAACGCCTGGACGCCCGCGGCGATGCAGTGCGACTCGTACTGCCAAGAGCGCGCCCGTTCGTTCTTCGACCCGCTCGCGGCGTTCGGCGCCGACAGCAAGGTCCACCCGTACCTGGCCGAATCGATCACCCCGAACGCGGACTTCTCCCAGTGGACCATCACCCTGCGTGACGGCATCAGCTTCTCCGACGGCACTCCCGTCGACGTCGATGCAGTCATCAAGAACCTGCAGACCACCGGCTCCGGCTTCCTCATCGCCAAGGCGCTGACCGACGTCGCGAAGATCGATGATCCGTCTGGCGCTGTCGACTCGACCGGCGCCCCCGTCAAGATCCTCGACATCGTCAAGAGCGATGACGGCAAGTCCTTCACGGTGTTCACCGGCAAGGACGGCGATCCCAACACGCCGTTGTCGTGGCCCGGCTTCGCATCGGCCTTCACCACGCAGTGGGGCCTGATCGCATCGCCTGCATGGCTCGACGCCGTCGCCGCTGATCCGACCAAGGCCGTCGCGCCCATCGGTTCCGGCCCGTTCACCGTCGAGAGCTACACCCCCGACGATCAGCTCGTGGTCAAGCGCAACCCGAACTACTGGCAGAAGGACGCCAACGGCGTGCAGTTGCCGTACCTCGACGAGATCGACTTCAAGGTGATCGCCGACAGCCAGGTCGCCGAGGAAGCTCTGCAGAACGGTGAGCTCGACATCTTCTCGACGTCGTCGGCCCAGGTCGTCAGCGACTTCCGTGCCGATCCGGACAACTTCCCGATGAAGGAGCAGACCGACTTCGTCGAGACCAACTACCTCCTCATCGACCTGTACAAGACCGGTCCGCTGCAGGACCAGCGTGTGCGTTGCGCACTGTCGATGGCGATCGATCGCCAGGAGATCATCGATCTCACCGAAGGTGGCCTGACCAAGGTGGCCAATGGCCTCTTCTCGCCCGGCCAGGAGGGATACCTCGAGGACAACGGGTTCGACACGGCGAAGAACGTCGACGCCGCGACGGCCCTGATCGCCGACTACCAGAAGGACCACCCCGGTGACATCACCGTCGAGTACGGCCACACCACGACCGCCATCGGCGATCAGGAAGCCGAGCTGCTCAAGGGGTACTGGTCGGCGATCGGTGTCAACACCACTGTCGACGTCGTCCCGCAGTCGGACTTCATCAACAACGCCCTGTTCGGCGTGCCGAGCTTCTACATGTACGGCTGGCGCAACCACGCAGGCTTGACCGTGGACCAGCAGAACTACTGGTGGAACTCGGTGTCGGGCCCGCCAGACGGCAGCCTTGCGCTCAACTTCGGCCGGATCAACGACCCGAAGATCGATTCGCTGCTGGCCGATGCACGCAGCAACCCGG
>JAOBWO010000255.1 GCA_025463415.1 Acidimicrobiales bacterium | reverse complement strand
CGCGCCGTTCATCCTCGTCCTCGACTGCGATCACGTGCCGCATCCAGACCTGCTCCTGCAGACGCTGCCGAAGTTCGGCCGCGCCGAGGTCGCGTTCGTGCAGACGCCGCAGTACTACGCCAATGCGTGCACGAACACGATCGCGGCCGCAGCATGGAGCCAGCAGGCGCTGTTCTTCGGGCCGATCGCACGCGGCAAGGCGGCGCACGACTCGATGTTCTGCTGCGGGACCAACGTCGTCTTCCGGCGCACCGCGTTGGACAACGTCGGCGGGTTCCCGGAGGGTTCGGTCACCGAAGACTTCGAGCTCTCGGTGCGCCTGCACGAGCACGGGTGGGCGTCGGAGTACGTGCCGATCGTGCTCGCGAACGGCCTGGGGCCGGAGGACCTCGGATCGTACGTCAGCCAGCAGCACCGATGGGCGCGTGGTTGCGTGGGCGCGATCCCATCCGTGGCCCGGTCGAGCCTGCCGCTGCGCAAGAAGCTCCAGTACCTGCTGTCGGCGTCGTACTTCCTGTCCGGGTGGACGGTCCTCGTCTACCTCTCGCTGCCCGTGATCCGCATCGTCACCGGCGTGCAGCCGCTCTCGGGTAGTTCGGCCGACGGCTTCCTCGCCGCGTTCGCGCCGTACTTCGCTCTGGCCATCGCGACGGTGGCCAGCGTCGGGGCCGGCAGCTACACGTTTGCCGCATACAGCCTCGCGACCTCCACCTTCTGGGTGCACGTGCATGCGTCGTGGCAGGCGCTCCTGCAGCGACCGAGTCGTTTCGTGGTGACGCCGAAGCAGGGCGACGCGGAACGCCAGTGGAAGCCGGCGATGCCGACTCTCGTGGTGCTGGGTGTGCTCGTGGCGGCCGCTCTGTGCGGACTGATCCGCGACCGCTCACCGGCAACCCTGAACAACGTCGGTTTCCTTGCCCTGCACATCGTTGTCCTGTCGCACGGTGTCGCCACGGCCGTCGTGCCCTCACTGGCCAGACCCGCGGCCATGCCCGCAGTACGCGAGGACGAGGTCGCCGCGTGACGCCTCCCCGGCAGCGCATGCGCCGTCTCGCACCGGTGATGTTGCTGTTGGCGCTGCCGATGTGCGGTCAGGAAACGAGCGGGCGGCTGGCGCCGCGATCGCCCGCCGTGTTGGCGGTCGACGCTGCTGATCGGTTCCTCGACGACCACCTCACATCCGATGGTCGCGTCGTCCGCTCCGATCAGGGAGGCGACACGGTGAGCGAGGGGCAGGCGTATGCGATGCTGCTCGCTGTCGGAGCGGGCGACGAAGCCCGGTTCCGCCTCGCCTGGCAATGGGCCGCCGATCACCTCCAACGGCCAGACGGGCTGCTCGGGTGGCGTTGGTCCGAAGGCCGTGTGGTCGACGACGGCGCGGCAACGGACGCCGACCTGATCGCTGCATGGGCGCTCGGATTGGCCGGGCGCCGGTTCGGCGACTCGGATCTGACGGGCGACGCCGAACGGATCGGCCGGGCGGTGCTCGCGACGGAGACCGTGTCTGTGCCAGATGGACGGATGCTCGTCGCCGGGCCATGGGCCACGGATGCGCGTGTGGTCAACCCGAGCTACCTCGTCGTCGAAGCCATGTCGCAGCTGTGGTGGTTCACCCACGATCCAACCTGGTCCGCTGTGGCGGCCGCATCTCGCCGGCTGCTCGCCGCGCAGACGGCGCTTGCGCCCCACCTGCCGACCGATTGGTCGACCGTCGACGGCGTCGCTGCGGACGCGCCCGACGGCACCTCGCCGCGGTTCAGCTATGACGCGGCTCGGGTGCTCGTGCAGCTGGCCGCCGACTGCGATGCCGACGGCCGCGCCATCGCTGCGGCCGCGTGGCCGTTCTTCGCTTCGATCGACGCTGATCGAATCGTGGCCTCGTATTCGCCACAGGGTGCGCCGAGGGGGCCGGCCCGCCATCCGATCACCGTCGTCGCCGCCGCTGCGGCAGCACACGCGGCCGGGGACCACGCCGCGTCGGAGCATCTGCTCGACCAGGCATCCGCCCTCGATGCCGCGCACCCGACGTATTACGGCGGTGCGTGGGTGGCCATCGCCAGGGTGCTCCTCGACACACGGTCGCTGGGTGGTTGCGCTTGATCGGATCTCGCCGGATCCTCGGCGTCGGCTCGAGCGGGACTGATATCGTCGGCCGATGTTCGACGAGCGTCGCATCCGCAAGCACGGTCTCCCCGGGCAGGCGACCGTCGTCTCGGCCACGGTCCACTCGCACCTCAGCTCCAATGACTACCGGCGCTACGACTTCGTGCTCGATGTCCGTCCGGCGGCGGGCGAGCCGTTCAGGGTGGAGATGCACGAGTCGTTCGCGATCTTGGGGCTGCGCCCGAACGAGTACGACGTCGTCAACGTGAAGTACGACCCGGAGAGCCACGAGACGATCTTCGACTTCGCCGGCGATCCCAGGTTCGACATCGACGCGATGCGCGCCCGCACCGCAGAGCTGCGCAAGGAGACGGCCGAGCTCAAGGCCGCTCACGCGGCCGGCGGAGGCATGCCGATGTTCCAGTTTCCGCAGGGCGCCATCTCGTTCGGCAGCCCGACGGCAGCTGCACCCACCGCTGACCCTGTCGCCGAGATCGAGCGGCTTGTCGCGCTCCGGGACTCGGGCGCGTTGACGGCGGCGGAGTTCGATGCGATGAAAGCGAAGCTGATCGGGCCGACGTGAGCACAGCGGCTCAACCCGACACCCCAGCGGGTCCGAGCCGCGACGCGTCCGACCAACTCCTCCTCGCAGACATCCGCCTCCTCGGCCGGTTGCTGGGCGAGGTCGTGCGCGACCAGGCGGGTGACGAGGTCTACAACCTGGTCGAGTCCGTGCGCCGGGCGTCGGTGACGGCACGACGTGAAGGTCGGCCCGTGCTCGACCGCCTGGACGAGTGGCTGCACGGTGTGCCGATCGAGCTCGGGCTGGAGGTGATCCGCGCGTTCTCGTGGTTCTCGTTCCTGGCCAACATCGCCGAAGACGTTCGCCAGCGCGTCGGCCGTGAGGACCGATCTGGACGCGGCACGCTGGCCGACACGGTCGCTCGCCTCGCGGTTGAACACGACAGCGCCGCCATGGCCCCGGTGCTCGATGCGTTGTGGGTCAGCCCCGTCATCACCGCTCACCCGACGGAGGTCCGCCGCAAGACGGTCTTGGCCGTGCGCCACAACATCGTCGAGCTGCTCGTGTCGCGTGACCGCGCCACGCCCCGCGGGCTCGACGAGATCATGGCTGCGCTCCGCGTCGAGGTGCTGCTGCTGTGGCACACCGCGATCCTGCGGTTGTCGAAGTTGCGCGTGCGGGACGAAACCAACGAGGCGCTCGGCTACTACCCGCTGTCACTGTTCGAGGCGATCGGCGCGCTGCAGGCCGACGCCACGTCGCTGCTCGCCGCGACGTGGCCCGACGCCGCACCGCGCGTGGCACATCCGTTCGTGCCGATGGGTTCATGGATCGGTGGCGACCGCGACGGCAACCCGTTCGTCACGGCCGGCGAGCTGCGTGACGCGTTGCGGCTGCAGGCGCAGGTGGCCATCGCCCACCACCTCGACGGCCTTGCCCGGCTCGGGCGTGAGCTCAGCATCTCGTCCCGCCTCGTCGCCCCGGATGACGCACTCGTCGCGCTGGCCGACGTGTCCGGCGACGACTCGCCGTTCCGCGCCGACGAGCCGTACCGCCGCGCACTGCGCGGCATGCACGCCCGCTTGTCCGCCACTGCGCTGGAGCTCGTCGGAGAGGTCCCCGGCGCGCCGGCGCATGCGGTGCTTCCGCCGTACGACAGTCCCCGCTCGCTGATCGCCGACCTCGATGTCGTCATCGCCTCCCTCCGCGCACACGGTGCCGGGGTGTTGGCCGAGCTCCGTGTCGAGCCGGTGCGGCGCGACGTCGAGCTGTTCGGATTCCACCTGTGCACGCTCGACCTCCGCCAGAACTCGGCCGTCCACCAGAACGTCGTCGCCGAGCTGCTCACCGCGGCCCACGTCCACGCTGACTACCTGTCGCTCGACGAAGCCGCGCGCACATCGCTCCTCGCGGCCGAGTTGGCGTCGCCGCGTCCGCTGCGCCTGCCGGGCAGGACGACGACGCCAGCGACCGCTGCGGAGCTGGACATCTTCGTCGCGGCTGCCGAGGGCATCGCCCGGCTGGGTCCCCGGGCGATCAGCCAGTACGTGATCTCGAAGGCGGAGTCCGTCAGCGACGTGCTGGAGGTCGCGGTGCTGCTACGCGAGGTCGGCCTGGGCGGCGGGGTCGACATCGTGCCCCTGTTCGAGACGATCGACGATCTCCGGCGGGGCGGGGCGACGCTGCGCGCGATGTTCTCGACCGCTGCGTATCGAGGCCTCGTCGACAACCGCGGCGGCCAGGAGGTGATGCTCGGCTACTCCGACAGCAACAAGGACGGTGGGTACCTCACCGCCAACTGGGCGCTGTACCGGGCCGAGCAGGATCTCGTCGACGCGGCCGGCGATGCGGGCGTTCGGCTGCGGTTGTTCCACGGGCGCGGCGGCACCGTCGGGCGAGGTGGCGGTCCGAGCTTCGACGCGATCGTCGCCCAACCGGCCGGGACCGCGCAGGGGGCGCTGCGCCTGACCGAGCAGGGTGAGATGGTCGCCGCGCACTTCGCCGATCCGGTGCTGGCACGCGATCATCTCGAGGCGTTGCTGGCGGCGACGCTCGAAGCGTCGGCAGCGTCCATCGGCGGAGCGCGGAGCACACCGATGGCGGGCGATGCGGCGATGGAGCAGCTCTCCGACCTGGCGTTCGCGGCATACCGCGGGCTGGTCTACGACACGCCTCGGTTCGCCGAGTTCTTCCGCGAGCTGACCCCGCTGGGCGAGATCGCCGAGCTCAACGTCGGCAGCCGCCCCGCCGCGCGCAGCAGCTCCGGACGGATCGAGGACCTCCGCGCGATCCCGTGGGTGTTCAGCTGGAGCCAGTGCCGGCTGATGATCCCGGGCTGGTACGGAGCCGGCACCGCGTTCTCGGCGTGGGCGGGTGACGACGCCGACCGGGTGCGGACGCTGCGCGAGATGTACGACGGATGGCCGATGTTCCGCACGACCATCTCGAACATGGCGATGGTGCTGTCCAAGACCGACATCTCGATCGCCGCCCGGTACGCGGGCCTCGTCTCCGACGTCGAGCTGCGCGACGACGTGTTCGAACGGATCCGTGCCGAGCACGAGCTGACCCTCGACTGGGTCGCGCGGATCACCGAGGCCGAACTGCTGGCGGACAACCCGATGCTTCTGCGCAGCGTGCGCTACCGGTTCCCCTACCTCGACCCGCTGCACCACCTGCAGATCGATCTGCTGCATCGGCACCGCGCCGGAGCCGACGACGACGATGAGCTCATCCGCCGGGGGATCCAGCTGACGATCAACGGGATCGCCACCGCGCTGCGCAACAGCGGCTGATCGGTTCGGTCCGCCGGCTCAGTGGCTGTCGGTGCCGGTCGTGTTCTGGTTGCCGGGGAACAGGAGATCGCTGGAGGTCGGCAGGTCGAGTGGGCGGATGAGCAGCGGGATGGTCGTGTCGTGGCGCGGCAGCTCGTCGTGCGACTCCGGGATCTGCGTCGAGCGCGGCGCGTATGCCGCATCGGCCGTCACGGCCTGCTGGCCCGTCGTCGGGTACTGAGCGGCGTACGGCTGCTGTGCGAACGCGGGTTGCTGGGCGTACTGCGGTTGCGCGTACTGCGGCTGGGCGTACTGCACCGGCACCTGGTCCGTGCGTGCGAAGCCGGCTGCGGGCACGTGTCCGCCGAGCACCGGCTGCAGCACGGTCTGCTGGCCGACCACCGCTCCGGCGTAGGGGTCGCCGCCGTACGGCGCGTACGCGTTGGCGTACGGATCTGGCTGGTGCCGATCGGCGAGGACGGTGTATCGGACCACGAGCGCGACGATGCCACTCGCGACCAGCACCGTGGCCGCCAGCGTGATCGGACCTGCGACCGCGTCGACCGTCGCGCCGACGATCGCGTCGGTGTTGGATGCGGCCTGGTGGGCGAACCACGGGGCCAGCCGGGGTCCGATCGCCCAGAACGCTCCGGTGAAGATCGCCCAGAAGCCGTACGAGCGCAGCGCCCGACGGCGATCACCGAGGATCATCACTCCGATGATCAACGCCACCGCGATCAGCGCGAGGTAGGTGGTCCAGGTGCTGGCGATCGAGCGGACGCGGGCGATCACCGGTGACTGCACCTTGGGGAGGTCGATCGACGCGTTGGAGTCGGGGATCAGCGCCGCCAGCTCCGGCTGGCTGGCCGCCAGCCGATCGCGGACCGCGTTGATGAGCGCGCCGGCGTTGATCGTCGTCGGCCGGGGATCGTTCACGCCGAGGGCATTCGCCTGCGCCGAGCCGAACGCGGCGATGAAGTTGCCCGCGAGGGTCGGATCGCCGAGGACCTGGGCCACGGTGTCGGCGATGGCCGTCTTGTCGCTGGCCGGCAGCGCGAAGTTCTGCACGATCTGGTCTGCGATGGGCGCCGCGATCTCCGCGCGCGCGGAGGGGCTGTCCAGGATCGAGGTGGCGATGCGTTCGGCCCGATGCGGGTCGCCGACCGAGTGGAGGAACACCCATCCACTCCAGGCGAATGATCCGCAGAGCAGGGCGATACCCATGACCAGACGTGTGATGACCTGTCGAAGCAGCACTGCGAATCCCTTCGTTCGAGGTCGACCGTGTCGGCCAGCTCGGCGAGTGCGCACAACCTCGCCGACATTCTGCTGTGTTTCTCGAGCGCTCACCCGGCACCCGCCGCCGACAGCGTGGTTCCTGCGGCCCGGCGCGCCACACTGACCGCATGACCTTCGGACAGCAATCAGGACCACCGGCGTCGACCAAGCAGATCGCCTACCTGCTGTCGCTGCTGGAGGCGGAGGGCTACGACTTCGCCACGGGTCGTCACCACTACGGCTTCAACCAGCGTCAGGCACGCGGCAAGTTCTCCGTGTCAGAGGCGTCGGAGCTGATCGATCAGCTCGTCGCCCGCGCCGAGGCCGGCCCCGACGACGCCCCAGCGGTGTTCGAGGACCCCAAAGCGGCGAAGGCGCAAGCCAAGCTCGACAGCGACCGGTCGACGCTGCTGCGGGGCATTCCCGCCGAGATGTTGGCCGACGAGCTGCAGCGTCGAGGATGGGCCGTCATCCCGCCCAGTTGAGCGGTGACTACTTGGTGACGCGGGCCCTGGCGATCTCGTAGGTGGCCAACGCGGCGGCGGCGGACACGTTGAGCGACGACAGCCGGCCGAGCATGGGGATGCTGACGATCACGTCGCAACGCTCGCGTGCGAGGCGCGACAGCCCGGCTCCCTCCGCGCCGAGCACGAGGCACACGCCTTCGGTGGCGAGATCGCTGATGTCGAACAGGCTCCGGTCCGAAGCGTCGTCGAGACCGATGATCCAGATGCCTGCGTCCTTCATCCGGGCGAGTGCGGCGGGGAGCCCGCCCACCACGGCCATCGGGACGTGCTCGACTGCGCCCGCAGCGGACTTCGCTGCGGTGGGGGTGATGTGCACAGCGCGATGGCGGGGCAGCACCACGCCGTCCACCCCTGCACCGTCGCAGCAGCGCAAGAGCGCGCCCAGGTTGCCGGGATCGGTGACTCCGTCGACAGCCACGAGGAAGGGCGCCTTGCCGGGCCGGCGCTTCAGGAAGTCGTTGAAGTCGGCCTCGGGCAGCGAGTGAGCGAACGCGATGACGCCTTGAGGTGCCTCGCTGCGCGCGACGGCGTCGAGCTTGCGCCGGTTCACGTCGAGCACCTGGACCCGCTCGTTGCGGGCGAGTGCGACGATGTCGTCGACCACCTCGTTGACATCGAGGTCCGACGCGATCCAGATCTCCTTGATCTTGCGCTTGCCGGCGATGAGCAGCTCGCGAACGGCCTGACGGCCCTCGACCTGCTCGCCGCCCAGCGTCTTCTCCGGCTTGCGCACCGTCTCGCCGGGTCGGGTCACACCACCCGTGCGGCCGGCGCCGCGAGAGTTGAACTGCCGCGCTCCGGAGCCGGACCCGCGGCCGCTGCTGGAACGCGCCCCGCCGGAGCCGCCGGTGCTGCCCGAGCCGCCCGCGCGACCGGTGGAGGTCTGCTTGGGTCGGCCGGCGCGGCCACCTGTCGCCGGTGTAGCCCGGCCCGTCGGTCGGCTGCGACCGGATGATGATGCACCACGTGGCGCCATGTTCGTTCCTCGTTCTCTCTCAGGGCTCGTGTCGCCGCTGGATCACAGCGACAGCCCAACACGCAATGCCTTCACCGCGCCCGAGTGCACCGAGGCCCTCGGCGCGCCGGCCCTTGACGGTGACCGGACCACCGGCGGCTGCGCTGAGACGCTGCTGCATCTCGTCACGCCGGGGCGCCAACTTCGGTTGCTCGCACACCACTGAGCAATCGACGTTGCCGACCATCCAACCAGCAGCAGTGAGCAAACCCGCCGCGTGCCGGAGCAACTGGAGCGAATCGGCGCCCTTCCACCGGGAGTCGGTGTCGGGGAAGTGCTCGCCGATGTCCCCGAGCCCGGCGGCGCCCAGCAGCGCGTCGGTGACTGCATGGGCGATCGCGTCGGCGTCGCTGTGACCGTGCAGGCCACGTTGGCCGTCGAACACGACGCCGCCGAGCACCAGTGGCCGTGCGGGATCGTCGCTGAAGCGGTGGATGTCGAAGCCCTGGCCGACGCGCACGTCGACGGGGGCCGGGCTCGGCTGCGTCATCGTGCCCGCTCGGCGATGGCGGCGAGTCGGGCCTCGGCCCACTCGAGATCGGCCGGATAGGTGATCTTGCGGTTGTCCGCGCTGCCCGCGATCACCACCACGCGGCCGCCGGCCGCCTCGACCAACGCGGCGTCGTCGGTGCTCTCAGCGGCGTCGGCATGCGCGGCGCGCAGGGCTTCCGCGCGGAACGCCTGCGGAGTCTGCACGGCACGCAGCGCGGCGCGATCGGGCGTGGCCTGCACCACCCCTGCGCCGTCGACGATCTTGATCGTGTCGGTGACGACGATGCCGGGGATCGCACAGTCGGCGCCGGCATTCACCGCGGCGATGACCGATGCGTACAGCTCCGACGTGGCGAGCGGGCGTGCCGCGTCGTGCACGCAGATGATCGTTGCGTCGGCGGGCACGGCGGCGAGACCGTTGCGCACCGAGGCGCTGCGCGTCGCTCCGCCGGCCACTCCGCCCTCGGCGATCACGTCGTCGGCGGGCACGACGAGCACCACTCCGTCGCTGGCGGAGCGTGCCACCGACATCGACATGTCGATCACGCGAGCGCCGCCGAGCGCCTCGTACTGCTTCGGTCGGCCGAACCGTTGGGAGGCTCCGCCGGCCACCACGACGGTCCACACTTTCTGGACCGGGTGATGTGACATAGGCACAGACGGTAGTACCGTCTGGCCTGCCATGGCTCACGACGATGTCCTCGCTCAGACCGAATTCTTCGCCGATGCCAGTCGAGAAGAGCTGCTCTCGGTGCTCGAGACGTCGACCGAGCACGAGCTCGTGCGCGGTGATGTCCTCTTCCACGAGGGCGACGAGCCCGATGCGCTCTACGTCGTCCTGACCGGGCGCATCGCAGTCGCGATCGCGAACCCGATCGACAACCGCGAGACCATGGTCGGCCTGATGACGCCCGGCGATCTGTTCGGCGAGATGGCGATGCTGGACCACGGTGCGCGCTCCGCCAACGCTCGCGCCTTGGAGACGTCGAAGGTGTTGGCGATCCCATACGCCGGTGTGCTGACGATGTTCAACGGCAACCCGGCGCTGCTGTGGGGCGTCACCCGGCTGCTCGCCGGTCGGCTCCGCGAGACCAACGAGGCGCTCGCCGACAGCGTCTTCCTCGACGTCACCGGACGCACCGCGAAGCGCTTGATCGAGCTCGCCGACGGCCGCGATTCGTTCCTGCTCCCCGTCACACAGGAGGAACTGGCCGGCATGGTCGGGGCCTCACGTGAGCGGGTCAACAAGGCGATCGCCAGCTTCATCCGCCTCGGCTGGATCGATCAGCACGATCGCCGGTACACGATCAAGATGCGTGATCGCCTGGAGCTCCGCTCGCGGTAGTCGAGCTGTGCGTGCTAGCGGCCGCTGGCCGTGGCATGCGCTGAAACGATGCACGAACCCATGCACTGAATGGGGGCGGTGCTGCGGCGGGGTGCAGCTGCGGCGGCCACCTGGGTCCGAGCCTGCCCACCGACCTGTCCGGCCGCTCACCTTCTGAATCTCCACGTGATGAAACCCGCCATGCGCCGTGATGGATTCCCCGGCCACGAACCGGGGGATCCGTCAGGGCTCGCGGTTGATGCGGGATCTCTGTCGGGTTCGCCGGCCGACGGCCGGGAGATCCGACACCGTTGGTTTCGTCACGTGGAGATTCACGAAGGGGCGCTCCCGGTGGCCTCTGGGAGGAATCCTGACGCATCCGGCGCAACTGTGACTCCCAGAAGACGATGTCGCGCTTCGAGCACAATGAGACTGGCCGCCGCAGCCGCAATCGTCGAAGCACCGCCCCCGTTTCATTGCCGGTCTCAGTGGGCGCCGCCGGGTGAGATTCAGGCGTCGCGGCGCTCGTTGATGAAGATGCCGGTCACGACGAAGGCGATCACGATCACGCCCAGGAACAGGCCCGCCCGCACGCGCGACGGATCGCCGGATTCGAGATCGGGCTTCGCCATCTGCAGGGCCGACTGGTAGGGCAGCCACGGCGTCGGGTTGTCGACGCCCGCTGCGGTGAGCACGGCGCGCACGATGCTCTCCAGCAGCAGCGGCCAGAGGATGAGGATCGCCACCGTCGCGGGCGAGTTGCGGATGATCAACCCGAGCCCGTAGCCGAGCAGCGACAGCATCCCGCACAGCACGACCAGGCCGAGCATCGCTGCCTTCTCCGTGCCCGTCGGGCTGACGCTGCCGCCGCGGGCGTTGAGGATGACCGCCCCGAGTGCGAACGTGACGGCCTCGATCAGCGCGGCGACGACCAGGGTGACGGCCAGGCTGACGGCCGCCTTCGCCAGCAGAACCCGTGTTCGTTGCGGCACGGCGGCGAACGTGGTGCGGATCGTGTTGTGGCTGTACTCGCTGGTGAGGTTCAGCGCCCCGACGACGCCGAGCAGCAGCGCGGTGACCAACATCGTCCCCGTGACGGCGCCGGGCAGATCGTGGGCGGCAGAATCGGCATCGGTGTTGAGCAATGCGACCAGGACGATGATCACGATCGGGAACGCCGCGGCGATGATCCCGAGCACGTAGTTGACGCGCACCGTGCGGATCTTGATCCACTCGCTGCGAAGGAGGTGCGTCATGGCTGACCGCCGTTGGTGAGGTTCGTCGCGGGTGGAGCGAACGGCGGCTGTTGTGGGGGTGTTGCGTACGCGGGACCGGACGGTGCGGGCGGGCTGTTGTCGACCGGGCTCGTCGACCGGTACTCCTGGGCGCCCGCCGTTGCCTCGAGGAAGGCGTCTTCGAGTGACCCCTGCTGCGGAGACAGCTCGTGCAGGATCGCGCTGCTGCGCGCGGCCAGCTCGCCGATCTGGATCGCCGTGACGCCGATGACGTCGATGCCCGGGGTCAGCCCCGTGCCGGCGTCGTCGAGCATCGTCACGGTGGCTCCGCCGCTGCGGAGCTGGTCGGCGATCTGGGCGATGTGCGGACTGCGCACCCGAACCCAATGCCGAGCGTTGCGGGCGACGAAGTCGGCAACGGTGCCGGTGTCGATCAGCCGACCGAGCCCGATCACGACCAGATCGTCGGCCATCTGCGCCATCTCGCTGAGCAGATGGCTGCTGACGAGCACGGTCTTCCCCTGGCTGGCCAGGTGGACGAGGACGTCGCGGATCCAGCGGATGCCTTCCGGGTCGAGGCCGTTCGCGGGTTCGTCGAGGATGACGACGCTGGGATCGCCGAGCAGCACGCTGGCCAGCCCGAGCCGCTGGCGCATGCCGAGCGAATAGGTGCCGACTCGCCGCTTGGCCGCGTCGGAGAGCCCGACGAGCGCGAGCACCTCGTCGACCCGCTTGTCGCCGATCCCGTTGGAGGCGGCGATCATGCGCAGGTGGTTGCGGCCGTTGCGGCCCGGGTGCACGTAGCCGGCGTCGAGCAGTGCGCCGACTTCGAACAACGGGTCACGGATGGTGTCGTAGGCGCGACCGTCGAACCTCACCGTGCCGGAATCGGGGCGATCGAGCGCGAGCATGCACCGCATCGACGTGCTCTTGCCGGAGCCGTTCGGGCCGAGGAAGCCCGTCACCCGCCCCGGACGCACGTCGAAGCTGAGATCGTTCACGGCCGTGGTGCGCCCGAAGCGCTTGGTGAGGCCGCGAACCTCGATCATGAGCCGGCCAGTCCTGCGGCCGTGATGTACTGGCTGGCCATCGCCGCGGGCGTGACCTTGTCCGTGACCACCCGGATCAGCATCGTGCGCAGGTCGTTGGTCTTCAGCGCCTGACTGACCCGATCGATCAACTGCGACACGCCCGGTGTGTAGCCGGTGGCGGAGACGAGCGGGATGACGCCGTTGGCCTCGACCCAGTTCAAGTTGTCGTCCATCACCACAGCATTGCTCGGCATGGTGATGTCGAGGCTGTTCATCGCGGCGCAGTCCGCGTCGCTGGGCAGCTCGGCGACCGTGGTCGTGGTCGCATCGACAGCGGTCGTGGTCGTGTTCGCCCCCGTCGTGGTCGACGCCGGCACCGTCGTCGGCGACGTGATCTCGTCACCGATCTTGGCGGCATCGACCGGGATGAACTTCTTGAACGTCCCGCCGTAGGTCTTCTCGAAGCCGGGGAGGCCGAACGAGGTCGACGTCTCGAAGTCCTTCGGTCCGGCGATGGTGAGGACGTCGGCGGCATGGCCGAGGTCGGACAACGTCGAGAGGCTGCCGGTGGTCGCGACACCGCCGTTGCAGGCGATGACCGACTTGTTCTCCGCGTCCGACGCCGCGCCGATCTGCAGGGTGGTCGGCAGGATCTCGCCGATCAGCTTGGTCTGGCCGTTGATGCTCTCCGCCGCCGCCTGGCCGACGATCGAGATCGTCGTCGTCGTGGACTCCTCGACCGTGGTCTCGGTCGTGTCGGCCGTCGCCGTCGAATCGGCGGTGGTGGTCGGCGCGACCGGCCCGACCGCCACCGTCGTCGTGGTGTTCGGCGCCGTGGTGTTGGTGTCGATCGTGGTGGTCGGCGCCTCGGTGGTGGTCGGCGCCGCCGTGGTGGACGTGCTGTTCGCGGCCGGCTCGTGGCTGCTCGTGTAGGCGAGGAGGTCGGCCGTGTGGGTGATGAAGAGGTCGGCCGCACCACTCTGCAGCGCCTGGTACCCCGCGGCGAGATCGGTGACGTCGTCGCGGCGGGCCACGCGGAAGCCGGCGTGCTCCAGCGCCTGCGCGTAGATCTCCGTCAGCACGTGGCTCTCCGGGGTGTTGACGCCGACGACCACCACCGTCTGGGCAACTGAGGTGGCCGACGTGCTGCTCGAGTCGCTCTTGCACGCGGCCAGCCCGAGGGCCGCCAGAACCGCGGTGCAGACGCCGACGCGTCGGATGTACCTGGTGTTGCTCATGAAACCTCGATCGATGGGCGGACGGGGAGCCGCCACAGGATACCGAACGGGTCTGGTAGTACCCGTCGCGTCGGGAACAAGGCCACGGTGGTGTGCGGGTGGCCCGATCAGCCACCGGTCGACCGGTACCGTGGAGCGCATGGAACGAACGGTGGTGCGGGACCATCGACGCGCCGACCGGATGGGGGGCGACGCCGACGACACGCCGACCGGCGAGACCCCGATGCGTCACGGTCGCTCCGCTGAGCGTCCGATCCGCCGGCTGGTGCTGTTGGCGGTTGCTGCTGCCCTGGTGCTCGTCGCGGTCATCGGGTATGCCTTGACCCGACCGACGACGTGGCACCGCTCCGGACCTCCGGCGACGGTGAGCGGCTGGGCCCCCTACTGGCAGACGGACTCGGCGCTCGCATCGTTCACCGCGAACCGCAACGTGTTCAGCAACCTCTCGCTCTTCGCCTATCACGCAACGGCAGCGGACTCGGTCACGGCGTTCGACGGTCTCGGCAGCGGTGTGCTCGAGACCTATCGCGCCGCTGCTCACGCGGCCGGGGTGCAGCTCACTGCTTCGATCATCGACGACATGCCGGCCAACGGCATGGCCGCCGTGCTGGCCGACCGCGTCTCGCGGACGACGCACGTGGCGACGATCGTGTCCTTCGCCGCAGCGAATGGCTTCGACGGGATCGACCTCGACTACGAGAAGTTCGCTTTCAGTGACGGGCGGGAGACCTGGGATGCGACTCGACCGAACTGGGTCGCGTTCGTGACCGAGCTCGCCAGGGCGCTGCACGCCTCCGGCAAGACGCTGACGGTGAGCGCACCGCCCTCGGGCGACTACTCCGTCTACGACTACGAGGCCATCGGCAAGGTGGTCGACGGGATCCGGATCATGGCCTACGACTACAGCACCGGCGATCCCGGCCCGATCGCGCCGATCGCGTGGGTCAAGGAGATCGTCGCCTCGGCCAAGAAGTTGGTGGCACCCGACAAGCTCGTGCTCGGCGTGCCGGTGTACGGCTACGACTGGCCGGTCCAGATCTCCGGCACATGCCCGGGCGCCGACGCCGACCAGCCACGCCGCAGCAACGTCTCCGCGAAGACGGCCGCTGCGCTGGCGGCCGGCAAGGGCATCGACCCGACCTGGATCCCCGCCGTCGAGGAGCGCACCTTCAACTACACCGAGCAGCTGACCGGGGTCGACACCGCCGGCGCGGCGACCTCGTGCACCGTTTCCCACACGGTCTGGTACTCCGACGCCCAGTCGGTGCACGACCGCGCCTACCTCGCCGAGCGCGAGGACCTTGCGGGCGTGGCGGTGTGGGCGCTCGGCAGCGACGACGAGCTCGTGTGGGCGGGCATCGACGCTGCCCGCTCCAACGTCGAGGTCTGGCCACCCGTCGTGGCGTCGTCGACGGTTGCAAGCGCGTCGACGGCCGTCACCGGCTGAGCACTGGTGATCGGAGCGACGCCGCAGCCGATCAGCTGGCACGTCGCCCGCTGGGGAGACGAACCGTTCAGCCGCGGCTCGTGGAGCTACATCCGCCCGGGTGGCTCGCCGGCCGACCGGTGGACGCTGGCCGAGCCGATCGACAACCGGTTCGCGCTGTGCGGAGAAGCCGTCGGCACCGATCAGGCCGCGATGACGCACGGCGCATACGCGAGCGGCGTGCGCGCCGCGCAGTGGTGCCTCGGCGTGGCAGCGCCGGGCGAGCGGATCGTGGTCGTCGGAGCAGGGTTCGGCGGCCTCGGCGCAGCTCGCACCCTGGCGGACGCCGGCTACGAATGCGTCGTCGTCGAGGCGCGCGACCGGATCGGTGGACGTGCCCACACCGTGCTGCTGGAATCGGCCGACGGTTCACCCGCCGTGGCCGCCGACGCCGGCGCCGCGTGGCTGCAGCAGTTCGCGAAGAATCCGTTCGCCCCGCTGGCGGTCTCGCTGGGGGTGGCCCCCGTGCCGACCGACTTCCACGCACCGCTGGCGTCGGCGTCGGACGGTCCCGTGGGTGACGTTGGGGGAGCGCTGGCTCGCCTGGCCGGCGCCGCACGGGCAGCCACGGCCGGGCCGGTGCCGGACGTGTCACTCGACTCCGTGGCAGCGTCGATGTTGCTCACCGGCGAAGATGCTCGATCGTTGCGTCATGCCATCGATGCGGACGTCGTGCTCGAGACCGGTGGAGCGCTGCACGACACCTCCGCGCGGTGGTTCTTCGAGGAGGACGGTGTCGGCAATGACGACCACTGGCTGCCCGGCGGCTATCGAACGATCCTCGATCACCTCGCGTCGGGCCTCGACATCCGTCTGGGGCGGCCGGTGCGTGAGATCGTGTGGAGCTCCAGTGGCATCGTGGTCGAGACGGCCGACGAGCGGATCGTCGGCGATCGTTGCATCTGCAACATTCCCGTGTCTCTTCTTCGGTCCGGCGAGCCCGTGCTGCGCCCCGGTCTACCGTCCGCCCATCGTGCGGCGCTGGCGGGAATTGGCATGGGGGTGGTCGAGAAGGTGCTGATGCGGTTCGAGCGGCGATGGTGGCCGGCAGGGTCGAGCGGGTACATGCGGTGGTACGACGATCCGGCCACCTGGTGCGAGTGGGGTGACCTGACCGACGGCTGCGGTGCGCCCGTGGTCGCCGGACTGATCGCCCACGATGCCGTCGCCCGCCACCACCACGGTCGCACCGACGCCGAGATCGTCCGCGCTGCAACCGCGGCGCTGCGCCAGTGGTCCGACGTACTGGAGGCCACGTGACGCGACCGGCCGGCGCGCAAACCCTCCAGAACGCTGGGCCGCCGACGCCGGCGGATCAGTGGCGGCCGCGCCAGATGGGGTCGCGGGGTGGCTCGAACATGGTGTCGAGCGGCGCACCGTCGATCGCCGCGAACGCCATCGGGGCCCACCACTGCGCGCCGGCCGCCGTGCTGGGCAGCGCGTCGCGCCTGAACCAACCGACGTCGGCCGTCTCCAGCGGATGCGCCTGCAACGTCCCTCCGGTCGCCCTGCAGTGGAACAGCAGCATGTACATCGGGAACCGGGTGAAGCCCATCCGCTGACCGTCGAGCACGGCGATCAGGCGCAACGGCTCGCAGTCGATGCCCGTCTCCTCGAGCACCTCTTTGACGGCGACCTCCGAGGGGGAGTAGCCGATGTCCGCCCAGCCCGTCGGGTACAGCCAGACGAGGCTGTCCGACCGCTGGACGAGCAGGATCTCGCCGGCCTCGTTGCCGACGACAGCGCCGATGGCCACCTTCGGTGTCACGTACCCGGCCACGCCCTCGCCGACGCTGTCCATCCACTCCTGCACGAAGTGGTCCTGCTCGCGGCGCACCTCCAGCGCGTCGTCGGCCGCCGCCTTGATGTCGGCGGCGACGTGGAGCACCTCCTCGAACCGCTCCTGCTCGTACAGGCTCTGGGTGAAGCCGAGCCCGGTGCGGGCGATGCCGGCCAGCGCTTCGCTCCACCGCACGAGGTCCTTGGTGAAGTCCTGTGGTCCGAGAGGTGCCGCCGGCGGTGAGTCACTCACCTGGCCGACCATAGCCGGGGAGCAGATCAGCAGGCCGGCGCCGGCGCGCTGGTGGGCGGAGCGGACGGCGGCAGCTGGAACACTGCGGCGGGCAGGCCCAAGTCGTAGTAGTGGCCCGCGGTGGTGACGACGCTGGCGGGCACCGAGGAGGATCCGAGCACGATCGCGGAGAGGCCGTACTGCTCGTCGATCTTCGGCGCGAGGCAGGACTTCCCGAGCGCGCCGAGTTGGTCGATGATCGACTGCCGCAGCGCGTCCGAGCGCGTCTTCTCGCCTTCCGACCGCGGATCGAAGTACCCGAGCTCGGTCACGTCGGTACGGGTTCGGAACCGGTCGATGTTGGCGTCGCCGAGAACGACCCACAGCACCGCGTCGGCGTTCGCCTCCGGCAGCACGCGGTGGGGCAGCGCGCCCGCGGCATCCGCAGAGTCGACGCCGACGTGGTAGCCGTGCTTCTCGAGGTCGAGGACCATCCCGAACGCCACCCCCCCGAGGGTCAGCGGGTCGTCCCAACGGAGCAGGTAATGATCCTGCTGAACGAGGCGCGGGCGGATGAGCGCGTCGATGCCACCGACGATGCGGCCGTTGCGCTCGCCCGGGTTCTGACGGCCCAGCGCGTGCGCCGTGGCGAGCCCCGACGTCAGCGCGCCGACGACCAGCGCGCCGACCACCACGACGTTCGTGTGGAGCCGCCGGACGAGCACCAGTGCGCACCCCAGGAACATCCACGCGACGATCAACCACCACCAGCGGATCACGTAGTCGTAGAACTCTCCGAACACGCGTGACGTCGACACGATCCCGACGGCCGTGAGCCCGCCGAGCAGGACGAACAGTCGGATCAACATCTCGCGGCGATCGCCGTCGCGCTGGATCAACAGCAGCCGCACCGTGAAGCCGATGATCGCGATCGCGACGACCAGGCCGATGACGTTCGGTGCTGCTGTTGGTTGTCGGAAGTCGCCGCGGAGCCACGGGCCGGGCAGCGAGAGCTCGCCGGCCAACGCCTTCAACGCCGCGCCGATGCCGACGAAGGCGCGGGGCGTGCCGTCGGCTTCGGTGGACGAGGTGAAGTGCCGCCACAGGATGCGGAGGTTGCCGGGGTTCCTGCGCAGTTGATCGATGATCGGCGGTGTCCACATCACCACGGTCACGGCGACGGCCATCCACCACGAGCGCTGCAGCCCCTCGCGGTCACCGCGCCGCCAGCGCACGACCAGCAGCACCACCATCGCAGCCAGCGCGGCACCGACCAGCAGTGCGTACCCGGCGTGGCACTGCACGGCGAAGAACCCGCAGAACGCCGCTGCCGGCAGCCATCGGTGGCGACCGCATGCGATGCCCCAGCACAGCGCGACGAAGCAGAAGAAGGAGAACACCCCACCCCACGGGTTCCAGGGTTCCAGGAACACGGTGGGACCCATCGAGCACACCAGCACCGCGCCGACGACAGCGGTCAGCAAGCCGCCGATGCCCCCGATGAGGCGCCGCACGACGGCGACGGTCGCGACGAGGAAGGCGAGCTGCATCATCGTCATGCCGAGCTCCATCCCGAACGACGCGCGACCGGTGAGGAGGTAGAACGGCAGCAGTGCGAACCACATCGCCGGCCCGGGATGCGACCCCTGGCCGTACGGCTCGAACACTGCACCGATCCGACCGGCCGCGCCGACGAGCGGTGGATGAGCGAAGAAACCGGACACGTGCAGCTCGGCCTGCGCCATGTCGCCGGTCGGGTACCACCTGATCCGGCTGACGCTGATCAACGCCACCACAAGGGGCACGGTGAACAGGATCACGATCGTGATCGTCGCCAACAGGAGCCGTCGATCGTCGCCGGCTTCCGACGAGGCGGGTTGTGCGGGCTGGTCGGCTGGTTGGTGGTTCGGTGACTCGGCGGCGACGTCGATTCGGGCGAGCCTACTGATCGCCGTCGCCAGCTGGACGATGTGGTCAGGCGACGGTACGGTGCCGGGTCGTGGACGGGGGTTCGCGGCGGACCAACTACTTCCCTGCGCTCGACGGGCTGCGCACCATGGCTGTTCTTGCCGTGGTGCTCTTCCACGTCGGGGTGGCCAGAGCCCAGGGCGGCTTCCTCGGCGTGTCGCTGTTCTTCACGCTCTCCGGCTACCTGATCACCACGCTCCTGCTGGCTGAGCGGGCGAAGAACGGACGGATCGCACTCGGTGCGTTCTGGACCCGCCGCGTCCGCCGGTTGGCGCCTGCCGCCCTGCTGTGCCTCGCAGCGATCCTGGCGACGTCGCGTTGGCTGGTCTCGTCGGTGGAGATGCGCACCCTTCGGGGGGACATGGTGGCGGCCGCTGCGAACGTGGCGAACTGGCGGTTCGTGACGGCTGGCCAGTCCTATGCCGCGCTGTTCGTCGGCCGCCCCAGCCCGCTGCTGCACTTCTGGTCGTTGGCGATCGAGGAGCAGTTCTACCTCGTCTTCCCGTGTGTGATCGCGCTGTTGTTGGCCGCTCGACGCCGGTGGGCCGTGCCCGTCGGTCTCGCCGCGCTCACCGTGGGCTCGTTGATCGCGAGCCTTGCGTCCAGCGATCACGATCTCGTCTACTACGGCACCCACACTCGCGCCGGCGAGCTGCTGATCGGTGCGTTGCTCGCCTGGTGGTTGTCGGTGCACCCAGCCTCCGCGTCGGCGAACGCCCGTCGCGACCGGCTGCTCGGTCTCGCCGCGCTCGTCGCCGTGGCGGGCTTCGCAGCGTTGGTGGTCATGGTCGACCAGTCGGACGAGTGGCTCTACCGGGGCGGCTTCGTCGCGCTCGCGCTGCTGTGGTGCCCGATGATCGTCGCGGCCGGTCGTTCATCGGGAGCGTTCGCCGCGATCCTTGGATGGTCGCCGTTCGCCGCGCTCGGCCGGCGCAGCTATGGGATCTACGTCTTCCACTGGCCGGTGCTGGTGCTCGTCACCCCGTCGGTGCTGCACCTCCACGGGTGGGTTGCGCGCACGGCCCAGATCGCACTCGTCGCAGTGCTGACCGAGGTGTGCTTCCGGTCCGTGGAGCGACCGATCCGTGACGGGCGTCTGCTGCAGCGCGCGGGCGTGATCCGCCTGGCGTCGCTGGCAGCGGTCGCCGCGGTCATCGCCGTGGCGCTCGTCGTGCCGGCCGCACCCGTGGCTCGCGGCCAGCAGATCTCGATGCTCGACGCGCCCGACCGCCCCGTGCTCTTCGACGGCGCGGTGCCGAGCCGACCGAACGTCGCGGATGCATCCCAACCCGCCGCGAACCGTCCGTTGGCCGTCGGCGTTGCACCGTCGGCGGCGCTGGCGCCGCTGAACGTCACGACTGCATCGACGACGACGGCAGGCACAACCGCGTCGACGACAGCAGGCGTCCAGCCGACGACGGTCAAGATCGTGGTCGTGGGCAGCTCGATGCCCGTGATGCGTGCGGTGCAGCGCGCGGCTGCGGGCCAGTCGGGCGTTCGCCTGGTCGACGACGTGCTGCCCGGCTGCGCGATCGTGGCGTTCGACGATGCGTGGCCGCTCGATCCGTCGTGCCTGACGCCGCCGCTGGGGGTACCGCAAGCCGACGTGCTGATCGTGGCGATCGGACCTGCAGACCATGCGGCCTTCGCAGATCGCGTCGCGGCCGTTCATGGGTGGCCGGTCGCCGCGCAGTACAGCATCTCCGAATACCTCGATGGGCTCGGGGTCTCGGCGTTCGGGGCGCTGGCCCGCCACGCGAGCCGGGTGATCCTGGTCGACGAGCAGCCGGTGGCCGGCGACTTCCTCGACGGCGTGCTGGCCGAGGTGGCGGTCTCCACCGAAGCGGTCTCGCGCCGCGCTGTGAACGACGTCGATCGCGGCTTCGTCGACGACCTCCTCGCACCACCGAGATCCGCTGCGACCCTGAACGTGATGGTGATCGGCGACAGCACCTCGTACGGGGTGGCCACTGGGCTCGCCGGTTCCGCAGAGGACGTGCGGGTGCTCTGGGCGGGACGACGCAACTGCGCGCTCGTCCCGCTCGATGCCAGCACCCTGCTCGGCTCGGAGACATCGGCGGCGGACTGTCCAGGCGTGCACTCCGGCTGGCCGGAGGCGATCGCATCGTTCCACCCCGACGTCGTGCTGGCCGTTGACAGCCTGCCCGAAGAGGCGCGCCAGCGGTACCCGGGCAACACCGAATGGTCGGAGCCCGGCGATGGTGGCTACGTCGCCGCGCACGACGCCGCGATGCGCGACCTGATTGCACTCGTCGCGCCGACGGGTGCCGTGGTCGAGGTCGCCAGTGCCCCGCCGAACCCGAGCGGAGGCCAGAACGGATGGACCACCGACGACGGCATCGCCGCCTGGAACGCACAGATCGCGAGATGGGATCGGCAGTGGGGGCCGGTGCAGACGATCGACTACGGCGCGCTCGTTGCGAACGCCGAAGCTGCCGCCGGCCACTCGCTGCGGCCGGATGGTGCGCACCTCGACGACGGATCCGTGCAGACGATCGTCGGCGGATCGCTGGCCCCGCTCCTCGTGCACCAGGTCGCTGCGCTGCGTGCGAGCCTGGTCGCGAGTGGCTGCCTCGTGCTCGGTGGCCGAGGTGCCATGCTCGACCTGACCAAGTGTGGCTGACCCTCAGCTCGCGGGCTGAGCGCCGCGGCCTCCATCACCGGCGTCGCCACCGTCATCACCTGGCAGTGACCCGCCGCGGCGACGGTCCAGGACCGTCTTGGCCTTCCACGCACCCCAGATCAGGCCCGGTTCCTGCAGCGACTCGTCGACGTCGGCCCACGTCGCCGGGCCGAGCGCGTACACGTCGGTGGGGAAGTTCCGCTCGTCGAACTCCGTGCGCCGCGGCGTGGGCACATGATGGCGCGCGAGGACCTCGGTCGGGTGGCGGACCGCCGCCCGCAGGACGCTGAGCGGATTCGTCCGCTGGGCCTCGGCATCGGTGTCCAGCAACGCGTCGAGCTCCGCCAGCACGAGAGGGGCGTGCACGCGACTCATCTCCTCGGCGTCACTCACCAGTTCGGCCGCCGCCGGCACACCCATCTGTCGTGCCGTGTCGACCACGCAGCGGATCAGCCAACGGGGCACCGCGGCGTGAGCGGCATCGGCCAGGAGCTGCACATACGGATCGATCTGCCATCTTCGCATCAGAGGTCGCCGCCTACACTTCCCGGCGTGATCAGCCGACGAGTGCGAACGTTCGGTGTGGCGGGAGTCGGCATGTTGGCGGTGGGCACGTTGTCGCTGACTGCGTGCTCGTCGCCGGCCACGGATGCGCCGGCCACGACGCAGGTCGCCACCGTGCCCACCGTGGCAGCCAGGACCGATGACAGGGTGCTCAGGATCGGCGTGCTCCTGCCCCAGAGCGGCGAGGGTGCCTCGATCGGGGAGTCCGAGCTCGCCGCCGTGCGGGTCGCCGTCGACCAGGCGACCGCTGCTGGTGGTGTGAACGGGCAGCCGATCGAGCTCGTGGTCCGCGACGAAGGCGCCGATCCCGTGGCGGCCAGCGTCGGTCTGCAGGACCTGCTCGACAACAACGTCGACGTGATCATCGGTCCCGCGTCGTCGACCGCCGCGATCGCGCT
The DNA here is from genome assembly GCA_025463415.1 of Acidimicrobiales bacterium. Lineage (GTDB taxonomy): Bacteria > Actinomycetota > Acidimicrobiia > Acidimicrobiales > Ilumatobacteraceae > WLMZ01. The sequence continues at coordinate 4,546 of JAOBWO010000255.1, read as the reverse complement.
CGCGCCCGCCCTGGTGCAGGCCGACGTCGCGGCGTGCTCGCCCAGCGCGTCGGCACTGGCGATGGACGACTTCCCGGACAACGACCTCTTCTTCCGCACGATCCCGTCGGACAGCCTGCAGGCCGAGGCGATGGCGAAGGTCATCGAGCAGACCGGCGAGACCGATGCATCGATCGCCTACGTCGACGACGGCTACGGCCGCCCGTTCGAGGCAGCGCTGGAGATCGCGCTGAAGCGACGGGGCATCAGCGTCGGCGCCGCGGTGGGCTTCGCCGTCGATGACTCCGAGTTCGCCACCGAGGCCGACCGCGTCGCCCGATCGGGCAGCGGGGCGATCGCACTCATCGGTGATGCGGATGCCGGGTCCCGCGTGCTCGCTGCGCTCGCCCAGGCAACAGCCGGCGATCCTCGCGACATCGTCGTCAACGATGCCCTCCGCGAGCCCTGGTCGATTAGCCTGCTCAACTCGGTCGAGCCCGCGGCTCGCGAACGCATCGTCGGCGTGTCCCCCTACGTGCGCTCGGACAACGCAGATCTGATGCAGGCCATCGCGGCCACTGATGCGAACGCGACGGGTCTGTTCGCCACGCAGGCCTACGACTGCGCCAACCTCTTCATGATCGCGGCCGAGCAGACCGGGTCCACGCAGGCAGACACCTTGGCGGCTGTGGTCCCCGGCATCAGCTCTGGTGGTTCGGTGTGCGCCACGTTCGCCGACTGCGTGGCGTTGATCGGCAAGGGCCGCAACATCGACTACGACGGCCCCTCCGGCCGCCTCGCACTCGGCGACAGCGGCGACCCGGCAACGGGTGTGTTCGACGTGTTCTCGTTCGACGAGACGGGTCGCGACGTCTCGGCGCGCCAGATCGACGTGCAGGCTCGCTGAGCGCCGGTCCGGCGCTTGTCAGGAGCCGGCGCGGCTCAGTGGGTGAAGAGCTGCTCGACGGGGGTGACCATCCCGACGTAGAACGTGCCGAACTCGGCGAAGATCGCCGACGCCCGGTCGAAGCGCATCGTGTAGACGACGTCCTTCAGATCGTCGACGTGGTTGCCGAACAGGGTGACGCCCCACTCGAAGTCGTCGAGGCCCGTGGAACCGGTGATCAACTGCACGATCCGCCCCGCGAACGTGCGACCGCTCTTGCCGTGCTCCTGCATCAGCATCGAGCGCTCTTCGTACGGGAGGCTGAACCAGTTCGCACCCAGCTCACGCCGCTTCGACATCGGGTAGAAGCAGAACGCCTGCTTGCCCTCCGGCGGCAGGGTGGGGTACAGCCGCGGCTGGAGCATCTCGGCGGGCATGCCCTTGGCGTACTCGCTGACCTCGGTGATCGACACGTAGCTGTCGGTGACGACCAGCCCGGCGACCTGTAGGGCCGACTGCAACCGGCGCAGCACGCGCATGTCGGGGTGCAGGGCCATCACGGCGACATCGCACTTGTGCCCGAGCATCGCTGCCGTGACCACCTGCGCGCCGTCGGCCTGGGCGGCCTTGGTGGCGGTGACCACCGCTTCGCCATCGACCTGCACGCCGTTCGCTCCACCGTTGGTGTGACAGAACAGGTGCAGCACGGTGAGCCCGGTGCTCGGTACGACGGGATCCACGGTGGAGGTCATAGGGGTCACGCTATCCCCGCGACCTCGTCGAGGGCCCCGGCGGCGCCGGGGCCGCGAGACGTTCGGGTGAGTAAAGGTTGAGGCCGTCGTTGCGCACGAAGCCGGCCAGCATCAGCTGCGCCCGCCGCGCGGTCTCCACCGCCAACGACGTCGGCGCGCTGACGCTGAGCAGCACCGCGAAGCCGGCGGCCCACGCCTTCTGGACCATCTCGAAGCTGGACCGCCCGCTCACGAACAGACCGAGTCCCGTGGCCGGCAATCGCCCATCGAGCAACATCCGCCCGACGACCTTGTCGACGGCGTTGTGACGTCCGACGTCTTCGCGCGTGACGAGGATCGTGCCGTCGGCGTCGAACGCTGCCGCGCCGTGCACCGCGCCGGTGGTGGAGAACAGCCCCTGCCCCTCGAGCACCCGCCGGCAGATGTCAGCGAATCCGGCGACGTCGAACGCCGCGGTGTCACCGGGCTCCAGCGGGGCAAGCCGCGCGCTGAGGGTGTCGATGCTGTCGCTGCCGCACAGCCCGCAGCTCGACGATGTGAGCCCGAGACGCGGTGTGAACGCCGGCGCCTGACCACCCGTCTCCACGGTCACGACGTTGAACTCGCTGGACATCGCCGAACCGTCGGCGCAGTACCGCACGCCCACCACGGGTGCCCCGCCGAGCACACCTTCTGTGTGGCAGAACCCCACCGCGAGCTCGTAGTCGTGACCGGGGGTGCGCATCGTGGTGGTGACCTGCGTGCCGTCGAGGCGGATGGACATCGGCTCCTCGACGATCAGCTCATCGGGCTCGCGACGAGGCTCGCTGTCGGCCCGGATGCGGGTCACGAGCATGGTCTCTGTGCGTCGTCGAACCACCGCACCAGACGCTACCGAGATGTGCGTAGTGTTGGCCGGCGGCAGCGACCGGACGATGGAGGGGACACATGCAGAAGAACGCGCGCATCCTGGGAGCCGAGGCGTTCGGCACGGCGGTGCTGATGCTGGGTGGGCCCGGAACGGCGATCCTGATGCCGGCCAACGAGGCCAAGCTGCTGGCGGTGTCGCTTGCGTTTGGCCTCTCGCTGTTGATCATGGCGTACACGATCGGACCGATCAGCGGCTGTCACATCAACCCAGCCGTCACGCTGGGCATGTGGCTGGCGAAGAAGGTCAACAGCGCCCACGCGATGTTCGCGGTGATCGGTCAGTTGATCGGTGCGGCGATCGGGGGTTTCATCATCTGGAGCATCGCCGAGGGGGTCGACGGGTACAAGCGGGGCAGCTTCGCGTCCAACGGCTACAAGGCCCATTCGCCGGCCGGCTACGGGCTCGGGTCGGCGATCGTGGTCGAGATCATCGTCACCGCGTTGCTGGTGGCCGTGGTCCTGTTCACGACCTCGCGCAAGTACAGCATCGGGTTCGGAGGCCTCGTCGCCGGCTTCACGCTGACGCTGATCCACCTGATCTCGATCCCGATCGACAACACCTCGGTCAACCCCGCGCGCAGCTTCGGTGCGGCGATCTTCGCCGATTCCAAGAGCGATGCGCTCAACCAGCTGTGGGTCTTCATCGTCTTCCCGCTCGTGGGCGCGCTGGTCGGCGTCTTCATCTGGCTCATGCTCGATGACAGCCACCTCGAGGACACGTTGCTGGATTTCGGCCCGCTGGAATCCGTCCGCGACGCGGCCGATCACGTCATCGACAAGGCCGTCGACGCGGTCACGATGCTCGATTCGGGCGACTCATCCGACGATGCAGCCGTCGATCTGCCGGACGACCGGAGCGACCCCACGGCGACGTCGACTTCCCAGCCTGCGGAGTAGCCTGCCGGGCATGGCTCACCCATTCCCAGCGCTCGACGGCTCTGCGCCGAAGACCCAGAAGTTCCCCGAGGCCCCCGAGATGGGGATCGATCCGTCGAAGCGCTACACCGCGACGATGGAGACCTCGCTCGGCACGATCGTGATCGCGCTCGACGCGGTCAACGCCCCGGGCACGGTGAACAACTTCGTCTTCCTCGCCGCGCACCACTACTACGACGGCGTGATCTTCCACCGGATCATCAACGGCTTCATGTGCCAGGGTGGCGACCCCACCGGCACCGGCACCGGCGGCCCCGGCTACAAGTTCAACGATGAGCCGGTCAAGCAGCGCTACCAGATCGGGTCGGTCGCGATGGCCAACGCCGGTCCGAACACCAACGGCAGCCAGTTCTTCCTGATCAGTGGTCCCAGCGGTGTCGGCCTGCCGCCGCAGTACAACCACTTCGGTCAGATCGTGAAGGGCCTCGACGTGCTCGAGACGATGCAGAGCGTGAAGACAGCGCGCGGCGATCGCCCGGTCGACGACGTGGTCATCAACGGCATCACCATCACCGTCGCCGACGACTGATCCCGCGGCCCACCGCTGTGGCCCGCCCCACCACGTCCAGCGCCGCGCCCGGCCGCACGAGAGCGGACATCTCCGCGTCCGAGGCGCGGCGGATGGCCATCGCCGCGCAGGGGCTGGCCGACCCGCGCCCGACCGGCAAGATCACCCAGCGCCACCTGCGCAAGGTGATCGAGCAGATCGGCCTCATCCAGATCGACGCGGTCAACGTGCTCGTCCGCAGCCAGGAGCTGCCCCTGTTCGCGCGCCTCGGCCCGCACCCGCGCACGCTGATCGACCAGGCCGCGGCTGCCGGCGCGCTGTTCGAGTACTGGGTTCACGAGGCCAGCCATGTGCCGACCGACCACTACCACCTGTATCGCTGGAAGATGGATCGCGAGCACCGCTGGGGTGATGTGCAGCGGCTCAAGGACCGTCGTCCGGAGTTCCTCGACGAAGTGCTCGCGCGCGTCGACGTGGACGGGCCGTCGGCGTCCGGAGAGTTCAACGCGCGGGTCGGACCGAAAGGCGCCTGGTGGGACTGGGACGATGCCAAGATCGCGCTCGAGCACCTGTTCT
>JAOBWO010000237.1 GCA_025463415.1 Acidimicrobiales bacterium | reverse complement strand
AGATGCGGATCGCCGCCTCCAAGCAACCGCCCCACCAGCAGGTCCACCCGGGCCGAGACTGGTTCTACGTGCTCGAGGGCACGGCGCGACTGGTCCTCGGCGAGCGCGAGCACCTGGTCCACGCCGGGCAAGCCGCCGAGTTCAACACGATGACTCCTCACGCGATCAATGGTCACGGCGGGCCGGTCGAGATCATCGCGATCTTCGATCGCGACGGCGACCTCGCCCACCTGCGCCCGGTGTCTGCGGGATGACGCCCGAACCGTCGACCGGCGAAGGCCAGGGCGAGCTCGAGGGCGAGGGCGGGGTCGACGTCGACACCCTTCCCGCAGGCTCCTTCTCGGAGTGGCTCGGCCAGATGCAGGCCGCGATCCGCGGCGAGGCGGAGTCGGATGTGCCGTGCGGCGAGTGCACCGCGTGCTGCACGGCGTCGCAGTTCATCCACATCGGTCCCGACGAGCTCGATGCCAAGGCGCACATCCCGGCTGCGCTGCTGTTCCCCGCGCCGCGCATGCCGAAGGGCCACGTGCTGATGGGCTACGACGAGCACGGCCGCTGCCCCATGCTGATCGAGGGCCGCTGCTCGATCTACGCCCACCGGCCGCGCACGTGCCGCACGTACGACTGCCGGGTCTTCGCCGCGGCGGGGCTCGAACCCGACGAAGCAGACAAGGCCTTGATCGCCGAGCGAGTCCGCCGGTGGCGGTTCAGCCATCCGTCGCCGCAGGACGAGGCGGCCCACGACGCGGTGCGCGCCGTCGCGGTGGAGCTGATCGCCCGCCCCGACGCCTTGCCTCTCGGGATCCGACCCGACAACACGACCCAGATCGCGGTGCTGGCGGTCGAGCGCACCACCGCGGTGCCCCCGCCGACGCCGCCGAGCGGGCAGACTGATCCAGCGACAGACCGCTGAGTTCCTCCGCACGACGACGTCTGCACCCACGACCCCCGCACTTCCCCCACCGAGGATCCGCATGTCCCCCATCATCGAAGCCCACGGGCTGACCAAGAAGTTCGGCGACGTCGTCGCCCTCGACCACCTCGACCTCGTCGCCGAGTCGGGCTGCGTCACGGCCCTGCTCGGACCGAATGGCGCGGGCAAGACGACCTTCATCAGCGCCGTCGCGACGCTGCTGTCGCCGACGTCGGGCGAGCTGCACGTCGCCGGCATCAATGCCCGCACCCATCCGAAGCAGGTCCGCCAGGTGATCGGGCTGGCCGGCCAGTACGCGTCGGTGGAGCCGGCGATGTCCGGACTGGAGAACCTCGAGATGGTCGCCCGGCTGTTCGGGCTCGGCAAGCAGGCCGCGCGCACTGCGTCGGCCGAGGTCCTCGAACGGCTCGGCCTCAGCGATGCCGGTGACCGGCTGGTGCGCGACTACTCCGGTGGCATGCGCCGCCGGCTCGACCTCGGAGCCAGCCTCGTCGGCCGTCCCCGCCTGCTGCTCCTCGACGAGCCCACCACGGGCCTCGATCCTCGCAGCCGGCTCGACCTCTGGGAGGCGATCCGCACGCTCGTGGCCGATGGCACCGACGTGCTGCTGACCACGCAGTACCTCGAGGAAGCCGACCAGCTGGCGCGCGACATCGTCATCATCGACCACGGCCACGTGATCGCGTCCGGCACTCCGGACGAGCTGAAGAGCAAGGGCGGCCGCGACATGATCGAGGTGCGTCCGCACACCTCGGGTCAGCTCGAGGCCATCTCGGCGATCCTCGAATCGGTGGCCGCCGAGCCGCCACGCACCGACCTCGACACCCAGCGCGTGTCGGCACCGGTCGACGGCGGCGCAACCCACCTCGCCACCGTCGTGCGCCTGCTCGACGAGCAGGGGATCCGGGTCGATGACATCGGGCTTCGCCGTCCGACGCTCGACGAGGTCTTCCTGGCTCTGACCGGCCAGCCCAGCGTCACCGACGACACCATCCCGCCCACCGGGCCCTCCGCCGACGCCGCCTGAATCGAGAGCACCATGACCACCACCGACATCTCCCCCGCCGTCGTCACCACGCCGGCCGAGCGCTCGATCGACTCCTCGACGTCGGGCGCCGGCTACCTCACCACCGCGACGACCACATCGCGTCGCACGGTGCTGAAGTTCTTCCGCACACCACAGCTGTTGATGATGGGCACCGTGCAGGGCGCGCTGTTCCTGTTCATGTTCCGCTACGTCTTCGGCGGCGCGATCAACACCCGTGGCGTGATCAGCTACGTCGACTTCCTCGTCCCCGGGTTCATCGTCACCGTCATCCTGTGGACCGGGATGAGCGGCGCGGCGGGAGTTGCCGAAGATTCGGCCACGGGCGTATACGACCGGTTGCGCTCCCTCCCCATCCCACGCTCGGCGGTGATGCTCGGCCGGGCGATGGCTGACGCCACGCTCATCACCTGGGGCCTGTTGACGACATCCGTGCTCGGCTTCGCGCTGGGGTTCCGCACCCACGGCAGCGTGGCTGCGGTCGTCGGCGCCTTCGCGTTGACGATCATCGCCGGCTTCGCCTTCACGTGGGTCTTCATCTTCATCGGCCTCACCTCCGGCAACGCGCAGGCCGCGCAGGGGATGTCGATGCTCGTCATCCCGTTCTCGTTCATCTCGAGCGCGAACGTGCCGGTGCGATCGATGCCCGGCTGGATGCAGCCGTTCGCCGCGAACCAGCCGGTCAGCGTGATCATCAACGCCGTGCGCAGCCTGATGCAGGGCGGCACCACAGCGGTCGGCATCGACCACACGACCGGCTACTGGATCGTGCTCAGCCTGATCTGGTGCGCCGTGATCATGCTCGTGTTCGGCACGCTGACGACGCTGCGGTTCGGCCGCACCAACTAGTGCTCATCCCGGTGGGGCCCGGGAATGAGTACGTGGTACTCAGGACATGCCCGGCGGTCTCCACGAAGGTGGAACCATGGCCACAAAGATCCGCTCCATCGTCGCAAGCGCGCTGCTCGCCAGCTCTGCCATTGCTGTCACCTCACTGGCATCGGGCCTCTTCGCGCAAGCGTCCGGACCAGCTGTCACGGTCCACACCGACGGAGGGGCGGGAAGCCTTCGCGCCGCCGTCAACGTCGCCAACTCCAGCGGTGGTGCCCACACCATCCAGCTCGGGGCCGGCAAGTACTCGCTCACGCTCACGGGCGCGCAGGAGGACGGCAACGTCAGCGGCGATCTCGACGTGCTCCAGCCGTTGACGATCACCGGGCTCGGCTCAGGCCAGACGTTCATCGACGCCAAGAACATCACTGATCGGGTGCTGCACGTGCTCGGCAACGGGCAGCTCACACTGGTCGGGGTCACCGTGCAGAACGGCAACGGAGTCGACTACGGCGGCGGGATCGACATCGACAACCACACGCGTCTGACGCTCACCGACGTCGACCTCATCGGCAACAGCGCCTCGCAGGGCGGCGGGGTGAGCACCGGCGGCCCCTTCTCGATCCACACCTCGACGTTCGCGGGCAACAGTGCCAGCCAGGTCGGCAACGCGATCCAGTTCAACTCGATCGTCGGCGGCCTGACCCTGATCGAGAGCTCGACGTTCAACGCCAACCACGGCGGCTCCGGGACGATCGTCGGCATCGGTCTCCCGCTGGTGATCTCCGACACCACGATCTCGGAGAACACCGCGAACAAGTACCCCGGGCTGTGGGCTCAGGGCGGCACGCCGGGGACGCGGCGGTGGACGCTGGACCACGTGACCATCGCCGACAACGTCGGTGGTGTCACCGGCGGTGGAATCGCCGTGGCCCAGTCGGGCGAGTTCGCGCTCGTCGACAGCCTGATCGTGCGCAACACGGGAGCCGAGTGCAGCGTCACCACGCCGTACGTCAGCGGTGCCACCGTCGTGAGTGACAGCTCGTGCGCACCGGCCTCGTTCAACGTGCTGACCCTCGGCAACGCCGACCCGGGGCTGAGCCCGTTGATGGACAACGGCGGTCCGGCACGGACCCAGGCCCTCACCGCGTCCAGCGCAGCCGTGAACATCACCACCTGCGATCCGGGCGAGCTCGACGAACGGGGCTTCCCACGACCGACGAACACCCAACGCTGCGATGCCGGTGCCTATGAGCGCAGCATCTCCCCGGTCGCCGACAGCGCGATCGCGTCGTCGAACACGGCAAAGACGATCTCGGTGTTCGCCAACGATCTCGGCGCCGACGGCAACACGCTGCTGGCCTCGTCGATCACCGGCGGATCCTTCGCGGTCAGCACACCGCCGGCACACGGCACGGCGCAGTTCGCCGGTCACGACGTCGTGTACACCTCGAACGTCGGGTTCGGCGGTGCCGACGGCTTCGACTACACCGTGTGCGTCGCCCAGGAGTGCCACGCCGCGCACGTCACCGTCACCGTTGCCGCGCCGGCCGTGCTCGGCGCACCCCCCGGTGGGAACGGCAACCCCGCCAACCCCGCCGACCCCGCGAACATCTCGCAGTTCGTGCCGATCGCCCCGTTCCGCCTGCTCGACACCCGTCAGGGCACCAAGCCGGTGGCCGGTTCCACCACGAGCGTCCTCGTGCTCGGCGTCAACGGCATCCCGACATCTGGGGTGACCGCGGTGGTGCTCAACATCACCGCGACCGAGGCCACCGCGCCGGGCTACGTCTCGGTGTTCCCGACCGGTCAGGCCCAGCCCGTGGTGTCCAGCCTGAACCTCGAGTACGCCGGCGAGACCATCCCGAACCTCGTCACGGTGCCCATCGGCGCCGATGGCACGGTGTCGCTGTTCACCCAGTCCGGCACGCACCTGATTGCCGACATCTCGGGCTACTACCGGCCGTTCACCGACCAGAAGTCAGGCCGATTCATCCCGCTCACGCCGACCCGACTGCTCGACACGCGAACCGGTGGAACGCCACTGGCAGCGCAGAAATCGACCGATCTCGTGGTCACCAACGTCGGTGGAGTTCCGTCGGCAGCGTCGGCCGTCGTCGTCAACGTGACCGCCACCGACGCGCTCGACGCCGGCTACGTCACGGTGTGGCCGGCAGGCATCGCCCGTCCCGTCGTGTCCAACCTCAACATCAGCCACGCCGGCGAAACGATCCCCAACCTCGTCATCGTCCCGGTCGGTGCGGGCGGCGCGATCTCACTGTTCTCGCAATCGGGCACCCACCTCGTCGTCGACATCACCGGCTACTACACCGATGGCAGCGCACCCGCTTCCAAGGTCGGCCTCTTCGCTCCCGTCGTACCGCGACGGCTGCTCGACACCCGTCCCGATCACGGAGTCGGGGCCGGCGCGTCCGTCGACCTCGCGATCGACGGCGGTCAGCCGATCTCGGCCGCTGTCCTCAACGTCACCGCCACCGAAGCCGTTGCGGCCGGCTACGTCACGGTCTCGCCGGCCGGTGCACCGACGCCTCTGGCGTCCAACGTGAACGTCGAGGGCGCTGACCAGACGATCCCCAACGCCGTCATGGTCGGTGTCGGCACGGGCGGCGCAGTGAGCCTGCACTCCCAGAGCGGCACCCAGTTGGTGGTCGACCTCGCCGGCGTGTTCATCGCCGCCTGAGCCTCCGGCAGTAGGTTCTCGACAATGGCTGCAACCCTCCGTCGTCTCGCCGTCCTGACCGCCCTGACCGTCGTCGGCACCGCCGGATCGGTGGCCGTGCAGCCGTCCAGCACATCGGCAGCGCAGGCCTCGGCGGGTGCCACTGCCCAGTTCCGGGCCGTCGGGCCGACCCGGTTGGCGGACACACGTGAGTCGTCCTGCGGTTGCAGCCGGTTGGACGACCACACGATCCGGGTCGTGGTGGCCGGCCGGACCGGTGTGGGCACCGACATCGTCGCTGCGGCGCTGACCGTGACGGCCACCGGAGCAGGTCTTCCCGGCTTCGTCACCGCGTATCCGGCCGGCGTCGCCCGACCACCGACCTCCACGCTCAACCTCCCGGTAGGTTCGGCGACGTCGAACTCGACCATCATCCCGATCGGCGACGGCGGCGCGGTCGACGTGTACGCGTCGGTCGACACGGAACTGGTGGTCGACCTTTCCGGCACGTTCTCGCCGGCCACATCAGTGGCCGCAGGCCGGTTCGTGCCCGTGGCGCCGGCCCGGCTGGTGGACACGCGATCGTCGCAACCCAACGGGCTGGCGGTGGGTGGCACCATCACCGTCCCGCTGCCGGCGGGCGTCGATGCCGACGCCCGCGCGGTCGCGGTCAACGTCACCAGCGTCGGAGCACCGGCGGCCGGCTTCCTCACCGGCTACGCCGCCGGCACCACACCGCCCGCGACCTCGTTCCTCAACCCCGACGGCACCGGCAGCGCGACGGCGGCGTCAGTGATCCTGCCCGTGTCCGCCCAGGGGATCACCATCGCGTCGTCGCAAGGCGGCCACGTCATCGTCGACCTCGTCGGCTGGTTCACCGGGGACGCCGCGGCGATCTCCACCGACGGTCTGCTCGTGCCGGTCACCCCCACACGGTTGCTGGACACGCGGGCCGCAGCGCCGCGCCTCTGGCCTGCAGGCGCGCGCGAGATCGGTGCAGTACCCGCGGGCGCAGGAGCGGTCGTCACCAACGTGACTGCGGTCGACGCGGATGCCGCCGGCTTCGTCACGGCCTACCCCGCCGGCACCGCGTTGCCGTCCACGTCATCGGTCAACGCTGCTCGGTCGGGGACGGTCACCCCGAACCTGGCGATCACCACCGTGTCGACTCGAGGCGTCGGGTACTACTCGAACGCGGGCACCGATCTCGTCGTCGATCTCACCGGATACTTCACGGGCGCGCCCGCCGCTGCCACGCTGCCGGTGCCGGCGAACATCGCTCCGGTGCCGCGGGTGTTGATGATCGGCGACTCCACGCTGGGCGGCTTCATCGACGTGCCCGCCGCGCAGGCGAGCTTCCTCGGGTTCACCCCGGTGCTCGATGCGAAGCCCTGTCGACGGTTGTTCCGGCCGTCCTGCACGAGTCGGTTCACGATGATCGCCCCGAACACGGCGATCGACGCGATCAACGGATCGCAGGGACCGTTCGACGTCGTCGTGATCAAGACGGGGTACAACGACAGCGCCGGCGACTTCGACGCGGCGGTCGCGCAGGTGATGGCAGCATCTCGCGCCAAGGGCGCGCATCACGTGATCTGGCTGACGTACGCGGAGAGCACCCATCCGGGGAGCTACAACACGTCGAACGCGGCGCTGCGGCGCCTTGCCGGCAGCCCGCTGTACCCCGATCTCGTCGTCGCCGACTGGCGCGGGTACGCGGCCGCATCGAGCAACTGGTACGCCTCCGACCGGGTGCACCTGCAGACCACCGGAGTGTGGGCCACGGGCGACTACCTCTCGCGGTGGATCGCCCACGTCAGTCACCTCCCCTGCGCGCTGCCGTGGGCAGCCCGAGGTCCGATCGACGATCCCTGCCCGAGCCCCGACGCGTACGCCGCTTCGGTCGGGTCCACCCCGGATCTGCACAGCCTCTACCGGTTCTGATCCGCCGCGAGCCGGGCGCCGGCAACGGCGCGGGGAGAGAGCACGCGACCCGTCGTCATCCCCTCCGGTCGGGATCGTCGGGAGACGACCTCTCGTCGACCAGCCGGGACCGCAACCGTGAGGGGTCGAATGCGCTGAGCGGATCGGCGACCAGACGTATCCGCCGGAAGCGCAGCACGTCCGAACCTCCGGGAACGGCGACGAGGAACCGGCGCCCGGAGCCCGCCACCCAGGCCTGTGGTGCGAAGGGGTCGAGCGTGCGGCCGCGCCAGGACAACGGCTGGGCCAGCACGGTGCCGTCCTCCGGGGCGCCGGACAGGTGCAGCATGCGCACCGGCCGTTCGACGACGGACGCGCCGGCGAGCACCCACGGGTTGTCGCGCAGCGTCCGCGAGATCCACCGCAGCCGCCGCAGGGCGGCCAGACCCACCGCGAACGCACCGATGCCGAACAGCATCGGGAAGAACCACGGCACAGGGCCGGCATCACGCGTCTCGCCGAGCACGAAGGCTTGGTCGGGATGCCCGACGGGATATGCGATGTCGATCAGTCCACCGACGACGTAGCGCGTCGATGGTCGAGCGCTGAACCGATCCACCCGGTGCGTGCCGTCGGGTGCCACGAAGGAGAAGTCGACGGTGACCGTCGGTCCCGATGCTCCGCCCCACGACCTCGTGACCGTCGTGATGGTCGCCATCTGCCGCACGTCGTTCGACGTGTCGCGCAGCCGATCGTCGGCAACCAGGAGCAGCAACGAGGTCGCTGCCAAGACGACGCCGACCACGATCCCACCGACACCCACGAGGCGGCGACGACGCAGGTACCGCTTGGTCCCCGCGGCGTCAGAGGCGCGCCACCCCGTCGCCGCGTCGGAGCGCGTCGACCGAGTCGGGTCAGCAGACGTGCGACGGCCCTCGTGCCATGGCTCCGTTCTACCCCGCCGTGTCAAGCCGCAGACCCGGCGTGCCACCGGGTCCGTGGGCCGCCGCGGGGTGAGGTCACGGAACTAGCGTCGGAACCATGACTCGACACGGATCCTCCTCATGCGACTCGTGACCATCCGCACCGGCGATGGTCGTGCAGGAGGCGGCACGCGCGCAGGCCGCGTCGAGGGCGACTCCGTCGTGCTGCTCGGCGCACGTGACCTCAACGAGTTGCTCGAAGCAGCCGATTGGCGCGCGCTCGCCGGAGAAGCAGGCGAGACGATCGAGCTCGACATGACAGCGCTCGCGCCGGTCGTCCCACGCCCGCCGAAGATCATCTGCCTCGGGCTCAACTACATGCGCCACATCCGCGAGATGGGTCACGACGTGCCCGACCACCCGACGATCTTCGCCAAGTACACGAGCTCGTTGATCGGCCCTCGCGACCAGATCGAGATGCCGCTGGTGTCCGAGCGCATGGACTGGGAGGTCGAGCTCGCCGTCGTCATCGGGCGTCCCGGACGCGACATCCCGGTCGCTTCAGCGCTCGATCACGTCGCCGGCTACACGATCATGAACGACATCAGCGCCCGCGACTGGCAGCGTCGCACCACGCAGTTCCTGCAGGGCAAGACGTTCGAGCACAGCACGCCGGTCGGGCCGTGGCTGGTGACCGCTGACGAGCTGCCGGCCGGTGGCAGCGGGCTCGCAGTGCGGTGCGAGGTGGACGGCGTCGAGATGCAGTCCGACACCACGGCCGAGCTGATCTTCCCGGTGGCCGAGACGATCGCCTACCTGTCGCAGATCTTCACGCTCGTGCCCGGCGACCTGATCGCAACCGGCACACCCGACGGCGTCGGCGCCGGCCGCACGCCGCCCGTCTTCTTGCGGCCGGGACAGACGGTGCGCACTGCGATCGAGGGCATCGGCGAGCTCGTCAACGTCTGCTCAGCGGCGCGCTGACCCCCGTCCACACGGCCGCGCTCGGTCCGGCTCGTCTCGGATCGACGTCGCATGTGATCCTGAGCCGACATCGACGAAGGAGTCGCCCATGGGCCAGATCATCGGCCAGTTCTGCATCAACGTCACCGACCTCGAGCGCTCGATCGGGTTCTGGCGGGACCTGTGCGGCATCCCGCTGCGCAGTCGCACGGAGATCCCGACGGCGCTCGAAGCCGTGCTCCAGGCCGACGCCGGCGGGTCGCGGATCCAGCTCGCCCAGCAGAAGGACCAGGTCGGCCCGATCGAGATGGGCGGATCGCTGTGGAAGCTCTACCTGTACACGGACGACTGCGTCGCGCTGTACCAGCGCTGCCTCGACGCCGGTTGCGAATCGGTATCAGAGCCGGCCCGGCTGGACCGCTGGCCGGTCACGGTGGCGTTCATCAAGGACTACGACGGCTACCTCATCGAGCTGATCGAGAACCACGAAGGCACGCCCGAAGGTGTGCCGGATCCCGGCTCGACCAACCGCCGCTGATGAGCAGCACCGTGTCGCTGTTCGAACGTTTCGGTGTGATCGACGTCGACACCCACATCACCGAACCGCCCGGCACCTGGACCGACCGGATGTCGTCGAAGTGGGGCGACGCGATCCCGCACATCGAGCGGATCAACGAGTTCGATGTGTGGGTCGTCAACGGACAGCCGTACGCCAAGCCGGGCAACACCGCGATGGCGGGCTTCGACGGCACGCTGCCCGACGGGCCGAAGACCTACGCAGACATGCACCCGGCGGCCTGGAACCCCGAAGCACGGGTTCGGTTCATGGACGAACAGCACATCCGCGCCCAGGTGCTCTACCCGAACCTCGGCGGCTTCGGCGCGGGAGCGTGGCTCGACAAGGGCGAGCCCGAGTACGCGCTCGACTGCCTGCGTGCCTACAACGACTTCCAGACCGACTTCGCGTCGGTCGCCCCCGAGCGGCTGCTGCCGATCACGTCGATCCCCTTCTGGGACGTCGATGCATCGATCGCCGAGATCGAGCGCTGCGTCGGCAACGACCACCGCGGCATCAACTTCTGCAACCAGCCCGAGGCATACGGGCAGCCGCCGCTGTGGGACCGTCACTGGGACCCGCTCTGGGCCGCCACTCGCGACACCGGCGTGCCGGTCAACTTCCACATCGGCGGCGGCCGGATCGGCGAGCTGATCGCCAAGGGCCTCGACATGGGCTTTCGGGCCAACTTCTCGCGCATGTCCTCGATGCTGTTCGTCGACAACCTGAAGTGCATCACCGACCTGATCCACGGCGGGGTGTGCCACCGGTTCCCGGAGCTGATGTTCGTGTCGGTCGAGAGCGGGGTCGGGATGATTCCCGGCGCGCTCGAAGCGTTCGACTGGCAGTGGCGCAACGGCGGTGTCGCCGGCGAGCACCCGGAGTACGACCTCCTGCCCTCGGAGTACTTTCGGCGACAGATCCACGGCTGCTTCTGGTACGAGCGCGACGCAGTGCTGCCGGCGCTGCTGGCCTATCCGGACAACATGATGTTCGAGACGGACTTCCCGCACCCGACCTGCCAGCACCCCGGCCCGGCCACGCCGGCGGTCGCGCCGGAGACCTACGCGAACGCAGCGCTCGCGTCGCTGCCCGACGACGTGCTGGAGAAGGTCCTCGTCTCGAACGCGGCCCGCCTCTACCGCGTTGCGGCGTGAGCATCGCCGACGGGCTCGCCACCTGGCTCGCTGACGAGACGGGCCATCACGTCGAAATCCAAGGTTTGCGACGCACATCGAACGGCTTCTCGCGCGAGAACTGGGTCTTCGATGCGAGCTGGAACGGCGAGCACCATCCGCTGATCGCTCGACGCGACCCGGTCGGCAGCGTGCTCGACACCGATCGGCGGATCGAGACGGCGGTGCTGTGCGCCCTGGCCCACACCGAGGTGCCATCGCCCGTGCTGCGCTGGGCAGACGTCGATGGGATCCGCCTCGGCCGGCCTGCGCTGATCATGGACCTCGCTCCGGGCTCGTGTCAGCCGCTGGTGTTGAACGGCGATCGACCGATCGAGGCTCGCGTCGCGCTCGCGCGGCGGATCTACGGACGCCTCGCCGACATCCACCTCCTCGACTGGACCGAGCTCGGCCTCGGCGAGCACCTCGTCGACCCGGGCCAGCACGCCGCCGGCGCGGCGCTCGATCACTGGCAGGGCGAGCTGCGTCGCGTGCAGCTCGACCCGGAGCCCGAGCTCGCGTTCGTGCTCGCGTGGCTGCGATCGAACGCGCCGCCCAACGAGCGCACGACACTCGTCCACGGCGACTTCAAGCCGGGCAACCTGCTCCTCGGTGACGACCGCGATGGAGACGGCGATGGAGACGGCGATGGAGACGGCGATGGAGACGCCGATGGCGGCGGAACAGACGTGACTGCGGTGCTCGACTGGGAGACCGTGCACCTCGGTGACCCGCACGAAGATCTCGGTTGGGTCACCAACCCGCTGCGCGCCGGCGAGCACCGCATCGCCGGTCACTGGGAACCGGCCGATCTGCTGCGCCTCTGGACCGCCCGCACCGGCTGGACTCCGGACCTCGACGTCGTGCACTGGTGGCAGGTCCTGGCCAACGTGAAGCTGTCGATCATCGTGCTCAGCGGGACGCACGCCTTCGTCGATCACCGGCTCGACCGGGTCCACCAGTCGCCGGTGATGCTCTACCGGATCCTGCTCGACCAGATCGGGGCATGATGCGACCGAACGTCACGGAACAACTGGCCGGCATCCGGCGGATCCTCGCCGACGTCGTCGCGCCGCACGTCGCCGATCCCTACCCGGCCGACGTGCTCGCGGGCGTGCTGGCGGTCCTGGACACGCTGAGCCGGTGGGACGAGATCCCCGATTTCTTGCGGTGGGACTCCGAGCGGTGCAACTCGATCCTCGCGATCGCCGGCGCGCAGACGGTCGGCTTCGCCGGCGATCCGCTGGACCTCGACGCACTGGCCGAGCATCAGCGGGACGCGCGTCGCGCCCTCGAAGCCGCAATGCCGGTGGTGCTCGCCGACGCTGCGGCACGGACCGCGATGGTCGGCTACTTCCGCGAGCGATGCGGGCGCTTCCCGCTGGCCAGCACGTCCGTCGGTCGTACGGCGCGCGTCGAAGGGATCACCAGTGCTCACACCGCTCGATGACTCGCTCTGGCACCAGCTGCCGACCACCTTCGACCACGTCGGCACGAGCGACGTGCGCTTCTTCGACCGGCTCTGGTTCGCCGCGTCGGACCGGATCGGCAACGGCGCGTTCCAGTTCACGATCGGCGTGTACCAGAACATGAACGTGGTGGATGGCGGAGCAGTCGTCATCCGCGATGGCCGGCAGCACAACGTGCGCGCCTCACGCCAGCTCCGTCCCGAGTACGAGACCTCCACCGGGCCTCTGCGCATGGAGGTGATCGAACCGCTGCGGCGGATCCGTCTGACGATCGCCCCCAATGCCGGCAGCATCAGCGGGGACGTGGTGTGGACGGCGACCTCGGGCGCGCAGGAGGAGCACCACCACTTCAACCGCTCGTGGGGGCGGGTCCTGGAGGACTACAGCCGCTACGACCAGATCGGCGAGCTCTCGGGATGGTTGGAGATCGATGGGCAACGCCTCGACGTCGAGTCGTGGTGGGCATGCCGTGACCACTCGTGGGGTGTGCGCGAGAACGTCGGCATCCTCGAGCCGTACACCGGCCAGAAGGCGGTCGTGTCCGGTCCGGTCTTCGTGTTCTTGTTCTTCTCGACCGAGACCCACAGCGGTCATGTGCAAGTCACCCGGATCGGCGGGGCCAGCCACCTCACCGCCCAGATCGTCGAGCGCGCGGACGGGCGCGTGCACGCCTGCCACCGAGTCGATCTCGACGCCCAGTTCGTCGACGAGGGCCGGCCGCGCCGCTTCGGCGAAGCCACGATCGCCGTCACCGACGACGAGGGTGAGTCCTTCGAGCTGGTCATCGAACGCCAGGGTCCCGCTGTCGCGATGCAGGGCCTCGGCTACGGCGGCTACGACGACGGCCGGGGCCTCGGTGTGCACCGCGGCCTGGATCACCTCGAGCACGGAGTGTGGGACGTCACCCATCCCGCAGAGGTCGTGCTCCCCGATGGAACGACCACTCGCCCGGTGCACCGCATCCAGCCCGTACGGCTGGCGCTGAACGGGCCCCACGGGACCAGTTACGGCACCGGCAGCCTCACGTTCATCGCGGAAGCTGACCTCGACGATGACGGCCACCTGCGCGTTCACGCCGAGCACTGATCCCCGCACAGCCGTCCGCCCCGGCCGTCAGCCCCACCCGAGGCGACGGGCGGTGCCGGCGAAGAACATCTCCCGATCGGCGTCAACGAGGTGCGCGGCCGCGAGACGGGCGAGCGCCAGCTTGCCGGCGTAGTCGAGGCCCTCGTGCTGCGGGTGGTCCGAGCCCCAGCACATGCGCGACGCACCGAAGGCGTCAACGAGCCGGCCGAACACCTCACCCAGGCGGCCCTCGCTCTGCCATGCCGCCAACACGTGGCTGCTCACCTTCAGGTGCAACCCGGCGACGTCGGCGAGCGAGAACAGGGCGCGCTCACCGGCCTCACCGGCCATGTCGGGGAACGCGCAGTGGTCCAGCGCGACCACGACGTCGGGGTGGCGCGCCATCAACCCGCGAAGGGAGGGCACACGGTCGGAGAAGATCGTCGGCACGGCCACCAAGCCCCGGTCCGCGCAGCACGCCATCACCGAGTCCCCGCGTGCATCGTCCAACCATGGCGCGCCGTCGGCCACCCCGAACAGTCGCAGGCCGCGCAGGTGCGGCGATTCGAGGATTGCACCGATCGACGCGCACGGATCCGGCCGGCTCATGTCCGGTGCGGCGACCAAGGTCGCGAATCCGGACGACGCTGCGACTGAGGCTGCCGCGCAGGAGGCGTCGTAGCCGTACGCGCCGACAGCCTGCACGACCACGACTCGGTCGACGCCGACCGACCGAGCTGCCGCGAACACCGCTGCTGCCGTCCCGTCTTGCTGCGACCACCACGCGCTGCCCACCCCGGTCGGCCGAAGCGGATGCGCCACCGTGTCACCGCAGGCGACGTGCACGTGAGTGTCGATCACGGGCACGTCCACAGACGGGGACACGGCCACGTGGGTCAGCGACCGTGCTCGAGCGCGACCTCGCTGGCCAGTGGCTCGCCCGCGAGGTAGCGGGCCAGGTTGTCGCGGAAGACGCGGTGCACGCTCGGGAACATCGCCGCCGGCACGCTGGAGCAGTGCGCCGAGATCCGCAGCCGGGGCGCGTCCCACAACGGGTGGTCGGCGGGCAGCGGTTCGACGGACGCGACATCGATGGCAGCGCCGCCGAGGTGGCCGCTGCGCAGGCTGGACACCAGCGCGGCCTCGTCGACCAGCGATCCCCGGCCGAGGTTGCAGAAGAACGCACCTTTGGGCATCGCTGCCAGTTCGGTGGCGCCGATCATGCCGATCGAGGCCGGGGTCTCCGGCACGGCCGCGATCACCGCGTCGCTCTCGGCCAGCACGGCGAGGAGACCATCGGGACCGACGACGCCTTCGACGCCCGGCGGCGTGGAGCCCGGTGACCTGCGCACGACGAGGACGCGCATGCCGAAGGCGGCGGCGCGTGCCGCGATGGCCTGGTTGATCGGCCCGAAGCCGATCAGAGCGAGCGTGCAGCCGGACAGCTGCCGGCCGAACCGGGCCTCCCACCGATGCTCGGCCTGAAAGCCGCGGAGGTCGTCGAAGCGCTTCCAGTGCTCCAGCAGGCGTGCCATGCCGAACTCGGCGATGCCGATCGAGTTGCTGCCTCCGTTCGTCGTCAACCGCGCGTCGGTGGCCGCGACCTTGGCCTGGATGTGGTTCACCCCGGCGCCGACGGACTGCACCCAGCGCAGGCGTGGCGCGACATCGACGAGCCCGTCGGGCAGGTCCATCGCGAGCGCGATCTCGGCACGGGCCAGCGCGGCGTGTTGCGCCACGGTGAGCTCCGGCGCGGGCGGCACGTCGGCTCCGCCCGCACGTCGTTCATGGGCCTCGATGTACGGCTCGACCACGACCTCGATCCGCGAGTCGAGCTGGTGGAGCCGATCGATCTCACGGTCGAACCCGTGGGGATCGCCGTACCACTCACGCGGGTAGAGGATCGCGACGACGATCGGCGGCGCGTCGGTCATGGCCGGCGGGGGTCGATGATCGTCACCGCGGACACCCCGGGCTGCGTCGAGCGCAGGACTCGCAACGCGGTGGCTTCCAGGAGCTCGGTGGGCATCACGCACTCGGCGCAGGATGCGTCCTCGATCACCAGGCGCAGCCGCACCACACCGGCCGGTGACACCTCAATGAGCTCGAAGGTCGCACCATCGCCCTCGACCAGAGCGAGCAGATCGGTCATCGCAACACCCGTCGGTGCCGCAGTGACGTCGCCCGTCCGTGGGGGCGGTGTCCGCCCGAGCAACAGCGCCTCGAGCGACTCCGCGGCTGCATCCGCCCACTCCCACAACGTGTCCCGATCGGTGCCGCCGAACGGATGGGGCAGCACGAGCGTGCGCACGTCGGGCATGCCGAAGTCGGCGGCCATGGTCGCCGCGATCGGCGCGAACTTCGTCGTCGTCACGACGACGGCGGGCAGACCGACCTTCTCCAAGCTGATCGCGTCGTACACGCTGTAGGCCGTGCAGCTGCCGCAGTCGGCGGCGCCGGTGACCACCACGTCGGCCTCCGCGACGATGCGTTCGAAGATGTCGTCAGCGCACGGGATGGCCGCGTTCGCCGAGCGGCCTCCGGGGCCCTTCTTGGTGACGAGCGCGACGGTGGCGCCGGTGCGGGCCGCCAGCGTCTCGGCGGCGCGAGTCATCACCGTGACGGCGTTGGGCTTGCCGTTGTCGAGCACCGCGATGCGCAGGCCGGCGAGCGACGGGGGCGATGCCGCCAGCGAACCGTGGTCCGGTCTCGGCTCGCTGTCCGGGGCGTAGATGGTGATGGCCACGGCTTCAGCCGGTGACCGGGACGGTGACGGATCGGGTCATGCCCCACGACGGTACGACGAACGAGTGCTTCCCGGGACCACCGGAGACGACGACGCGCACGTTGTCGGGGTGGCCGGTCATCGGCAGCAGGGCATCGTCGGCGACGATCTTAATCCACGTCGCCCAGGCCAGCTCCTGGAAGTGGCGGCGGAACAGGGCGGCGGGCAAGCGGGCGCGCTCGTACAGGTACGACGACACGTCCTCACGCGACAGACCCGCAGCAGCGAGGCTGCGCGCGTGCTCCGGGCCGAGGACGACGAAGAACTCGGCCTGGCTGATCGGGGCGTTGTTCATCCCCAGCGTCGTCATCGACGACGCGATCTTGTCGAGGATCAACGCCGGATCACCGGCTGCTTCGGCATCGTGCACGTTGTGCGGACCCTCGCCGCAGTGAACCGTGACTGCGCTCGGCTCCAACACGCCACGGGTCGCGGCATAGCCGCCCCAGGGGCTCTCGGCGAGGTTCTCCGCCGCGCAGAACGTGTACTTCGCCGGTTGGCCGTGCGTCGACGCGTCGCCCGACCCGGGCACCGCGCCTGCGACGTGCAGGAGGATCAGTCGTACCGCCCGGCCGACCGTCGCGTTGGCCCGGTTGCCGGGGCCGAAGCCGCCCGTGCCGGCATTGAAGCCGCAGCGCTCGACGACCTCGCCATGGACGATCACCATCGGTGCGACGGGGTGCGTCGTGGCGTTGACGCCGCGGAGGTTGACCTCGGGCCGCGCCAACGCGCGGATCGCGCTGAGCACGACCGGGAACGTGTTCGGCGCGCAGCCCGCGAGGACCGCGTTGATGGCGACGACGCGTCGGGTCACCACGCCAGCACGTGGTTGCAGGATCGCGATCACTTCGTCGGGTGGCCCACTGGCCTCGGCCAGCATCGCGGCGACGCGGTCGATGGTCGGAGCGACGAGCGGGAGCCCGTCACCCCACCCACGCGCGGTGAACAGCTCGAGCAGTGCCTCGGGCGTGTCGTGGTCGAGATCGATCGTCGCTGCCGTGTACTCGGCGGTGCTCATCATCGCCTCCCCTGACCCGGTGGCCAACGACATCATCGATCTACGCTTCGAACGACCCGTTCGACGGCCGAACACTAACCAGCACGAGGCGCCCCGTGACGATCGAGATCACCATGCCCGGCACCGTCGTGCTCGTCACCGGGGCGGGCGCAGGAATCGGCCGCGAGATCGCCACCTGGTTCGCTCGGGCCGACGCCTCGGTGGCGGTGAACGACATCGACCCGGTCCGCGCGACCGAGACGGCGACCCGGATCTGCGCCGACGGGGGGAACGCGGTCGCCTTCGCAGCCGACGTTCGCTCCGACGATGCGCTCGACGACATGTTCGCGCGCATCGTCACCGAGCTCGGCCGACTGGACGTCGCCGTCAACAACGTCGGAATGATGGCCGGCAGGAAGGCCCGCGCGTTCCTGGACACGCCGCTCGACGATGCATGGGCCGTGATCGAACAGAACCTGCACGCCACGTATCGCTGCTGCCGGGCCGAGGCCGCGCTCTTCGAGCGTCAGGGTCCAGGTGGCGTGATCATCAACGTCGCGTCCGGCGAGGCGACTCGTGCCGCGCTCGGGCTGGCGAGCTATGGCGCTGCGAAGGCCGCGATCGTGCACCTCACGACCACGTTGGCGGTGGAGCTCGGGCCGCTGGGCATCCGTGTCAACGCGGTCGCGCCGGGCACCACCTACACGGCCGACGTGGCCGCGGTGATCGGGCAGGAGCAGTTCGACGAGATCTCACGGTCCACGCCGTTGCAGCGGGTGTGCGAGCCCGACGAGCTCGGGCGGCTGTGCGTCGTGCTGGCTAGCGATCTGGCCCGGTGCATCACCGGTCAGCTGATCCTGGCCGATGCCGGCGCCCATCTCGGGCGCCTGCCTCTGCGCCTTCCCGAGCGCGACGGCTGACGCCGGCCGCCACCGGCACGTCAGGCGGGCGACTCAGAAGCGGCGGTCGTTGGTCTTCTTCTTCGGCGGCGCCTTGAACGGTGCCTCGATGAGCGCCTCGAAGTGTGCATCGTCGGGCTGCTTGGGATCGTTGAGCTTCTGCAGGTAGATCTTCAGCGCGCTGCGGGCCGGAGCGACGTGCTCGCCCTTGGTGCCGACCGACCGGGCGAGGGCGTCCTTGGCCTTCGCGACGCGGTCCTTGCGCGTGGTCTTCTCGGCTTCGGAGATCACACGGTTGGACTTGTCCGGCTTCGGCGCGTTGCGGCGCGCCTCCATTTCCTGGAGCGGTGTGAGCTTGGCGGGGATGGCCATGGAACGGATTCCTTCGTTTCGGGGACACTGGAGGCTACACGACCCGGCCCCGGCTACGGTTTGCGCACATGGGCCAGCCGATGCCGCCACCGCCGCCGCAGGGGTACGGCACGCCGTTCAGTCCGCCGCGCGGCAGCACTCCGATCGACTTCGCCGCGCTCGGCGTGTCGGGCGGCAGCGGCCCCGGTCCGTGGGCGCCGAGCGGCGAGCCGAAGCGGCGCGGCGTGCGCAAGGTCTGGCTGGTCCTGGCCATCGTGGTCTTCGGAGCCAGCGTGTACTCGCTCGTGCACGGCATCGTCGAGATCGTCAACATCAACGACGACACCGTCGTCAACGCCGTCGCACGCGCCGAGGTCAACGGCAGCTCGAAGGTCGCCGAGTTCTCGGCGCCCAAGTCGCAGACCTACAGCGTCTACGCGATCATCGATTCCAGCAGCTCGGACGTGCGCGACGACATCGTCGCGTCGACGAATTGCCAGGTCACGTTCGCCGACGGCTCCACGACGGCGTTCTCGGGGCGCAACCAGGGCTCGTCGACCACGATCGGCGACGTGGCGTCGGTGGGCGAGTTCTTCGCAGCGGAGGGCTCGGTCCGCGTGGTCTGCCAGTCCGAGTCGGGCGATCGATACGACTTCATCGTCTCGCCCGGCACCGCAGCCATCGGTGCTGCGATTGCGTTCATCCTCCTCGGCGCGTTCGGGCTGTTTGCAGCAGTCATCTGCTTGGTCGTCGCGCTCGTCGGTCGGCGACGCATCGTCGGCGGCACACCTGGCAGCGGCGGCAGCCCGTACGTGGTCTGAGCCACCACCGAACTCACCACCACCCTCACCACCACCCTCTGAAAGGGCCACCCATGCTGGACACCATCGACCCGGAGATCCTGACGAACACCATCGCCACCCTTGCCACCCTCGGTGCCGGCGGACCGGAGATGACGGCGGTCTGGTACGCCGTCGAGGGCGAGCGGATCCTGATCTCGGCCACGGCGCGCCGCAAGAAGACGAAGAACCTCGCCGCCGACGGCCGCTCGTCGATCCTGATCTTCCACCCGAAGTCGGTCGACTACTACGTCGAGATCCGCGGCCGCGCGGACCTGATCGAGGACGCCGACTACGCAGCCGCCGACCGCATCGCGGTCCGCTACGGCGCCGACTTCCGCGCGTTCGACGGCCCGAACGACCGCCGGTTGCTCATCTCGTTCACCCCGGAACGGGTGCTCGTCACCGACGTCCGCTGACCCGTCAGGGGACGAGGATCTGCTCGATCCGGTCCATCGCCTGCCGGGCGTAGCCGAGCCACAGTCGAGAGAACAGGGGCATCGCGAGCCGCCCGACGTTGGTCGGTGTCACGTCCCAGCGCCACGTGACCCGCGCACCTGTGCCGGCAGGCTCGAACCGCCACGTCCCGTCGGCGGTCGCGATGAGGGCCTTCATCGCGCCGGTGACGTCGCTGATCGTGTAGCCGAACCGTTGCGGACGCTCGATCACGGTGAGCGTCTCGCGCATCGTGCCCCGATCGGCGAGACGGATCGTGCGCGTCTGCCCGGCGGCGCGCCCCCATTCGCCCTCTTGATCCTCGACCGCCTTGATGCGCGCGATCACCCCGTAGTGGCGGCTGAACAGGTCGGTGAGCGGCGTTGTCAGCACCGCGTCGTAGGCGTCCTCGACGTTGACGGGGAACGTGCGCGACATCTCCAACGGGCGGGTGCTCATCTCGCCACGCTAGTGGCGCTGCCTCAAGCGTGCGGTCGTCGGTGCGCGGCGATTGCATCGTCGACGCGCTGGCGGATGCGCGAGCCGATGCGCGAGTAGCCCATCTCGTCGGCAACCACCTCGCGCAGTTCGGTGTCCGTGCGAAGCACGTCGTCGGATGCGACCCACGCGACGATCGTCGACAGCTGCGCGTCCGTGTAGTCGGCGATGGGCGCGCCGCCCTCGATGACTGGACGGGGCCGGGTTCGTGCAGCCTTCGGCACCGGCGTCGTGATCGGTGCCGGCGGTGGTGAGACGGTGCCGGCGACCGGTGGCGCCCACGCCGGCACAGCGCGGCTGACCCCTGCGGCGTGACGCGCGTCGGCGATCACACACGCCGATTGCCACGTCGCGATGATCTTGGCGACCTCGGCATCAGGGTCGCGGAACCAATCGGTGGACCAGATCCGGCTCACGACCCAGCCGAGGCGGACGAGGTGCTCCTTGCGCAACCGATCGCGCTCGCGAGCCGTCGCGCCGGCTCGATAGGTGCCGCCGTCGGTCTCGGTCGCGAGCACCCACTCGCCGTGACGTTGGGGATGCGCGGCGGCGAAGTCGAGGCAGAACCCGGACACGCCCAGCTGCGCCACGATCTCGATGCCCGCGGCGGCGAGCCGGTCGCGCACGTCCGTCTGGAACGCGTCCAACGGTGGATGCTGGTGGCCGGCGGAGCCGAGGTCGGTACCGCCGGACGCCGCGTAGGCGAGGTAGCGACCGAGCATCTGCGCGCCCTCGCTGTTCAGCTTCGCCGGATCCAGGTCACTCGGCAGGAACGACGAGACGACGGTCATCTGCGACCTCGACCGGGTGATGGCCACGTTCAGCCGACGCTCGCCACCGGCTTGGTTGATCGGCCCGAAGCGGTACACCATCGCGCCCGCGGCGTTCTTGCCGTAGCCCACCGTGAGGATGATCGAGTCGCGCTCGTCGCCCTGGACGCGTTCGAGGTTCTTCACGAACAGCGGCTCGGCCGGGTGACGGGTCGCGCAGAACTCGTCGAGCACACCATCGCTCTGGCGGGCGGCGCGCAGGGCATCGTTGATCCGCTCCGAGTGCTGGATGCCCATCGCGATCACGCCCAGGCTCCGCTCGGGGTGGGCGTGGGCGTGCTCGGCCATCAACTCGACGACCCGACGCACCTCGTCGGCTGCGCTGTCGGTCGAACCTCCCGCCGGGTCCTGCGGGCCGCGCCAGGGCACGTGCACGTGGCGGATGGCATCACCGGCAGCGGAGGTGCCGGGGAAGGTGACCATCTGCCAGTCGTACAGCGAGCGCTGCGCGTTGGAGAACGCGATGAGGCGTTCGTCGCGGCTGCGATAGTGCCAGCGCAAGGTGGTCGATCCAGCGGTCACCACAATGGCCATCGCGTCCAGCACGGATTCGGTGCCGACGGTCAGGTTGCCCGGCCCGTCCTCGACCGCTGCGTCGCTGTCCGTACCGACCTCGCCATCGTCGGCTGAGGTCGCCGACGCGAAGAACGCAGTGGGCGGCAGCTGCTTGGAGTCACCGGCCACGATCGCCTGACGACCGCGCATCAACGCCGGGATGGCATCGGCCGGCGGCACCTGGCTGGCCTCGTCGAAGATGACGACGTCGAACAGCGGCCGGGCATCCAGCAGTTGCGACACCGCGAGCGGGCTCATCGCCCAGCACGGCTTGAGCGCCAGCAACACGTCCGGCGCCTGCTGGGTCAGCTCGCGCAGGGTGCGGTAGCGCGACTTCTTGCGCACCTCAGCCGCCACGAGCGCGTCCTGGGCCGGCTGCGCGTTGCGTGCGCTGACCAGTCGCTCGGCCACGGCGCGCCGCACCTTCGCGGCGCCACTGGCGATTTGGGCGCGATCCGCGGTGGCGAACTCGTCGACCACACGCCCGTGGGTCGTGCCGTCGAACGCTCCCACCCGCGCATCTGCGAAGGAGATCTGCTCCAGCACCGACGCGCACCACGCGTGCTCCAGCACGTGTCGGGCGGCCGTGGGGTCGAGGCCCTTGGCGGCCACCGCGTGCCGGATCGGCCCGAGGCCTGCTGCATCGAGCCGTGTCACCAGGTCGTGCAACGTCGGCAGCCGGTACAGCGTCGCCGTGTCTGCCAGCAGCGCGTCGACTCTGCGTTGGGCGCGGGGAAGATCCGCGTCGAGCAGTCCGCGCTCGCCCACGTGCCCCGCCAGCTCGCCCAGTTGGGCGACCGTCGCCTCGAACGTCCCGACGGTGCCAACGAACCCGGCCGGCAGACGCGGTGAGCCGCCGTCGACACTGGCTTCGATCCATGCGCGTCGCACACCCGCCGCCGCGGTGACGGTGCGCAGCAACTCCGCCGGGGTCGCCGGACGCTTGGTCGTGGCCACGATCTGCGTCTTCGCGGCGCGATATCCGCCGTTGAAGATCGACGCTGCCGCTCGGCCGACCGCACCCCGTGCGGCGGGCTGCATCGCACTGGACAACGCATCGAGGTCGAGTGGCCAGATCGTGTCCGTGTGCAGCTCGTCGACGAGGGCGACGTGCCGCAACAGGTCGACCGTTCCGATCCAGTCGGCGATGGTGGGCGGCTGTCGCAGCCCACATTCGGCGGCCACCCTCGCGCTCCAGATCGCCAGCGCCGGCAACGACTCCATGGCCAGCCGGCGGGCGGTGCCGAGCGCCGCTTGGGCGGTTGCCAGATCCGTGATCGTCGCCGCCGCTGACGCCCACGGGCTGACGCCCGTCTCGACCGCTGGTCCGCCCGTGGTCAGCCAGTCGGCCAGTGCATCGGCGTGCGCGACCAACGCAGTGCGATCCAGCCCGGCCGTCTCCGCCGGACCGAGGCGCAGGGGCAGCCGCAGTTCCGGTGGAACCGCCAGCACGCCGGCCTGCAGCTCGTACACAGTGGTCTGCCATGGCGCACGTGGCTCGTGCATCGCTGCAGCGTGAACGTTGAGGCGGCTGCGGCGGTCGACCAGACGTGCGTCGTCGACATCGCGACGGACCGACGGCACAGCAGCCGACGCGTCGTACACCCGGCGCAGCTCCGCCGCCATGGTGCGCCGACTCCCGCCTCCGCCGTAGAGGTCGAGGACGAGGTCGCGCAGGCCGGCTCGATCGAGTCGATCGACCACGGCGTCGATCGCGGCGCGCTTCTCGGCCACGAACAGCACGCTCTTGCCACCGGCCGCCAGCGAGGCGATCAGGTTGGCGATGGTCTGGGACTTGCCGGTTCCAGGCGGCCCCTGCACGACGAGGTCGGCGCCGCGGCTGGCGGCGTTGATCACGTAGTGCTGCGACGCATCGGCGTCGATCACCACGAACTCGTCGGACGGCGTGATCCGGTCCGGCTCGTCGAGCGTCGCCGCCGGCATAGCCGATCGAAGTTGAGCCACCGCCGCCGCGTCTCCCGCCAACGCGGCGATGACGGTGCTGGCGCACATCACGTCGACGCCGGACTCGAGATCGAGCACCATCGGTTGCTTGGCGTAGGAGAAGTTGCCGATCACCGTGCGAAGGTCGACACCGAATCCGGGCACCGTCGCGGCCGCAGCGGCGAGCGCCGTCCCGGCCGCGCCCAGATCACCGTCGGCCGCCTCGACCGCGGCGAGCAGATCGTCCGGGTCGATGCGCACCTGGAACTGCGTGGCTAACAGGTGCAGAAGGGTCGGGTTGGGCTCCCACTCGTCGGTGATCGCGACGTCGAAGTCGTTCTCCGACGCACCGATCGGACGGAGCGTGACTTCGGCCAGCACCACCGGCGCCGCGGGAGCCGTCGTGCCCGTCTCGGCCGCCCAGGTCGCCATCCCGGTCGCCACGTACAGCGTGCTGAGGCCGCGCTCTTCGAAGTTCTCGCGCGCCTTGGACGTGACAGTGCGCACCCGCCGAGCTGCCTCGGCGAGGAGGTCGCCGGGGAACAGCGCCGACAGCCGCACCGACCGACCGTCGAGCAGCGCGTCCAGCGCGGGGGCGGCCGCCGAGGTCAGATCGAGGGTGCCGGCGCGGAGGTCGCGGTAGTGCAGGAGCGTGTTGCGGCCACCCAGGTCGACCAGCTGCGCGGCCCAGGTGCGGGCCGCTGCGGCGACCACGATGCGCCGCCTCGCCGCCGCATGATCTGGCGTCGCGTCCGCCGCCGCGCCGCTCGTCCCACCGCTGGCGTCGTCGGACGGGTCCGTCGGCAACGTCGGCATCGGAGTTCGATCGTACCCGTCCGCGGGCGCCCGACCATCCCGGGCTCGAGGAGCCCATGTGCGAGCATGACGCGGTGCGACGCTCGATCGACGACTACCCGTTCAACCCCGAAGATCTGCCCGAAGGAGCCGACGACGCGGCGCAGCTCTCGTGGGCCGTCGCGATCAGCGACGACTACGACGACGCCGAGCCGCGCGTCGTGCTGACGGTCGAGGAAGTCGGCAGCCCGGGTCAGGGATTGGTCGCCCATCTCGGGCCCGCCCACGTCCGCCGGCTGCGCACGGCACTCCGTGACGCGATGCGCGAAATCGGGCAGGACCCGGGCGACTGACCCCAGTCCGTAGCGCTCCCGCCGTTCCGGGGGTAATGTTGACCACGTTCGTAGACATTCGCAGCCAAGGGGTCGAGAACGTGGGAATCACACCGGTCGTCGCAGCACCACGAGATCTGGACGAAGAGCAGCGCCGCGACATCGAGCGCTTCGAGCGCGCCATCGCGCAGTACCTCGCAGGCGAGATCAGCGAAGACGTGTTCCGCGTGATGCGCCTCAACAACGGCATCTACGGCCAGCGCCAGGGCGGCACCAACCAGATGGTCCGGATCAAGCTTCCTGCCGGCACGATCACACCCGAGCAGCTCGACACGATGGGCCACATCGCCGACACCTACTCGCGCGGCTGGGGCCACATCACCACCCGCCAGAACGTGCAGGTCCACTACGTCGAGCTGACCCTGGTGCCCGAGCTCATGCGCCACATCGCCGCCGTCGGGCTCACCAGCCGCGAGGCCTGCGGCGACACCGTCCGCAACGTGATGGCCTGCCACCTCGCCGGCGCGTGCCCGCACGAGCACCTCGACGTCACGGCCTGGGCCGAGGCGACGTTCCGCCACTTCGTGCGCAACCCGCTGGGTCAGCGCCTGCCGCGCAAGTTCAAGGTCAACTTCTCCGGTTGCTCCACCGACTGCGGCCAGGCGATGTTCAACGACGTCGGCGTCATCGCCGTCACTCGAACGCTCGACGACGGCAGCACCGAGGCAGGGTTCCGCATCTACATCGCCGGCGGCTTGGGTGCGACGCCGCATCCAGCGCTCGCGCTCGAGGACTTCACCGCCCGCGAAGACCTCCTGCCCACGATCGAAGCCGCACTGCGCGTCTTCGAACAGACCGGCAACCGCGACAACAAGCTGCGCGCCCGCATGAAGTGGGTCGTGGATCAGCTCGGCATCGACGAAGTGCGTCGCCGGGTGATCAAGGTCCGCCACACCCTGCCCGCCTCATCGACGTGGCCCGGCGGCATCCCCGAGGAAGTGCTCAAGGCCGGTGACCGCCCGGCCGGTGTGTCCGGGACGGTCGCTCCCACCGCCGTCGGTCAGGGCGTCAACGTCTCGCTGACCCCACGCGATCCGTATCAGCGGTGGGTCGCCACCAGCGTCGTCTACGGCCGGGCCAACGGCTCCGTCTCAGCAGTCGCGTACGCGGCACTCGGCGACGTCACGGCCGACCAGTTCCGCGCGCTCGCCTCGATCCAACGCGAGCTCGGCGCCGACGTGCGCTTGAGCAACCGCCAGAACGTCGTCTACCGCGGCCTCACCGAGGCCCAGCTGCCGATCCTGTTCGAACGGCTCGAGGCCATCGGCATGGCACGTCCCGGCGCCGAGCTGGCCCGCGACGTCGTCGCCTGCCCCGGTGCCGACACCTGCAACATCGCCGTCACCCAGTCGCGCGGCCTCGCCAAGGCCATCGGCCAGGAGCTGGAGGACGAAGGGCTGGCCGAAGTCGGCGGCGTGCGGATCAACATCTCCGGATGCACCAACAGCTGCGGCCAGCACCACACCGCCGACATCGGCTTCTTCGGCGCAGAGCGCCGGGCCCACGGCAAGTCGGCACCTGGCTACCAGATGCTGCTCGGCGGCTATGTCGGTCAGGAGCAGATCAACTTCGGTGAGAAGGCGCTGCGCCTGCCGGCCAAGAACGCACCGGTCGCCGCCGCCCGCGTGATCCGCCGGTTCAACGACGAGCGCACTGCCGGCGAGGCGTTCCGCACGTGGATGGACCGGGTCGGCGGCGCCACCGCCGTGGCCGACGGGCTGCGCGACCTCGACCACTTCCCCCACCCCGACGAGCACCCCGAGTACTACGCGGACTACGACGAAACCGGCCCGTTCGTGGCCGAGGTCGGCGACTCCGAATGCGCCGTCTGAGCGCATCGTACGACGCCGCCGTCGCGGCCATCGACGCGGCCAACGCCGCCGATCCGAACCACGTCACGGTGCGCGGCACCACGCAGCCGTTGGCCCTCGCTCACGGCCACCTGGCCGCCGAATGGGTGGCCCACCTCGTCGATGATCCGGCCGAGGCCCTGTTGCTTGCCGCGCGTGCGCACCACCTGCGCCGCTGGGAGGTGCCCCGGGGTACCTACCCGGAGGGCAAGGCGGGGTACCTGCGCTGGCGCCGCGACCAGAAGCTCCGCCACGCCACCGAGGTCGAGGCGATCCTGGCGGACTCGGGCTACGACGCAGCCACGATCGCGCGGACGCAGGAGCTGATCCGGCGCGATCACCTCGCCACCGACGCCGACACCCAGGTCCTCGAGGACGCTGCGTGCCTCGTGTTCCTCGAGACGCAGCTCGCCGACGTCGAGGCCCGTCTGGAGCACGACCACCTGCTCGACGTGATCCGCAAGACAGCTCGCAAGATGAGCCCGGCCGGACTCGCCGCGGTCGGTGAGATGGGACTCGGTGAGCACGCGCATGCGCTGCTGGCCGAGGCACTGACGGCTCCTGCCGGCGCTGACATCGCTCCTGACACCGGCCCGATCAGCTCCAGCTGATCACGCCCGGCCGGTGACCAGCCCGACGCCGAGCACGGCGATCGTGCCGCCCGCGAGCGTGACCAGACCGGGTCGTTCGCCCAGCCCGATCCAAGCGACGATCACGCCGACTGGAGTCACCAGCGTGGACAGGCTGGAGGTCACCGTGGCCGACAACGACTTCATCGCGTGGGCGAGCGCGGCGTAGATGAACGCCGATCCGACCATGCCGAGCCAGATCAGGTACGCCCAGGACGGTCCGGACAGGTGGGCGTACTCACGTGCGTGGGGCAGGACGAGCGCGATCATCACGACCGCGCCGAGCACGGTGCCCGGCGTGTTCAACCACCACGGGTCGTAGCGATCGGCGAGGCTGCGCGTGGTGATCGTGACCGCCGCCCAGACGACCGTCGCTGCGGCCACGGCGAGGATGCCGAGCACGGTCGAATGGCCGCCACTCGACCGCAGCGAGATGACCGCCACGCCGGCCAACGACAGCAGCAGACCAGCGACCTGACGCCGTGAGAGCCGATGCGACATGAAGATCACCTCGCCCAGCGCCACCATCGCAGGCATCGTCGCCAGCACGATCGCAGCAACGGCCACAGAGACGTGGTCCTGTCCCCAGCTGAAGAGGAGGTGGAAGCCGGCCGAACCTCCGAGGCCGCAGAACAGGACTCGGACCCGGTCCTCACGGGCGATCGGCCGCCGCCGCTGCGGTTGGACGACGACGATCAGCACGAACGCGGACGCCGAGAACACCACCCGGCCGGCCGCCAGCGCCAACGGCGAGATGTCGCGGAGCACCAGCTTGATCATCGTGAACGAGACGCTGCCGACGGCCACCGCCAGCGCCATGGTCAGCAGCGCTCCGCGTCGCGCCTCCGGCGCAGCTTCGGCTGACGGCGGCGCGAGGGTGGACATCGGGCCGATGGTACCGGCGCAGCGCGATCGCACGAGGTGCTCCGGATTCCGCATCGGCTGGGGTCGCCGACCGTTCTGAAAGATGCTCTGTTACCGTCGGAGCGTGAGATCCGGACGACGGACCGTGGCCTCCGCTGGCCTGCTCGCGCTCGTCGTCGGTTCCATGACGGTGGTGACACCACCGACGGTCGCCGCGCCTGCGAGCCCACTCGCGCTGGCCCGGCCCGCGGTCGCCGCGTTGGCCTCCAGGCTGCAGAGGGTCACCGGGGGAACCGCCACCTTCGCCGTGCGGCCCGGCACGGGGGACGTCACCTTCATCGGCTCCGTACCGCACCACCCGCTCCGGAACGCGCCAGCGGAGGACGATGGATCCGCGGCCGATGCATCCGACGCAGCCCGCCGGTTCGTCGACGACTACGGCCAGATGTTCGGTGTCGAGGACGCCAGCACCGATCTGACCCAGCTCGCCGTGTTCGACGGCCAGGGCGGTGACGCCGTGCGGTTCCAGCAGAGCTACGAAGGGCTTCCGGTGCTGGCCGGCCAGGTGGCCGTGCAGGTCGACGACGCCGGCGCCGTGCTGTCGGCCACCGGCGAAGCGTCGCCGCAGCTGGCCATCCCGGTCGCCGGCACGGTCACGGCGGAGTCGGCTGCGTCCACTGCTCGAGCCCTCACCGCGCGTGCATCGGGCCTCGACCCGACGGCGCTCACGGTCAGCGCTCCTGCGCTGTGGGTCTACGACCCCGCCCTGCTCGGCGCGCCCGACCCGCTCGGGGCGAGAGTGGTGTGGCGGATCGACGTTCGCAGCGCGCTCGGCGACATCGACCGGCTCGTGCTGATCGACGCCACCAAGGGCACGGTGGCCCTCCAGTTCAGCCAGCAGGAACAGGCCAAGAACCGGAGCGTGTGCGACGACGGCGGCACCGTCGGTGCGCCGGAGACGTGCAGTGCACCCACGCTGACCGAAGCCAATCAGGCCGCCGCCTATGCCGGATCCTCGAGCGATGCGAGGGCGGCATTCGACAACGCCGGCGTCACCTACGACTTCTACAACACCATGTTCGGGCGCGACAGCATCAACGGAGCGGGCCTGCCGATCACGTCGACGGTGAGGTTCTGCCCATCGGCCGGGCCGTGCCGCTATCACAACGCCTATTGGAACGGCAAGCAGATGATCTACGGACAGGGTTACTCGTCGGCGCTCGACGTCGTCGGTCACGAGCTCACTCACGGCGTGACCCAGTACACCTCGGGCCTCTTCTACTACGCCGACACGGGAGCCATCAACGAGTCGATGTCCGACGTGATGGGCGAGCTGATCCAACTCAGCACCGGCGCCTCCGATCCGAATTGGCTGATCGGCGAGACGCTGCCCTCGATAGCTGGCCAACCGCCGGACGGGCCCATCCGGAGCATGAAGAATCCGCCGACCTTCAACGACCCAGACACGATGACCAGCCCCCGCTACATCGGCACGATCGGCGACGGGTACGGCGTGCACACCAACAGCGGCGTCGACAACAAGGCCGCGTACTTGATGGCTGTTGGCGTCGCCGCACCAGGCTTCAACGGTCAGATCATCACGGGCATCGGCAACACCAAGACGGCCGACATCTACTACTACGCCAACACGACGCTGCTCACTCCGGGGTCCGACTACCTCGATCTGTTCCGGATCCTGCCGCAGGCGTGCACCAACCTGATCGGTACCGTCGGCATCACCGCCGGCGACTGCGCTCAGGTCACCAAGGCGGTCACCGCGACCGAGATGAACAAGCGGGCCACCAAGGCCGGCGCCGTGCTGACAGCACCGGTGTGCGACAGCGGGAACCAGATCGTGCGGTTCAACGACGACATGGAGACCAACACCGGCAACTGGGTGAGCAGCCAGACAGGGGCCGGCGCGCCCTGGAGCTACTCCACGGACTCCTCGCAGAGCGGCTCCCGCTCCCTGCACGTCGACGATGTCGCCGGGCCCGGTTCCGCCACCGTCACCGAGCAGGCGGCGGTGGGCCTGCCAGCCGGGCAGAACGCCTATTTGCGGTTCGACCATTCGTTCTCGACGGACTCGGACCCTGATGCCCCGCAGATGTACGACGGCGGGGTGGTGGAGTACACGACCAACGGCACGACCTGGCAAGACATCGGCGGCCTGCCGACGATCAACGGCTACAACGGCACGATCCAGAACGGCTTCAGCGACCCACTCCAGGGCCGCAGCGCGTTCGGGCTGATCAGCCCGAACTACCAGACCACCCGGGTGGACCTCAGCTCGCTGGCCGGCCAGAGCGTGCGGTTCCGGTTCGCCTTCGGCGAGGACAGCTTCACCGAGGAGTATCCCGGCTGGTTCATCGACGATCTCGCGATCTACTCGTGCTCCACGTTGCCAGGAGCTCCGGCGAGCGTCATCGGTTCGCCGGGCAACCAGTCGGCGACCGTGACCTGGACCACCCCCACCGACGGCGGCTCCCCCATCACCGGGTACACCGTGGCATCGTTCGTCAACGGCGCCCCGTCGACGACGTACGCGGTTCCCGGCGGCACCAACACCGTCACCCTCACCGGTCTCACCAATGGCACGCCGTACACCTTCACCGTGTCGGCCACGACCGCACTGGGCACGGGACCACCATCGGCAGCGACGCCGATCGTCAGCCCGTCGATCGGCTTCCAGTCGTTCGTACCGGCGCGCCTGATGGACACCCGATCGGATGGCTCGACGATCGACGGCCAGTACGACGCGATCGGCGTCAGGCCGGCTGGCACGGTCACGTCGCTGCTCGTCGCAGGTCGCGGCGGCGTCGCGTCGGATGCTGCCACGGTGGTCCTCAACGTCACCGTCACCGAGGCTCAGGGCGCCGGGTTCGTCACGGTGTACCCGTGCGGCAGCGATCCGCCGACAGCGTCGAACATCAACGCCGTCGAGGGTTCGACGATCCCCAATGCGGTGATCGTCAAGGTCGGCGCCGGCGGTCAGGTCTGCCTGTTCAACCAGCTCCGTACGCATCTGGTCGTCGACGTCAACGGCTACTTTCCGCTCGGGTCCAGCCTGACCTCGCTGGTACCCGGCCGCCTGTTCGACTCGCGGCCGGGTCAGCCGACCGCAGACGGGCAGCTGAGCGGTGGCGGGCAGCGCCCGGCCGGTTCGGTCACCGTGGTGCCGGTCCTCGGCCGAGCAGGCGTTCCGAACGACGCGACGGCGGTGGCACTGAACATGACGGTCACCGAGGCCCAGTTCGCCGGGTTCGTCACCGTGTACCCGTGCGGCGGCGATCCGCCGCTGGCCTCGAACCTCAACTACTCCGCGGGGCAGACGATCGCCAATGCTGCGGTCACCAAGGTCGGCACCGGCGGTGCGGTGTGCGTGCTGACCCAGAGCCCGATCCAGCTCGTCGTCGACGTCAACGGCTTCGCGCCGGCGGGCTCCAAGCTCGTGCCGATCGTGCCGGCCCGGCTGCTGGAGAGCCGTGGCGGGGCCAGCACCACCGACGGCGAGTCCAACGCGATCGGGCTGCGACCGGCCGGGGCGGTGACCGTCGTGCGTGTCGCTGGCAGGGCCGTTGTCCCGCTCGACGCGACGGCAGCCGTGCTGAACGTGACCGTCACCGAGGCCACGGCGCCCGGGTTCGCCACCGTGTTCCCCTGCGGTGGAGATCCGCCGACGGCATCCAACCTCAACTACGGCGCCGGCACCACCATCGCAAACGCGGTCATCTCCCGGATCGCGGCCGACGGCACCGTCTGCGTCTTCACCCAGCAGGCCACCCACCTCGTGATCGACGTCAACGGCTACTTCAACCCCTGACGCGACTCGACCTCACGGGGTCAGGACGTCATGCCACCGAGGCCGACGAGGCCACGGGAGAGCTCGATCTCGCCCATGTGACGCAGGCCGTGCTGGTAGATCCAGCACTCGGTGCAGTCGAGCAGGGTCAGGCCGGCCTCCCCGGCGACGCGTGCGCTGAACGTCGTGGCGATCTGGGGCGGGAACGGGCGAGGGATCACGAGGCGATCGAGGTCGTGCGGCTCCAGGCCGGCCAGCCACGACTCGGTGCGAGCGAAGACGGCGCGCATGTAGGCGATGAACTCGTCGTAGTTGCCGATCCGCTGGTGGATCATCTCGCCGACCGTCTTGTGCTTGCCGTGGTCGGGGATCGTCATCTCGATCCGGCGCTCCCATTCCGCATCCCAGATCGGCGTGCTCCCGGTCATCAGGAAGAACGAGGTGTCCATCATGTTGACGATGTGGAACAACGAGAACGCGATCGGCAGCACGCCCTCGCGCTCGAAGTGGTTGACGTGCTCAGGCCCCATCGTGGTGACCGCGTCCTCGTACAGCGAGTGCAGCGCCTTCATCCGTCGCCGCAACGAGTCGAGAGTGAGCGCGTTTGCGGTGACGGCGATCTCGGAGGTGCTCATCGCGCGAACGTAGCCCTGCCGCGGCACCAGGCACGACACGGGGCGCGGCGCGAAAATTGAATGGATATACCAAGCAATTTCGTGGAACCGGGATGAGATCGGTCCGAGGAGGCGTTGACCGACAGCGATGAGCATCTGCGAGCTGGCTGCACCGAGCGAGAGCTCCGTCGAACACGCCACGCCCGCCCCGCATCCAGAGGTTCCGTCGGACCATCCAGTGGTTCCGTCCGACCATCCAGTGGCTCCGCCCGACCGGCACCGACACCGGCGCCGGATGCTCGGCATGGCAGTCGCCACGGTGGTGGTGCTGGGCCTCGCGATCCGTCAGGTCTGGCCGGTGGTGCGCAGCCACCACGATCTCGGCCACGTCCGCCTGCAGTGGCTCGTCCCCGCCGGCGTGCTCGCCGCGGTCAGCATGGTGGCCGCAGCGATGCTGCAGCGCAGGGTCCTCCGCTCGGCCGGCTTGACGGTGCCCCTGTCGGCGATGGTGGCGATCACGGTTGCGGGCAACGCCGTGTCCGTGACCCTCCCACTGGCGGGCAGCACCGCCGGAACTGCGTTCACCTACCACCAGCTCAAGCAACACGGCGCGGACCTACCGATCGCGGGATGGACGATCGCGATGTCCGGCATCGTGTCGACCACCACGCTGGCCGCCGTGCTGGGCATCGGCGCCACGCTCGCGGGAGACGCCACCACGTCAGTGCTCGGGGCGATCACCATCGTCGCCGGCGTGCTGCCGATCGCGGCGATCGTCGCAGCGTTCAGGTGGCCGTCCTTCCGCGCATCGCTCGAACGGGCCGCTACCCGGTTGATCACGGGCATGCAGCGGATCACGCGCCGCGGCAGCCGACTCGACCCATTCGCCGTGTCGGCGACCTTCAGCCGGATCGCCGGGTTCCGGCTCGGCCGGCGAGCGGCAGCATCCTCGGCAGGTCTTTCCATCCTCAACTGGACCACCGACATCGGCTGCCTCGCGGCGTGCATCGCTGCGTTGGGCGCACCCGTGCCGTGGACCCAGCTCGCCGTCGTGTACGCCGCGGTGTTGGGCGCGGCCTCACTGAGCTTCACGCCTGCCGGAGTCGGGATCGTCGAAGGCGCGCTGGCCCTGGCGCTCGTGCGCGCCGGCACACCGACGGACATCGCTGTGATCGCGGCGTTGATGTACCGGGCGATCAGCTGTTGGTTGGTGCTCGCGATCGGCTGGGTGACCTACGGCGTGATGCGCCACCGGCGAGCGCCGGTGTTGCTGGCGCGGGCCATCGATCAGACGAGGCCGAGACCCTCGCGTGCAGCACGGGCCTGAAGCTCCACCGCGGTCGTGAGCGCGGTGCGCTCGGCATGGGCACGCGTGTAGATGCTGTCGAGGACGATGTCCTTGTCGTCCTCGGCGCGGGCGAGGATCTCTTCCTTCACGCCGGCCAGCACAGCTTCTGACTTCTCCGTGCGACCGTTGGCGAAGATGCGCATCGAGGCACGCTCGAGCGCTGTGTCGGCGCGGGCGTAGATCACTTGGAGGGCAGCGACCCGCTCCT
Organism: Acidimicrobiales bacterium; assembly: GCA_025463415.1. GTDB lineage: Bacteria > Actinomycetota > Acidimicrobiia > Acidimicrobiales > Ilumatobacteraceae > WLMZ01. Next base: position 9,985 of record JAOBWO010000237.1, on the reverse strand, counting down.
CGTCCGCCTCGAGGTAGATGCGGTTCACGCCACGCTCGATCGCCGACTTGGCGCGACTTTCGATCCGGTGGAGCGCTGCAGCGTTCTTGCGGTCCGCCCGGCGCGCTCGCCGGGCTTCCCTGGCGGAGCTCTTGGACGCCCCGTCAATCATCGTCGGGTGGGTGGACGACGTGGCGGCCACTGGCGCCTCGGACGCAACGAACGCGGCAGAGGCGAAGCCCTCAGCCGTAGCGGCGTCGGCCGGTGCAGCTCGGCCCTGAGGCACCGCCGAAGGGATCGGTGGTGCGTCCGTGGCGACCTCGCCGGCAGGGCCGGTGGGTACGACGGGGTCGGCATCCGCCACCGGCCCAGTCGCCGGCATCGTCGCCGGCACGGTCGTCACCGGGCTGCCGTCGGCAGGCACGTTCGCGCTGGTCGGGATCTGCGTGGTCCCATCGCCGTCGAGCCATGTCAGATCGTCGGTCGTGGGGGGCACACCGGCGTCGGCAACGGGCGCTGTGTCGGTGGCGACTCCGGCCACGGGGGCCACGGTCGTCGGCGTAGTCGTAGGCGTTGCCGGATCCGGCGCGGTCGGGTCCGCCGACGACGGCGTCGTTGCAGACCGGCCGTTGGTCGCGGGCTGGTTCGTCTCCGTACCGCTCGCGTCGGTCGCGCGTGTCGTGCCGGGTGCGGTGCCGGAGGCGGCGACCGTCGTCTCGGTGTCCTGCACGACGACGTGCGGGTCGGCGGCAGGTGAGTCCTGCCCGCTCGGGTCCACGACGGTGGTCGACGAGGAGGCATCGGCGGTGGGCTCCGTGGAGACCGTCTGCTCGATCGTGGTGGACGTGTCGTCGACGACGAGCTCGACCGTGCGGTTGCCACCCGCCACCGGAGCGCCGGTCGGGTCGGGTGCGCGGGCAGCGGTCGAGCCGGCCAGCCCGATCACGATCGCGCCCGTCGCGAACATCGTCGCCATCGCAGTGCGCTGGGTCAGTGTTGCCCCCATCAGCGCGGTCAGGCGGTCGACGATCGACTCACCCGGCTCCTCGAGGTACTCGGCGAGGGCTTCGACATCCTCACGCCGGAGCGCGATCATCGGCGCCTTCTTCTGACGCCGCATCGAGCGGATCAGACGCAGGTACGCAGTCAGCAGCGATGTCGCGTTCGTGGCGACGAACGAGGCGCGCACCCCACCGGCACTGATCACACCGTTGGTGATCGAGACGGGCAGGCGGTTGGGGAGGATCGTGCCGAGGTCGGCGCCGTACAGCGCGCTGACCAGTTCGACGATCTCCTCGTCGACCGCTGCAGTGCCCTCTTCGAGTTCGCGCAGCTGCTCGCGAGTGAAGCGCCCTTCGCTGGCGCGGGCCAGGCCGCGGTAAGACCGCCCGCTGGTCGTGCGCGTCGCGCGCAGCAGGTTGGCCAGCCGCAGAGCGAAGACGTCGGATTCGATGTCGATGGTGGTTGACGAAGCGGGCACGCTGTTCCTTGCCGGGAGGCGGATCCGATGCACGGACCCGGGCAGATCGGGACACGGTGCGTATCGGCACGAACGACTCCGAGGGTGAGCGATCAGTGAGCGTCCAGAGAAGTTCTTGACGATCACGGCCGACCAAGGGCACGGCTGCCACCGAGGCGCCGTCCACTCTTCATGGCCTTCTCCGCCGATCTCGCGGGAAAGCACGAAGGTGAGCCTCAAGGTTTTGTCAAGAACCATGACGAAACACAGAGGAAGGCCGATGACAGTGCCATGAGTGGTCAGTCCAGGGTCGACAAAGCGCGCAGCACGCAGCGCCTCAACATGATGAGCGGCACGTGGCCGACGGTGTTGCTCAACCTCGGCGTCGTCGTCTCCATCGCATGCATCGGCAACGCGATCGCCCAGACCCAGACCACCGAGGCCATGTCGTGGGCTGCCTTCGTCGCCGTCACCACCTTCTTGATCCTCGTCGTCGTCGCCGTGCCGCTGCGCGTCCTGCTGACGACCCAGCGCAAGGCCTCGTTCCGCATCACCGAGGAGCTCCGTCAGCAGAACGAGCGGCAAGCATTCGATGCGCGGCTCGGGCGTGCCCTGGACATGGCCGACAGCGAGACGATGGCGCTCGGTGTCGCCGCCAAGGCGCTGTCGATGGCCGGCACCGACCTCAGCGCATCGATCCTCCTTGCGGACAACAGCGACGCCCACCTCCAGACCGTCGTCAGCACCAGCAACTGCACGGGCGCCAGCGTGTGCGAGGTCGCCACGCCGCGCGGCTGCCCCGCGGTGCGCAACGGTCAGACCCTCCAGTTCGCGTCGAGCGATCAGCTCGACTGCTGCCCGCACCTCGCCGAACGAGGCATCGCCAACCTCGCCGCGCTGTGCGTTCCGGTCAGCGTCGTCGGACGTGCGACCGGAGTCGTCCACGTCGTCCGCGAGGGCATGCCGCTGGATGCCACCGAGCGCGACCGGGTCGAGTCCGTCGCCCACCAGGCCGGCCAGTACGTCGGCATGCTTCGCGCCACGGCGCAGACCCAGCTGCAGGCCAGCACCGATCCGTTGACCGGGTTGAACAACCGGCGCAGCATGGAGAACTCGGTGCGCATCCTCATGCGCGACGACGTGCCCTTCGCCGTCGGCATCTGCGATCTGGACCACTTCAAGCGGCTGAACGACACGTACGGACACGACACCGGTGATCGTGCGCTGCGCCTCTTCGCACGCACGCTGCGCAACACCGTGCGCGCCGCCGATCTGGTCTCGCGTCACGGCGGCGAGGAGTTCGTCGTGGTCATGCCGTACACCGATTCCATCGGCGCCACCGAGATCCTCGAGCGAGTCCGGCTCGAGTTGATCGCTGCCGTCAGCGACGGCCGCACTCCCGCCTTCACGGTGTCCGCCGGCGTGGCCGACACCACTGAGTCCGGCGACTACCAGGTGCTCCTCCAGCTCGCCGACGAGCGGTTGATGCGCGCCAAGCGCACCGGCCGCAACCGGATCGTCAACCGCATCGCGTTCGCTGCCTCCGAGGCGATGGACCTCGTCGACGTGCACGACGAACTGGACGCCCGGGAGACCGAGCTCGACCCCTCGCTGGTCTGACCGGCAGAGCGAGCCAGCCCCGCAGGGCTGGCGGATCGGCTCAGCCGGCGAGGCGGACGGTGTTCTTGCCGGATGCCTTGGCGAGGTACAGGGCATCGTCGGCACGCTGCATGAGGTGCGCGGCCACCAATGGCTGAGCGCCCACTGCGACACCGACCGATGCGCCAACCCGGACATCGACGCCTTGGCTGTCGATCGGTTCGTGCACGGCGCTGACGATGCGGTTGGCGACGTCACGGCCGTAGATCGGGTCGTCCGTGCCGCCGCAGACGACGGCGAACTCGTCGCCGCCGAGGCGACCGACCACATCTCGTGGCCCGATCACATCGGTGATCCGTCGGCCGACTTCGATCAGCACCTTGTCGCCGACCGCGTGACCGTACAGGTCGTTGATCGGCTTGAAGTCGTCGAGGTCGATGTACAACAGGACGACATCGTCGGCGGCAGCAGCGTGCTCCAGTGCGCGAGCGAACTCGGCCCGGTTGATCAGCCCCGTCAGAGGATCGTGGGCCGCTGCCCAGCGCAGGTCGCGCTTCGTGCGGCTGTCGGCGATGGCGAGCGCGGCGAGGCGCAGCGCGACGTGGATCGGCGACTGACGGGCGACCTGGAACTCGACGATCGACTTGCCCCAGGCCACCATCGCGCCGATCACGGCGTTGCCGTTGGGCTCTTCGATGGGCACGAGGAACGCGGCGATGAAGCCGTGCTCGCGAGCCAGTGGGCCCGACGCGCCGAGACGAGGGTCGTCGAGGTCGGTGATGATCAATGGCTCGCGCAGATCGAGTGACCACACCAGATCGACAGCGGTGCACAGGCGGGGGTCGAGCGTGGCCTCGTCGAGCGCGCAGACCCGCTGCACGCGCTCGCCGGTGCGCCACGCGAACGCGGTGCGGGTGTTGCCGCCGAGTGATCGGTCGGCCAGGCGTGCCACGACGGGCAGCACGGCCTCGACGTCGGCCCCGGAGCCGAGCATCTCGATCGTCCGGCTGACATCGGATCTGTCACGGATGAGCGTGCAGGTGCAGAGCACGGCTTGCACGCCCTCGTCGTCGAGGTGGTCGTAGGTGGTCACCGCGAAGGTGTGCCAACGCCCGTCGACGTCGCAGATGCGGATGTCGGCGGACTCGGGCGAGTGGGTGGGATCGAGGCGGTCGTAGCCGTCGGAGTTGGCGACCTGCAGCAGCGTCTGGAGCACCAGCTCGAGGTCGTCGGGGTGCACGTAGTCGGCTGCGTTGTGGCCGACGAGATCGTCGAAGCCGAGCATCGGACTGAGCGAGTCACAGTGCCAGATGATGTTGAACTGCTCGTCGAGCAGCAGCGTGTAGTGGCCCTCGCGCCGACTCATCGACCTGAATGCCCGGTCCGCTGCAGTTCCCACGTTGTTGTCTTCGGCGATGTTCCGCACGCGCTTGAGCAAATGTGAAGGCGTGGATCAGCTGGTCAGCGGCATGAACCGTGACCGAGACGCATGCCGGAGTCTCGGCGGGGGTCCCGTTGGGGTATGACAGAGAGTATGAACGGAGCAGGCGACGCCGACCCACGAGAGTGGTCCCAGCCGGACGTCGCCTTCGAGTTCGGCAACGATCCGGCGGCACCTCGTGCGGCACGGACCGCTTTGGGGCCACTGCACTTGGAGCCAGGGGCGTTCGCGGCCGACGTCAGCCTCGTCGCGAGCGAGCTGGTGTCGAACGTCGTGCTGCACACCGGGCAGGGCGGCCATCTGCACGCCTGGGACGCTGATCCCCTGCGGCTCGAGGTCCACGACCACGATCCCACCCTGCCCACGCCGGCCGAACACGTCGACGAGCACGGCGGACGTGGGCTCGAGATCGTCGACGACATCGCCGATGAATGGGGCACGCGCCTCGACGAAGAGGGCAAGACCATGTGGGCGAACTTCCGCCGTCCCTGAGGCTGACCGACGCCCAACGAATCCCTGCCGACGCCATCCGGCAAACGACGGCAGACTCGGTCGATGACCGATCCCGAGACGATTCCTACCGATCGCTTCGCCCACCTCAACGTCTTCGTCGCCGGGTACGGGTACCACGAGTCGTCGTGGAAGGTCAGTGAGGTCGAACACCCCGGCATGCTCGACCTCGATCACTTCATCGACGTCGCGCGGATCGCCGAGGGGGGCGTGATCGACTCACTGTTCTTCGCCGACTCGCCCGGCGTGGCGGAGTTCCGCCCGCGGTTCATGGCGCAGTCCGGCTTCGATCCGATCGATCTGCTGGCCGCGCTCGCGCCGGTCACGAAGCACATCGGGTTGGCCGCCACCGCTTCGACGACGTACAGCACACCGTGGGACCTCGCTCGCCGCTTCGCGACGCTGGACCACCTCAGCCGCGGTCGCGCCGGCTGGAACATCGTCACGACCGGCTCGCCGTACGCCGCGGCCAACTTCCCCGTCCAGGTGCACCCCGACCACGCCGATCGGTACGGCATCGCCGAGGAGTTCGTCGAGGTCGTGCTCAAGGTGTGGGACGCGTGGGAGGACGACGCGGTGGTCGCCTCGCGATCGACGGGCATCTGGGCCGACGCTGCATCGCTCCACGCTCCGCACCACCAGGGTCAGCACTTCTCCGTCGCCGGGTTGCTGCCGATGGCGCGGTCACCCCAGGGACACCCGGTGCTGGCCCAGGCCGGTTCCTCCCCCGCCGGCGTCGCCCTCGCGGGCCGCTTCGCCGACCTCGTCTTCACCCCTCAGTCGACGCTGGACGACGGCATCGCCTTCCGGCGCAGGATCCGCGATGTCGCCGCCGGCAACGGGCGATCGCCCGACTCGATCCGCACCCTGCCGGGGCTCTCTTTCGTGCTGGGCAGCACCGAGACCGAAGCCGAAGCAGCGTGGCAGCGCCTCGAGGCCGCATCGAGCGAGGAGTTCCGTCTGCTCAACCTGCTCCACATCGCCGGTGTGCACGCAGACACCACCGGAGCGTTCGATCCTGACGGCCCGTTCCCGTACCACGTGTTCGAGAAGTCGACGAGCAGCACGTTCGGCGCTGCCGTGTGCGCCGCAGCGCGAGCCGACGGGCTCACCTTCCGCCAGGCCGCCGCGCGGTTCGCCACGCTGCCGGGCGGCCTGCACTTCACCGGCACGCCGGAGGGTCTGGCCGACCTCATCGAGTCGTGGTGGCGCGCAGGCGGCGCGGACGGGTTCACCCTGCAGCCGCTGCGGCTTCCTGCTGACCTCGCGCTGTTCGCCGACCACGTCGTGCCGATCCTCCAGCACCGCGGCGTGGTCCAAGGCGGCTACTCCCCCGGCACGCTGCGCGACAAGCTTCAGCTGCCGCGTCCCGCCGGCCCGTACGCCTGATCAGAGCGAGACGAACACCGGCTCTGCCGTTCCGGCCCGCTTCGACTCGTACATCGCCCGGTCAGCCGCCGCAGTGAGCGTCTCGGAGGTCACGCCGACGATGTCGGTCCACGCCACGCCGATGCTCGAGCGGATGCGAGTCGGCAGCCCGCCGACGATCTCGACCGGCTGGGCCAGCGCATCGGTGAGCCGCATGCCGATTCGTGTCGCCTCCTCGATCGATCGAACGGCAGGCAGCACGACGACGAACTCGTCGCCGCCGAGCCGACCGATGAAGTCGATCGAGCGCATCGCGCTGCGCAGTTGATCGGCGGCGCTGACGAGCAGACGATCGCCGGTGGTGTGCCCGAACGTGTCGTTGACCTCTTTGAAGCCGTCGAGGTCGAGGAACACCACCGCAGTGCCTGGCGAGTGGTCGGCATGGTGGGCCAAGGCAGCATCGAGCTCGCGCAGCACGGCCGCCCGGTTCAGGCAGCCGGTGAGATCGTCCGTCGTGGCCCGGATCTCCAGCTCGGCACGCAGGACGGACGCCTCGGTCACATCGTCGATGCACAGCACCGCGCCGACCGGCGCGTCATCGGCATCGGTCAACGATCGGATCGCGATCGAGCAGTACCGGATCTTGGTCTCACCCGGCAACGCGAGACGCACTTCGAGATCTGCGTCGAGGCCGTCCACGAGCACCGAGACCAGGCTGCTCTCCAGCACGAACCGGTCCTCCGGGATGACGGCGGCGAGTTGGTCTGCGAGCGTCGCGACCGGACCGATGCCGACAACGCGGTGCAGCTGGGAGTTGCCGTACACGACGTTGCGGTCGCGGTCGATGTGCAGCACCCCGGACGGAAGTGCATCCGCCAGACGGAGCAGGAGCTGCTCACGCTGCCGCACCGCTTCCAGCGCCGACATCTCGTCGGCGATGTCGATCATCTCGGTCACCACCGAGTGCTCCGGGCCGGCGAGGAGGTTGTTGTTGGTCAACTCCACCCACAGCCACGATCCGTCACCGCGCTTGTGACGGGCCCGCAACCGCGTCACTGCGCCGGGAGTGCTGAGCATCTCCATCCAGGCGTCGATCGCCTTGAACTGGTCGTCCGGGTGGATCAGATCCAATGATCGGCATCCGACGATCTCGTCGAGCGTGAACCCGAGCATCCGCAACGCGCGATCATCGGCGAAGCGGATGATCGCCAGCTCGTCCTTGTCGGTGCGGCCGGACTTCGGCATCACCGGCTCACGTCCGGCGAGCGCGGCGACCAGTTCGATGTGCTCGTCAGCGGCGAGGATCACCATCAGGACCCCGTGGCTCGGCCGAACGTCGATGAAGTAGAACGACGCCTCGGCACCGCCGATCAGGGTCACCGGTGCGATGCCCCCGCCGAGCTCCAGGGCCTTCTCCCATGCCTCCATGACGGCTGCCCGACACGCGGGTTCCACCAGGTCCAGCGCGGAACGGGCTTCGACCACGCGGTGGCCGAGCAGTTCGACGCTCGCCGGCACCTCGACGAAGAGACCGTGGGCGTCAGCGGCGGCGACGAGGGCATTCGGGTGCTGCACCAGGAGCGCGTGCAACGAGGCATCACGTGCCTTGCCGCCGTGCTCTGCTGCCCCTCCGACGCCCTCCACTGCCACTCCATCCTCTGCGTGCTGCCGTCCACGCCGTGCGCAGATGGGTCACAGCAACTATCGGCCGGGGCGGCGCAGCACCTGAGCAATTTCAGGCGCAGGACTCGCGGAATCCCCCGCGCCAGCCGGCCGGCAGACCTGGGGATCTTTCGCGATGCGGAAGTTCTTTCCACATTTGGTTGTCGACAAGCGTCGTTCGATGTAATCTTGACTAAACCGATCAACATTTACAGGAAGGCCGAGATGCGCACCCCAGGAGTGACCACACACCCGCGACGATTCGGGCACGGCGTCAGGCTGATCAGCCTCACCGTGCTCGCCGGCACGTTCGTCGCGAGCTGCAGCTCCGACGCATCGACCCGTGCGACGGACGCGCCGACGAGCACAGTCGCCGCTTCCGCCAGCAGTGCAGCCACGACCGCGCCGACGGACCCGGTCACGGCGAGCTCACCGGCGACCGAGGCGAGCACCACCGATTCGACGGCCGACTCGCCACCGAGCACGACCACCACGGACACCGCATCCGACACCACCGCGGCACCGGCCACCACCGCTGCCGAGACCACGACGGTGCCTGTCACGGCTCCCCCGGTGCCCGCCGGCGTCACGCTGCGCATCGGTGATCAGCTCGACTACCTCAAGACGGTGCTCGGTGAGGCGGGACAGGACCAGGACTTCCCGTACACCGTCGACTACGCCGCGTTCGTCGGCGGCCCACCCATGTTGCAAGCGTTCCAGGGCGGTGCACTCGACGCCGGGTTCATCGGCACCACACCGTTGATCTTCGCCCAGTCGGCCGGCCTCGACCTCGTCGGCATCGCCGGCTGGGCGTCGTCGAAGCAGGGCGGCTACGGCCTCGTCACCGCCCCGGGGCACGACGACATCAGCGGTTGGGCTGATCTCAAGGGCAAGACCGTCGCGTTCCAGAAGGGCACAGCCGGCGAGGCCGTGTTGCTCGAGGCGCTCGATGCCGTCGGGCTCACCGAGGACGACATCAACGTCGTCGACGTCCCCCAGATCTCCGTGACGGCAACGCTGGAGGGTGGCTCCGCCGACGCAGGCATCCAGACCGAACCGCTGACCAGTGCCTACCTGGCCAACGACCCGACCGCCAAGCTCGTCATCAAGGCGGCAGCGCTGCCCGACCGCACCTCGGTGCTGATCTCGACCACCGAGGCTCTGACTGACGCGGGCAAGTCGGCCGCGCTGGCCGACTACATCACCCGGCTGGTGCGTGCGTTCGCCTACCTGCGCGACCATCAGGACCTGATCGCCCAGGGTGTCTACGTGAAGACCTACGGTCTCACCCCGGAACGGGCGGCAGAGCTGGTTGCGGAGAACGGCGTCACGAACTTCTTCCAGATCCCCGGTGATCTGCTCGAGCCGCAGCAACACCTCGCCGACCTGTTCGCCAAGTCCGGTCAGATCCCGTCGACCGTTGACGTCTCCGCCTCCTTCGACCCACGGTTCAACGCCCTCGTGGCGGCGACACAAGGCTCATGACCGCCGTCCAACCTCGCGTTGCTGTGGCGTCACAACGCAGCGCGAGCCCCTCGAATCTCGCGCCCGGGCGCGTCCTCGCCCCTGACGAGCTCAGGGCATCCGAGTCGTCCGATGCGGTCGATCTGGAGACGTTGCGCACTGGAACCGGCGGGCGCCGCAGTCGATGGCGGCTGCCACGTGGACTCGAGCGGTTCCTCGGCGTCGTCGTGCTCTTCGCGTTCTGGGAGGTCGCATCACGGGCCGGTTGGGTGTCCAAGCGGCACCTCGCCGCCCCCTCCACCGTCCTCACCGCCGCGTGGGACCTCCTCCGCGACGGCACGCTCACGACCGCGCTCTGGGCCTCGCTCCAGCGGGTGTTGAAAGGTCTCGCCTTCGGCATCCCGATCGGCGCGGGCCTGGCGTTGATCGCCGGCCTGTGGAGGGTCGGCGACGATCTCGTCGACGCAAACGTGCAGATGCTGCGGTTCGTCCCGATCATCGCC
>JAOBWO010000197.1 GCA_025463415.1 Acidimicrobiales bacterium | reverse complement strand
GATGATCGTGGGCTCGAGCAGTGGTGGTACGGCGACATCCGCGGCCGCAACCTCGGCCTGAACGCCGTGGCGGGCAAGCCCGCGGAGATGTTCAACATCGACGCCAGCCGGTACGACCAGATGCGGCCCGGCTGCTACGACGTCAATGAACGGGTCCGCGACATGAACGCCGGCGGTCAGCTCGCCGGCTTGAACTTCCCGAACTTCACCGGCTTCTCCGGCCAGGTCCTGAACATGGGACCAGACCGCGCGGTCAACGAGATCATGATCCGCGCCTACAACGACTGGCACGTCGACGAGTGGTGCGGCGCCCATCCGGGCCGGTTCATCCCCTGCGGGTTGCTCCCGTTGTTCGACGTGCAGCTCGCTGCGGCCGAGGTCCGGCGCCTCGCGTCGAAGGGCTGCCACGCCGTCACGTTCTCGGAGAACCCGCAAGCCCTCGACATGCCATCCATCCACTCCGGGTACTGGGACCCGCTGTTCGCTGCCTGCTGCGAAACCGAGACCGTTCTCTGCTGCCACCTCGGCTCGTCGTCGCGATCCGCGATGAGCTCCACCGATGCACCAGCCGGCGTCAACATCTCCCTGTCATCCGCTGCCTCGATCTACACCCTGGTCGACCTGCTCTGGGCAACGTTCTGGACCCGGTTCCCCACGCTCAAGTTCTCCCTCACCGAGGGCGACATCGGCTGGATCCCATACTTCTTGTGGCGCTGCGAGCACGTCCGCGACCGCCACCACGGCTGGACCCAGCACGACTTCACGGTCACCGGCGGACCCACCCAGATCTTCCGTGACCACATCCTCGTCTGCTTCATCAAAGAGACCATCGGACCGAAGTTGCTCGACGAGTTCAACATCGACAACGTCTGCTGGGAATCCGACTTCCCCCACTCCGACGGCACCTGGCCGAACGCCCCCGAGGAGATCCTGATCACCCTGGCCGGCGTCCACGACGACGCGGTGGCCAAGATCACCCACGAGAACGCGATGCGCCACTACAACTTCGACCCATTCGCCCATCGGCCTCGCGAGCAGTGCACCGTGGCAGCGCTACGCGCCGAATCACCCGATGTCGACGTCGTCACCCACGTCGGCCGCGCCGCCGACGACCGCGACCTCGAAGCGTGGCGGGCACTCTCGACCCGACGCTGAACGACCCCCTCCCCTGCTCACCCGCCGACGCGGCCATGGCGGGCAGCGCGCCCCTTGCTCTACGGTGGATCGGATGCAGCGGAACGGGATCGGTGGGCCTGAGGAGCCCTGGGACGACGCAGCATGGCAAGCGCGCGTGCAATCCGGCGTGACTGACACACGACGAGTGTCGGCGGTGGAGGCCACCGGACTGCTCGACGCTGCGCCTGAGGACTCGTTCGACCAGTTGGCACGTCTCGCTGCGGCAGTCCTCGGGGTGCCGTGGGTGTTCGTGACGCTGGTCGACGAGCACCGGTCGTTCTGGGTGAGTGCCGTCGGCGTCGAGCCGGATGCCGGCTCGGGCCTCTACGGCGAGAACCCTGTGGCGGAGTCGTTCTGCCAGTACGTGATCGGCGCGGACGCCGCCGTCGTCATCGATGATGCACGGCTGGACCCACGCAGCGACCAGAACCCGTCGATCACGTCGATGGGTGTCGTCGCATGGGCGGGGTTCCCGCTGCGGTCGACGGATGGTCACGTGATGGGCACGTTCTGTGCGGTTGATCGAGTCGCGCGGGAGTGGTCGGGCGAGGACATCACCCTGCTCCACGCGCTGGCCAGCGCAGCAACCAGCCATCTGCAACTCCGTGCCGCCTTGGCGATCGCCGAGGAGTCCGCTCGAGAGTTGGCCGAGGAGCTCGAACGCCGCGACCTGCTGGTCAGTCGGGCGACCATGCTGGCTCAACTCGCTCGAGAGCTGAGCGGGGTCAGCACTGTGGACGACGTGGCCCGGGTGGTCACCACGACCGGACGGGAGGTGCTCGGTGCCGTGTTCGCCAACATCGCCGTCGTCGACGCCGACCACCGCCATCTCGACATCGTGCACTCTCCGTCGCTGCCGGCCGACATCGCTGGGCGATACTCGCGGATCGTCCTGTCCGACGACCTGCCGCTCGCGCATGCGGTGACCCGTGGCGAGACGATCCTCGTTCCCGACCTGGACACGCTGCAGAACCACTATCCCCACATCCTCGACGACACGCGCGCTGCAGGTCTGGGTTCCACGGTGTCCATCCCGTTGTTCCGGACGGATCGGTCGGTGGCAGGCGCGATCGGCATCGGCTGGAGCGGTCCGGTCGAGTTCACACCGATCGTCCGGTCGGTGCTGACGACGGTCTCGGAGATGTGCGCGCAAGCGCTCGATCGGAGCCAGGTCGGCGACGCCCGCACCCAGTTCGTCCGATCGTTGCAGTACGCCCTCCTGTCCAGCACGGGGCAGCGTGACGGCCTCGACATCGCTGCCGAGTACATCGCCGCGAACGACACGCTCGGCTTCGGCGGAGACTGGTATGACTTCATCCACCTCTCGCCGACGCGCACGGCGCTGGTGATCGGCGACATCTGCGGTCATGGCATCGAAGCCGCTGCGCGGATGACGCAGGTGCGCGGCGCGATCAATGCGTTCGTCTCGATCCACCCGGACGAGCTCGGCCGTCTCTTCGGCCGCGCCGAACAACAGCTCAACCTCAGCGACAGAGACTTCGTGGCGACGGTCAGCGTGCACGTCATCGACACCGAGACCAACACCATCACCTACGTCTCTGCCGGTCATCCGCCGGCGTTGTTGGTGGACGGGTCCGGCGACGCGTTGTTCCTGGAAGGCGGGCGGCGTCCGGTGCTCGGCATGGGAGGCGATGAGCCGGAGACGGCGCGAGCCGACTTCATGCCGGGCTCGATCCTGGTCGCCTACACCGACGGACTGGTGGAGCAGAACCGAGATCTCGACGACGGACTCCGCCGGTTGAGCGCGACCGTCAGGTCAGTGCGCGACCGGACGGCGCGCCAGATCTCGGACACAGTCTCCACGACGGTCGGCGTCAACGCCTCGGACGATGTCGCCTACACCGTCATTCGTCGCGTGTAGGCCGAGGTTCACGACGATCCGCCGCCTCAGCCCTGGTCGGCGAGGGAGCTGACCATGCGGTCGAGCACCGCTGTCAGCGAGTCCGACGCCGTCTTCGACGACACGGTGCCGCGCATCGTCACCGAGATCGCGATGCGGTCCTTGTTGCTCACCCAGCTGGCACCGCAGTAGCGCAGCAGGTCTGGATCGTCACCGCAGTACCCGTAGAGCTGCCCGCCGCGGTAGGAGGACTCCCGATCGATCGTGAGGTCGACGTTGTTGACGGTGCTGTCGCCGACCTCCGCGACGTAATCACGGGACGGATCCAGCTCGGCGATGAAGGTGATCTGGCCCGGGCGGTTTCCGGTGAGCTTGCCCGGGTCGTCGGCAGCGAGATCGCATTGGACAGTGCTCGGGTCTGCCGTCGCGATCGCTGTGTCGGTGCCGCTGATCACCTCGTCCGGCACCGACACCGAGGTCGGCAGCTGCTGGCTCAGCGACGTCACTCGTCCGAACGGGCAGGTGCCGAGATCGGCAGTCGCAGCGCCTGCACCGAACGCGACGTCGTCGTAGATCGCCTGCAGTCCGTCGTGAGCCGCCGACGCGTCGATCGCTCCCTTGGAATCGCCTCCCCGGGTGACGAGGACGACGATCACCGCCACGATGACGGCAACGACGACGATCGCCACGACGATCTTGCCGCGTGACGACGAACGGGGAGCCGGACCTGGGTTCAGCGCCGACGCCTGCCAGGCAGGAGGAGCGATGCCGCTCGAGGGGGACGACGGTGGTGGCAGCGGCACGTTCATCCGCGAACTGTACGACGAACCCAGGACCCCACATCTCGCAAAAACCCCGTGTCACCCCCGTGTTCTTCTCGAGCCCGCTGTGTCGCTCGTCAGGGCTCGATGGTCCTCAGAGGTTGAACGCCGGCGCCAGGTCGATCGCCTGAGCGGCACGGCCGAGCCGGGACGTGATCCCGAGCGCATCCTCGGTGAAGGCCAGGAGCGAGTAGTGGTCGAACCGATCGACCGCTCGCGTGCCCGGCAGGACAGAGGGCGCGATGACGAACAAGGGCATCGTCCCGCTGCCTTCGCTCTCGTCGAAGACGATGAACACAGCAGTAGCCCCCTGTCGGTAGATGTCGGAGGTCGTGATCGACGTGACGACCGCGCTCAGCCACTGATCGCCCGTTCCGATCGGGCAGCTGTGCATGTCGTTGCAGATGTTCGGGGTGATGAACGAGAACGATGGAAGTCCGCCGACGAGGTCTGTGGCGAACGAGTCGAACGGAACGTCGTCTCGTTGACAGGCAGCCCTGTCGTCTCCCCCCGCGTAGTACGCGGCCGGGTTGTGCTTCACCGCGTAGGTCGCGGTCGAGACCAACGCGCAGTTGTCGGACATCGATTCCTCGTAGCTCTTCGCCGTCCCACCGGACGCTCGAACCTGGCGGAAGATGTTGTCGACGTCGAGCTGATGACGAGCCGGAGCGCCGTCGTCAGCAATGCCCTGGGTGTCCCCGGATGTCGCCTTGATGTAGTTCGGCAACGATGGATGGTCACCGTCGTCGACGAAGTCCGCTGCCGAACCGCACGAGTTCGTCACGCTGGTCAAGAAGGCGGCCTGCTTCGAGTTCTCGATCTCGGCCGCGTTCTTGTTCTCCATCCAGATCCAGATGATGTGATCGAACCGGGCTGGAGCAGTCGCGGCGAGACCGCAAGGTCCGCCGGTGGCTGCGGTCGACGACGACGGCTGCACGGATCCCTGCGGATCCGGTGTCGTGACGGCCGAGCTCGCCGGAGCAGTCGATTCGTTCGCCGATGTTCCAACGGTCGCCGACGACGCGGTGGGCGGCGCTGAACTCAACGGGGTCGTGCTCGTCGGGGCAGTCGTCTCGAGCGACGTCGGTGTTGTATGACTCGTCGCCGGCGGCTCGGTCGCGCTGCTCGGTGAGGTCGCAGCACAACCAGCCAGCAGCGTCAAGCAGATCCAGATCGTGGGAGGGCCAGGGAGGTGACGAGTCATGAACGGCCTTCGTGCTGCCCGATTGGTCATCGGAACACACTCGCGCTCTGCGAGGTCCCGCGTCATCGCGGATCAGCGACCGAGGCGGGCCGCAAGGTATGGCGCGGTCAGACTTCCCCTGGCGACGGCAAGCGTGTCGGGCGTTCCGACGGCAACGATCTCGCCGCCGTTCGACCCCCCACCTGGGCCGAGATCGATCACCCAGTCGGCGTTGGCGATCACGTCCATGTCGTGCTCGACGGCCACGACAGTGTTGCCGGCGTCGACCAGGCGGTGGAGTTGGCGCATCAGCAGCTCGACGTCGGCTGGGTGCAGGCCAGAGGTCGGCTCGTCGAGCACGTACAACGTGTGGCCGCGCTGGGCCCGTTGGAGCTCGCTGGCCAGCTTCACGCGTTGGGCCTCGCCGCCGGACAGCTCGGTCGCGGGCTGCCCGATCCGCACGTATCCCAGTCCCACCTCGTGCAGCGTCCGCAGGCTCCGCTCGACGCTCGGCAGCGCCCCGAAGAACTCCAACGCGCGGTCGACGGTCATCGCGAGGATGTCGGCGATGGTGACGTCCTGCCAGGTGATCTCCAAGGTCTCGGGGTTGTAACGCGCCCCGAGGCACGTGGGGCATCGCTCGTACGTGCTGGGGAGGAACAGCAGCTCGATCGCGACGAAACCCTCGCCCTGGCAGGTGCTGCACCGCCCCTCGGCGACGTTGAACGAGAAGCGGCCGGCCGTGTACCCGCGCCGGATCGACTCGGGGGTGCCTGCGAATGCCTTGCGAACGACGTCGAAGAGCCCTGTGTACGTCGCGATGTTGGATCGCGGTGTGCGGCCGATCGGGCGTTGATCGACGACGACGATCCGATCGATCGATTCGAGACCGGAGACGGCGGGCTCGGCCCGGCGGTCCGTCGAGGACGGCACCTGGTCGGCGGGCGCGTCGTTTTCGTCAACGGCGTCGTGCGTGACGCCCAGGTGTGCAGCGACGGTCGCTGCGAGGACGTGCCGCACGAGCGTCGACTTCCCTGAGCCCGAGACGCCGGTGACCGCGGTGAGGCAGCCCAACGGGAACTCGGCGGTGACATCGCGGAGGTTGTTGCGGGTGACCCGGTCCAGCCGTAGCCAACCGCTCGGCGGGCGCGAGGTGGTATGGAAGCGCGCCGGTGGCGTGAACAGGTACCGGCGCGTGATCGACCGTTCGACCGCGCTCAGGCCGTCCACCGCACCGCTGTACAGCACGCGACCGCCGAGATCGCCAGCACCGGGTCCCACGTCGACGAGCCACTCGGCTCGGCGGACGACGTCCATGTCGTGCTCGACCACGAACAACGTGTTGCCGTTCGCTCGGAGCTGCTGCAGCACATCGAGCAACGGCTCGGCATCAGCCGGATGCAGCCCGGCCGACGGCTCGTCGAGGACGTACACGACGCCGAACAGACCCGATCGCAGTTGGGTCGCGAGCCGGAGGCGTTGCATCTCGCCCGGCGAGAGGGTGGGAGTCGTTCGCCCGAGGCTGAGGTATCCGAGGCCGAGGTCGAGCAGGACGTCGACCCGGGCTGCGATGTCGGCGATCAACGTGGCTGCGACCTCCGAACCGGTGTCGGCACGGAGGACATCGGCGAGCTCGGACAGCGCCAGGTGGTTGACGTCATCGATGGACCGACCGGCGAAGGTCACCGCCAGTGCCGCCGCGCGCAGACCGCTTCCACCGCAGGTCGGGCAGACGACACGCTCCACGAACCGCATCGCGCGAGCGCGCATCATCTCGCTCTTGGTGGTGGCGAGGGTGTGCATGATGTGCGCCCGCGCGCTCCAGAACCGGCCGTTGTACTCGATCTCGTTCCGTTCACGGGCGGGGTGCACCAGAACGACGGGCTGCTCGTCGGTGAAGAGGATCCAGTCACGTGTGCGCTTCGGCAGTCGGCTCCACGGGATGTCGACGTCGTGTCCGAGCTCGGTGAGGATGTCGCGCAGGTTCACGCCTTGCCACGCCCTCGGCCATGCCGCGACTGCGCCCTCGCGGATCGTCAGCGACGCGTCGGGCACCATCAGTGCTTCGCTGGCGGCGATGGTCGTGCCGAGCCCGTCGCACACCGGGCATGCACCGTTGGCCGTGTTGGGCGAGAACGCATCGGCGGCGAGCCGTTCGGTGGACCCCGGCGGGTATGTGCCAGCGCGTGAGAAGAGCATCCGCACGAGGTTCGAGATGGTGGTCAGCGTGCCGACCGTGGATCTCGTGGTGGGCGTTCCGCGCCGTTGCTGCAGCGCCACTGCAGGGGGCAGACCGCGGATCTCGTCCACGTCAGGAGCCTCGAGCTGGTGGATGAGACGTCGCGCGTACGGTGCGACCGACTCCAAGTACCGTCGCTGAGACTCCGCGTAGATCGTGCCGAACGCCAGCGAGGACTTGCCTGATCCCGACACACCG
This sequence comes from Acidimicrobiales bacterium, assembly GCA_025463415.1. Lineage (GTDB taxonomy): Bacteria > Actinomycetota > Acidimicrobiia > Acidimicrobiales > Ilumatobacteraceae > WLMZ01. Next base: position 18,094 of record JAOBWO010000197.1, on the reverse strand, counting down.
GTGAACGCGACCATCGCGTTGCGGGGCACGTCCACGTCGACGTCGCGAAGGTTGTGCTGGCGTGCTCCGACGACGTGAACCATCCCGTCGTCGGAGTCGGTTCCCGTCGACCGCGAGCTGCGATCCACTCGCCTCGTCATCCGGCCTCCTCGGCAACTGCTGGTCGTCGCAGAGTAGCGACGCGTGGACCCCGATGAAGCCAAACTGCCCTGACCGGCCGAACGAGAGGATGTGAGATGAGCGACGACCTGCCCGGTTTGCACGGCACGAGGCACTCGATCGCCGGGAGCGGCGGGGTACCGATCGGTCTGCTCACCGATGGCTCGGGTCCGCAGCTGTTGTTGGTCCATGGCGGGTTCGGCCAGATCGAGCGTTGGGCCCCTGTGTGGGACATGCTCACCGACCGTTGGACGGTGACGGCCATGGATCGGCGCGGCCGGGGAACGAGCGGAGACGGCGACGATTATGAGATCGCCGATGAGTACGGCGACATCGCGTCGGTGGCGGCGTGGATGGCCGGCACCGCGCACGACGACGTCGACGTGTTCGCGCACAGCTATGGCGCGACATGTGCCTTAGGCGCCGCGGCGCGTGGCGCGCCGATCCGGCATCTGGTCGCCTATGAGCCGGCGGGTCCGCAGACGGTGTCGCAGGAATGGCTGGACCGCACGATCGCCCTCGTCGACTCCGGCCAGGTCGGGCGCGCGATGGTCAGCTTCCTCATCGAGATCATCGGGTTGAGCACTGCCGACGTAGAAGCTCTGCGAACCGCGCCCGCTGCGTACGACATCCTCCAGGTGGTTCGCGCGACGCTGCCTCGAGAGGGCAGCGCCTTGCGAACGGTGGACCTGATCGAGGACGCCCGAAAGGTTCGCTGTCCCGTGACCTTGTTCGTCGGCACCGACAGCCCGCCCTGGGCGCATCTCATCTCTAGCGCGATCGTGAACGTCGGCCCGACCGCGCACGCCGTGACTCTGCACGGTGTCGGCCACGAGGCGATCGACAGCGCTCCACACCGGCTCGTCGAGGAGCTCGAACGGCAGTTGCTGCGGCGCTGATCCCGGCCGCTCGCGAATCAGTTGGTCGCGGTGGCCGGCTGACTACGTCGCCGGATCGGAACGACCCTCCACAGCCTGCCGATCGCGACGGTCGCTGCGATCCAGATGATCCACGCCAGCGGCGTCCAGGCTCCGCCGGCAGACGTGCGTTCACCGTTGGCGACGGTGTACGTGACGGCGTCCTGCAGGTAGGGGATGCCGTGCCAGGTGAACGTGCCGGTCGCGTGCGGACTGGCGGCAGTGATGCCGTCCCCGAAGGCCTGCGCTGCTTCACTCAGCAACGAGGTGAGCACCAACTGGCCGGTGAGCAGGAACACCGCGGCGGCCATCCAGGACGGCCGCGCTTGATCGCCGAATTCGGCCGATCGGTATTCCGCAGCCAACGTCCGGCTGTTGCCGAGGTGACGCAGCGCTTCGGTGGTGCCGACATCGTGGGCTGCGGTGAGCAGGTTCTGCCGCACCTCGCGGCGTGTGGCGATGCGCGACCGGCGCGGCAGGTCGTAGAGGCGCTGGTCCAGCGCCCACACGACGCGCTCGATGCGCATCCGGTCGATCAGGCTGACGGAGTTGTCCATGTCAGGATCCTTTGATTGGTTCTGTCGGGATGGGGCGGTGCAGCACCGAATCGACCATGGCGGCCAGCGCCCGCCAGCTGGCGGTTCCGGAACTGAGGGCGTCGTAGCCGGCCTCGGTCGGCCGGTAGTACTTGCGTGCCGGACCGGCGTTCGAAGTGGCCAGACGTGCCGTGACCCGCCCCTCTCGCTCGAGTCTGGTGAGCGCCGGGTAGACCGTGCCTTCGAAGACGTCGACCAGACCGATCTCGTGCAAGCGCTGGACGACTTCGTAGCCATATGACTCGCGCTCCGAAAGGAGTTGGAGCAGCAACAGCGACAGAACGCCCTTGAGGAGTTGTGGATCGTGCGTCGACACGGAACCAGAGTATGCCAACTACTCTGGTATGTCAAGTAGTCGGTTTGAACCATTACTGCGCGAGATCATCCACAGAGGTCAAGCAACAGTAAATTCCCGCATTCGAGGGTCTCGTGGGAGCAAACGTGGGCACTGAATGCTTCGTGGCACTCGTCAAATCGTTGTGGGCATCCGTGCAAGGCGACCCGATCTTCATGCGACGCATCAACGGATGGTTGACGATCTTCTGGATCGCGATGATCCCGGTCTCGATGATCAGCGGCTGGATCTCCAGCGTCACGTACGTGGCCGTGCTGTCGTTGTGGGCGCTCGTGTCGGGGCACTGGTCGGCATGGCAGGCAGCGCGTGTCGAGGTGGCTCAGCAGGCCGAAGAACAACGGCGCGAGTCGGATCCACTCGAACAGAAGGTCGTGGACCAGATCGTGGCGCAGACCGACGTCCAGATCGCTCGTTGACGTCCTGGCTCCGTCGGTCACCGCCCCTATCTCGAGACCACGTCCGACGATCGCAGAGAGAGCTCCGGGACGCTGAGTACGTCGACGCGATCGTCGCGCCCTGCGCGAGTTCGCAATCGTTCATCGACGGAGGCGGGGCGCAAGGCCTTCGGACTCCGCACGCTCGGTCTGCGCTACTGGCCCGCAGCAGTCGTGCTCCCGACCCTCGCCATCGGCGCCTCGTTCGCAGCGGCTCGCCTCCTCGGGTTCGTCCACTTCCATCGACTCGGCGAACTCGCCTCGAACGCACCGGTCGATCTGATCGTCATGACCGTGGTCGTGCTCGGCGAGGAGATCGGATGGCGAGGCTTCCTCCTGTCGCGCATGCAGGTCATGATGCCGAACCGCTCCGCAGTGATCGTCACCGGCGTGCTGCACGGCATGTCCCACCTTCCACTGATCTTGCTCACCGCCTCGTACGACGCCGACGGAAGTCGGGCGATCGTCGCGCCGTGCGCCGTCGCGGTCATTGCCCTCGGCGGGATCATCGTCGGCTGGCTCAGGGTTCGCTCCGGAAGCCTCTGGCCGGTCCTCCTGGCGCACTCGGCCGTGAACGTGTGCTTGATCAGTGCACCGTACGTGATGTCCGACAACCTGGACCGGGCTGCCGACGTCACCGGCGAGGGTGGCGCGCTGACCGTCTTGACCGTGGGGATCGTCGCGTGGGCGTTCTACGCACGAGCAACCTGGACATCGAAGGCCCGGCGCGACGTTCAGACATGGATCTCGCCTGGCACCACGAGTCCGAGCAGGATGCCGCTCACCGTCGTGACGAAGACGTGATCGAGTCCGTCCTTGGACAGCTGGTCGAGCACCTCCTCGACCCGCTTGTCCGGACGGACCGTGCCCGGGGCTGTGATCATGATCCTCTCCAGCGGGGTCGTCGCCGCGAGCTGACGAACCGTGGGCTGCACGGCCCCGAGCAGCACATCGCCCTCGCCGAGGACCGCGACCGGGCGGCCGTCGTCGGGAAGGGCGAGCACTTCCGCCACGGTCCCGTCGATGCTCACCGTGGCGACGGGGAGCACGTGTGCGGAGATCCTGCGCCGGTCACCGATCTGACCTTCGGTCGGCAACCCGAGCACCGTCCACGCCGCGCGACCGCCGATCAGGTCGTAGACGTCCGTGAAGCCGAGCTGTTCGAACCGACACGCGGCCCGGGCGCTGAGGTCTCAATGCTGGTCGAAGCAGTAGACCACCATCGGCTGCGACCGATCGAGGTCGGCCACGGCATCCGCGCGCAAGGTCTCCAGCGGAAGAGACCTCGCGCCCGGAAGGTGCTCCTGCACGAAGATCGACGCCGGCAGCACATCCACGAACTGCACGCCACGAGACGCCTTCCGCTGCGCACCAGGCGCATCGATCCGCTTGACCATGCACACGACCTACCCGGTGGACCGCTCCTCGAACCGTGGTTTGCCGTCCGTCGGTGATGGGTAGCCGCCCGGCGATGACGTCGAAACACAGGCTTCCGCGTCGAGCGAGGTTCGCACATGTACACGAGTGCATTCACTGACGACGACTACCTCCGCGCCAAGCGGATGGTCCTCCAACTGGCCGAGCTCAGTTCGCTGTACGAGGACGAGGCCGTTTCGGTGACGCTCGGCACCGGACTGCTCACCAGCGTCGCAGACGTTCACCAGCTGTTGGAGGACCTGACGGACCTCGGATACCTGGACCGCCTCGACGAGGAGCCTGCCCGATGGGACCGCCGCTGGGAGAACGTCTCGCCCGACTGAGTTCTCCAGCCGCCAGGTCGCGTCCCGCCTGACCCGCCGGGCTCTCGCCGAGCGATGATCGTGTCCATGGATCACCTGCAGTACCTCGCCCTCATGGTCGGATGCCTCGTGCTCACCCTCCCGTTGGAGTTCGTGTTCGGCGCTCGCGTGTGGAGGCAGCCTCGGCGGTTGGCGTACGCCGTGCTGCCGGTCGCTGCAGTGTTCATCGTCTGGGATCTCTGGGCCAGCCGGCGAGGTGACTGGTCGTTCGCCCGGCGCTACACCGTCGGCTGGCGGTTGCCAGGCGGTATGGCCGTCGAGGAGCTGCTGTTCTTCGCGGCCATTCCGGTCTGTGGTCTGCTGACCCTGGAAGCGGTGCGCAACATGCTGGCCGGCACCACTCCCCTGCAGCGCTGGCTGCGCTCGCGCTGATGCCGGTGTACGCCATCCTCTCGGTTGTCGCCGCCGTGATCACGGTGGCGCTGGAGCTGCGCGTGTTCCGCTCCGGGATCTTCCGGACCCGTGCGTTCTGGGTGTCGATGGTGATCGTGTTCGGCTTCATGGTCGTGGTCGACGGGTGGTTGACGAAGCTCTCTGCGCCGATCGTGATCTACGACGATCGGCGCACGACGGGGATCCGGCCGGTGTGGGACATCCTCGTCGAGGAGTACGCCTACGCGTTCGCGCTGCTGACGACGGTGGTGCTGCTCTGGGACCGCCAGGGCAAGGCGCCGGCCGTGGACTCCGACGCCGATCGTCCGGACGCTGTCAGGTGACGGTGGGCGGCTGACGGTGCGGCGATGGTGCTCGTCGTCGCCCGTTTGGGCGCGTGGCGAGGCGGGTAGGTGGCGGGCCCGCTTCGAGGAGACACCCATGAACGCAGACCCCGGGACATGACGGACCGACTGGATCGTGCCGCCGCGAGGACCCTCGACATCACGCTCACCGATCTCCAACCACGCGCCGTCACCGCGGTCCTCGCCGGACGCGACACGTTGCTCGTGAGCCCCACCGGATCCGGCAAGTCGGCGGTGTACCAGCTCGCCGGCTCCATGTTGGAGGGAGTCACGGTGGTCGTGTCACCGTTGCTCGCACTGCAGGACGACCAGGCGGCGAGCGTCGCTGCAGTGGACATCGGCAACGTGGTGGTCGTGAACGCCCAGCACGGTGCCGGCACGCGAGCGACGGCTCTGCGTGAGATCGCCGAAGGCGCAGCGGAGTTCGTGCTCCTCGGACCCGAGCAGCTGCGCGCCGACGATGTGCTCACCGTGCTCGGGGCCGCGCAGATCGACCGCCTCGTGATCGACGAGGCGCACTGCATCGACGCGTGAGGTGCCGACTTCAGACCTGACTTCCTTGCGCTCGGCAGCGTGCGTCGCAGGCTGGGCAGCCCACCGGTGCTGGCCCTGACGGCGACCGCAGCCCCGCACGTCCGTGAGCACATCCTCCACGTGCTCGGCTGCGCCGACCCGACGATCCTCGTCGGCGACCCCGAGCGGCACAACATCGACGTGTCGGTCGCACACCACTCGACTCGGGACGACGCGATCCAGTCACTCGCGACGGCGACAGCAGCCGAGTCAGGCACGGGGATCGTGTACGTCGGGACACGCCGGGAGACGGCAGAGCTCGCCGAGCTGCTGACGAATCCATCGCGCGAGGCGCTCGCGTACCACGGCTCGATGTCGGCTCGCGAGCGAGCGGAGGTGCTCGGCCGGTTCCGGAGCGGTGCTGACGTCGTGGTCGTCGCGACGAACGCGTTCGGCCTCGGCATCGATGCCCCACACGTTCGTTGGGTTCGCCACCTCGACGCGCCCGAGAGCATCGACAGCTACTACCAGGAGATCGGGCGCGCCGGGCGCGACGGCGAACCGGCGACGGCCGTCCTGCACGTCGTCACTGCGGTGGCCGGGTCGCGCCGCTTCGCCGCGGTGTCCTCGGTGCCGGAGGTGGAGTTGCACGCACAGGTCGCCCGGATCGATCGCACGATGTCGATCGACGAGCTGCGCCGCGTGACAGGAGCGTCGACCGGTCGGATCATGCAGTCGCGCAGCTGCTGGACGGGTTCGACGTGGTGCGGCTGCACGCCGGCGGTCTGGTCGAGCCCGGACCCATCGAGTGGGCCGCCGTCGAAGCCGGGGTGGCCGCACACCTCGAGCGGCGGGCCAAGTTGCTGCGCACACGACGGGAGATGAGCACACGACGGGAGATGATGCGCACCTTCACGGAGTGCGCGACGTGTCGTTGGTCCTCGCTCTGCGGATACCTCGGCGCGGGGAGCCTCATCGCGTGCGGGCACTGCGATGTCTGCCGTCGCAACGGGTCATCACGTGCGCAGACCGGAGCCACTCGAAGGGCTCGGCACACCACCTTCGAGATCGGCACCGTCGTGGCCGCCGACGAGGACACGCTGACGGTCCTCTTCGACGACCACGGCTACCGCACGTTGTCCCGAGCGCTCGTCGAGGGCGAGAGACTGCTCGTCGACATCTGAGCAACGGCCCGGGCAATCAACTCGTCGGGGTGCTGTTCTTCACCGTCTCGATGGATTCCTTCGCCTGGTCGCGGGTCGAGTCGGCCGCTGACTTGGCCGTGTCGGCCACCTCGTGCATGCCGTCGGTGGCGGCCGCCTTCACCGTCTGGGCGGCGTCGAGCGCCGGCTGCTTCAGATGGTCGGCGACCTCGTGAGCGCTGTCGAGGAGCTGCTCCTTCGCGGGTTCGACCGCTCGCATCAGCTCTCCGGAGAGCTCCTTCTCCTTCTGGGAAGGGGGGAAGGCCGCTGCGACGAGGAACCCGATCCCGAACGCGATCGCGCCCGCCACCATCGGCGCGCCCCGCGTCTGGCCCGCCGCCGATCCCGGCGCACTCTGGACGGCATCCTTGGCTTCCGAGACGGTGTCGGCGACGTTGTCGCGCAGGCTGCCTGCCGCACCCATCACGCGATCGCGCACCGATCCCACCGTCTGCACGACCTTGTTCTTGTTGCGTTGCGCGATCCGCGCCGGCATGACCCGGTCGCCGATGGCATCCAACGTGTCGCTCATGTCCGAGCGAGTTGACTCGATGCCTCGCTTCAGCTCTTCTGTGTCTTGGCCCATTGGACGTCCTCCTTGATGGTGGTTCTGGTTTCGGGGATGGGTGTGACGGACGAGATCTGGCGCTTGCCGCGGGCGAACAGCACCGCTGCCATCACCGCCCAGATCACTCCGACGATGAGAAAGGCGAGAGCGGTGTTCATCGCCTGGTCGAGCAGCCACGCGAGCGCGAGCGAGATGAACAGCAATGCCATCCAGCCACCGAGGCCGGCGACCGCCATCATTCCCGCTGCGGTGCCCGTCTTCTTGAGCTCCTCTGTCGCTTCGGTCTTGGCGAGCTGCACCTCTTGGCGGAACAGCGTGCTGAGATCCCCGGTGAGCTCACCGAACAGATCGCCGAGGCTCTTCTCCGGCTGCAGGGGCCGGGTCGCCCTGTCGTCAGGAACGGTTCGCTGATCGCTCATCGCCCTACCTCATCGGAACTGCTGGCCGAACTCGCCCTCGCGACTCGCCCTGCAGCGAACCCGGCCGCTGCGGCGGCGACGAGGAAGGTGCCAGGACGGCGGCGGGCGAAGCCGGAGATGTCGTCGACGAGCCCCTGCGGGCCGCGCTGCTGCAGGGTCTGCGCGTATGCCTGCACGCGCTGCTGCGCGTCACCGACGAGTGCCCCCACGTGACCGGCTTCCTGGGGCCGTCCCTCGGACAGCGCCGCCAGTTGCCCGGCGAGCGTCTGCAGACCGTCGGCGGCCTGCTGACCCCGCTGGTCCACCTGGGTGCGCAGCTCACTGCGCGCCTGCCCCACCACCGACGACAGCTGTTGCTTCGCCTGGTCGGCGACGGCGCTCGCCTGATCGGTCGCTCGGTGGGCCACCTCTTTGGTCGCGTCCGCCGCGCTCTGCGTGACGTTCCTCGTCTCCTGGGCGGCAGCCCCAGCGACCTGCTTAGCCGTGTCCTTCGCGTCCGGTTGGGTGGACCCGATCGGGGTCGCCGGCATCGCTGCTGGAGCGGTGAGGTCCGGCGTCCACTCGGTTCCGCTGTCGATGGTCATGTGAAGCCTCCTGTGCGTGTGCTGTGTGCGCTTGCTGGCACAACGCTCCCCAACGCATCCGATATTCAGACAGGGATCTCGGAGATTCGCGGTGGTTAGCAGACCTCAGCGCCGAACGACTTCATCCGGGTGTGCCGAGCACCTGGGCCCGTGTCATCGGAACCCTGTGGGTGCCTTGACGAAGCCTCGACCCATCTGCAACCATCGGCAGAGGTTGAACCACAAGCCGCCGAACTCATCAGGAGTGACTGATGTCTTCCCCGTTGCCGTCGTTGCTCGTCCCCGAGCAGGAGATCAACGAGGTCCTACTTGCCGTCGTCCGCGCGATCGACGGGGCCGCCCACGCGTCCATCGTGATCACCCCGACACCGGGCCGTCGGCTCGTCCTCGCCACCACCGATCCCGAACTGGACGAGGCACTGCTTCCTTTCCACGGTCCACCCGACGTCGCGATCGCGAAGCGTCGGATCTCACGAATCCCATCGATCCGTCGGTGCACCGAGTTTCCCGAGTACGCACAGGCGTGCGCGTCAGCCGGCGTGTTCAGCGTGGCGGCGTTCCCGATCAGGTCCATCGGCACCGACGGGATCAGCGCGCTGACGGTGACCTCGTACGATCACCACGGTTTCGGCACGGCGGACCTCGTGCTCGCCCGGGCAGCCACGGCTCGGCTCTCCGCCGCCGCTGCCTGACGTCGCGTCGGCGGACGGTACGTGCACGGACCGGAGGTGCTCGGCGCCGACTGGCGTCCGCAAGCACGTTGGCAGCCACCAGCCCGTCCGGGCCGGCGCTACCCCGTTCGTCCGACGTGCAGACCTCTCAGAGCCCGTGACCGGCTTCCATGTCGTGCTCGTTTCCGGTGCCCCATTGGATCACGACCATCGTCGCGTCGTCCTGGAGCACATCGTGCTGGTGGTCCATGACCGCCTTGGTGATCAAGCGCACCGTCTCCGGCGCCGGAAGCCGCTCGGCGGCAATTCGTTCGATCGTCGACACGAAGCGCTCCTCGCCGAAGAACGCTCGGACACGGTCGCGAGCCTCCACGACGCCGTCGGTGTAGAGGAGCACCCAATCGCCGGCCTGCAGCTGCACCGTCTCGGCTGTCACCTCCGTTCGGGGCGTCAGTCCGAACAGCGGCCGGCGTCCTCCGTCGAGCGCGGACACCACCCGCGCATCACGAACCAGCAGTGGGGACGGATGACCGGCGTTCACGAGGGTCAGCACACCGGTGCGAACGTCGAGCTGGGTCAGCACACCGGTTGCGTAGGTGTCCTCGGCGAATGACTGCAGCGTTGCGTCGATCGCGTTCGCCGCATCCAACAGGGTGTTGTCCATCCGCCGGGTGTTGCGGTAGGCCGCGAGGGCGATCGCGCCGATGACGCCCGAGTGGAGGTCGTGTCCCGTGCCGTCGAAGATGCCGACGTGGGCCACGCCGTGGTTGACCGCGTAGTCGAACACGTCGCCGGCAACGGAATGGGCGGGCTCCAGCACTGCGGCGATGACGAGGCCCTCGCATGCCATCGTCAATGGTGGCAGCAGTGACCAGATGAGCTCGGACGCGACGCTGCGCTGCTCGCGCTCTCGCGCCTGATGCATCGAATCGCCGTACGGCTGCTTGGAGCCGAGGAGGTGGCCGACGAGGTGAGCGAACCACCGGAGCTCGTCCTTGATGGCGGCGGCATCCACGTCGGGGGGCAGCCCGATCTCGAGCACACCGAGACGCTCGACGCCGTCCACGATGGGAACCCACATCGTGCGACCGGTCGACGATGGGACCTCCACCGTCAGCAGACGTCGGTACGCCGCCCCGGCCTCCGTCGTCTGGATCGAGAGCGCGCTCCCGTCGTTCAGGAAGGGATGGAGCATCGACTGTTCGTAGTCCGCGAGGTACACCGTGACCTCCCACCCGAGAACGAGCCCGCTCTCCCGGATCACCCCGGGCAGCTCATCCGGCTGGGCGAGGTGAGACCCGTCCAGGAGAGCCAGCAAGGCCTTCGTCGCTCGATCGCTGATCGGATCCATCCCTGCCACTCTGCCACGCGCAGTACGACGACCAACCGGTCCCGCTCCGTCGTGCCGAAGCCACCTCCGCGAGCAGGCGCCACCCTGTCGAGCGGGCCGTCACGGCAGCGAGCGGGGTGTCTGCGTCTCAGGCGCGAGACTTCGGGGGATCGTCGCGCCGCGGCGGGCTGGAGGGAGTCCTCGTTGGAGTCGGTCAACCCGGCGCTGCAGCTGGTCGGCCACATCGACGAACGGTCGCGCATCGGCGCGTTGCTGCAGGACGCTGTGAAGGGGTCGAGTGGCGTGCTGGTGCTGAGTGGGCCGCCCGGAATCGGGAAGACGGCGCTGCTCGGCGAAGCTGCCGAACGAGCCGAGGGCTTCATGATCGTTCGCGTCACTGGCGTCGAATCGGAGATGGGGTTCGGATATGCCGGCGTTCACCAGTTCGTCGCGCCCTTGCTCTCGCACGCCGACGGGCTCCCAGGCCCTCAACGGCTCGCGCTCGACGCAGCGCTCGGTCGAGCACTGCACACCGAGTTCGATCCGTTCGTCGTCGCTTTGGCACTGCTGAGCCTGCTCGGCGAGGCGGCGCGGGGACATCCCGTCCTCGTCTGCGTCGATGACGCGCATTGGTTGGATCGCGACTCTGCGATGGCGATCGGCTTCGTCGCTCGCCGCCTGCAGGCGGAGCGAGTGGCGATGCTCGTCGCTGTCCGGGAAGCCGCCGAGCCGCACATCGGGTTCGACCGGCTCCCGCGGATGCAACTGCACGCGCTGTCGGCATCCGATGCTCGAGCATTGGTCCGTTCCACTGCCTCCGGCATCGTCCGCGGCTCCGTGGCCGACGTGATCGTGGCTGCTGCGGGAGGCAACCCGTTGGCGCTCGTCGAGTTGCCCAAGGCGCTGACCGACGAGCAGCTGGACGGCGCATCGCCCTTGCCTGACCCACTGCCGCTGGGGCCTGGGCTCGTCAGCCTCTTCACCGCCCGCCTGTCCCGTCTCGGTGTGGGGGCGCAGACTGCGCTCTTGCTGGTCGCAACCGAGCAGCAGGGCCAAGAGCTCCTGTTCCGGCGTGCTGCCGGCGCCTTGTCGGTCGACTGGGACCAGGCGGCCGCCGAGGCCGAGGCGAGCGGGCTCTTGACACGCTCGCCGGTCGTCACCTTCCTCCACCCCCTCGTACGTTCGGCGGTGTACTACGGCGCGGCCGCAGAGCGCCGACGAGGAGCTCATGCGGCGATCGCCTCTGCGTTGGCGTCGACCGACGACCTGGATCGCCGCGCTTGGCACCTCGCAGCGGCGGTGGTCGAAGCGGATGAGCGCGTCGCCGAAGCGTTGGAGGCGGCGGCGGAAGCGGCTCGGCGTCGGGGCAGTCCGTCGTTGGCTGCGAACTACCTTCGCCGTGCTGCGGAGCTCACCCCCTCTCCGGCGCGGGCCACGACCCGGATGCTCGAAGCGGCACGTGCCGAGTTGATCGCCGGCGACGTTCCGACGGCGAGGGAGATCATCGGACGTGCGGCCGTCGATCCTGCCTGGGAGCGTGAGCACGCCGATGCAGGGTGGACGCAGGCATTGACAGATCTCGTCGAGGGCCGCGCGCGCGATGCGGCGCGGGTCCTCGGAGGCCTGTTGCCGATGATCGATGGCAACGATCGTGAAGCTGCGGAAGGCGCCAGCATCGCTTCTGTCGCCGCGTCTGTCGCTGCCGGGCACCTCATCGACGATGCGACGCGGCGGGCGATCGCTGACGGGATCTCCCGACTGGGTGCTTCGAGAGCACCTTCTGACCTGGTGGGTGGGCTCTCCGACGCGTTGATCAGGCGATGGTCCGACGGTGCTGCGGGCCTCGGGCCGCTTCGGCGCGTGGTCGCTGCGATCGCAGGGAACCCGGAGAGCGTCGAGCAGGCGGCCGGCCATCATCTCCACGTCGCGTTCTACAACCTGGTCCTTGCCGCTCAAGAACTGCTGGACGATCGTGCATGGGAGGACCTTGCACAGGCGTGGATCCGGACCTCTCGTCGCACCGGTGCGCTGACGGCGCTGCCCCTCGCCCTCGGGTCGCTGAGCTGGCTCGAGGTGGTCCAGGGCCGCTTCCGCTCGGCCGCATCACACCTCGCGGAGATCGAGGACATCGTCTCACTCACCGGCGTCCGCGGACTGCTCGGCGAGCCGGCGCCCGCCGCGGTGATGCGCGAGGCCTGGCGCGGGAACGACGAGGCGACGCGAACCGGGGCGCGACGGATGATGAACGATGCGCTCGATCGAGGCCAGGGGATCGGCGTCGACCAGGGTCATGCAGCACTCACGTTGTTGGAGCTGGGTGCCGGCCGGTACGACGCTGCACTTCGGTTCGCGCAGCGCGTGAACGATCACGATGCGATCCCCTTCGGCATGCTCAGCCGTGCCGACTTCGTCGAAGCTGCGGTTCGCAGCGGACACCCTGAGCTCGTGCCGACCGCGCTGGAGACGCTCACCACGCTCGCTGCGGCGTCCTCGACGCCGTGGGCTCGCGGCACGCTGGCACGTGCGTCCGCGTTGTCCGCCGATGGCGCGGAGGCGGAAGAGCACTTCACGGTCGCGCTCAGCGAGCTGTCGGCATCGTCCATCGTCACCGACGTGGCGCGCACTCAGCTGCTCTACGGCGAGTGGCTGCGACGTGCACGCCGGAAGCGGGAGGCGCGCACTGCCCTGGAGCATGCGCTGCACACCTTCGAATCCATCGGCGCGATCGGATATGCCGGTCGGGCTCGCGCTGAGCTCGCCGCCACCGGGTCACACCGACGAACGCGTTCGGCGCCGCCGGATGCGCTCACCCCGCAGGAAGCTCAGATCGCTCGGCTCGCAGCCGCCGGCGAGCGGAACTCCGACATCGCCGAACAGCTGTTCATCACGACCAGCACGGTCGAGTACCACCTTCGCAAGGTGTTCGTGAAGCTGGGAGTGCGGTCTCGGACCGAGCTCGCGAGGATGGATCTCCCCTCGTAGCGCGTGGCAGGAGACTGGGGTTTTCATGGATTCGCCGCGTCCGCATCCTCCCTAACCTCGGCTCGACGCACACCGAGGCACGGAGGAAGCCATGCGCATGTCATCGCACCTCGACCGTTGAGCAACATGCGATCGCCCGCCACTTCGTTGCTGCGACCCGTGTTCGACGCAGAACGAACCTTCCTCTCGGGCCTGGCCGACCCCGAGCCCGAGCGGGACATCGGACGGCTGGCACTTCCCCTCCTGGTCATCGACCTGGAGACGTTCGACGTCCGATCACTCACCGTCGCGGCAGCGCAGCTGATCGGTGCCCCCGGTGACAGCATCGTCGGTCGCCCCGTGGTCGAGCTGGTGCCGCCGAACGAACGCCGTCACGTCCACGAGTCGCTCGCGGCACTTCGCGACGGGCTGATGGACTTCTACCGCGTGCGCCGCAGGCTGGGCGCTCCTGGCAGTCAGGACGCGACGACGGTGTGGGTTCGGGTCGTGCTGTCCGGCGGAGCTCGTGTCGCGTTGTCGGAGATCTCGCGGAGCAGCGACCAGCGGCACAGCGCGCTGGACTGGTACCTCGGACGTGAGCCGGCCGATCTCGCGGTCGGCACGATCGACGACGGCTGGACCTTTCTCTCCGTGAGCACAGAGATCGAAACGATCCTCGGAACGAGCGCCGCCGACCTGGTCGGTCGGTCGATCAGAGCGCTGGTTCTCGATGATCGCGACGTCGATCGACTGCGCAGGGCGGTGTCGCGAGCCGACGAGGGAACATCCGTCGCGCTGTCGATCACCATGCGATCGAGGTCGGGCACGACGAAGGACGTCTGGCTCGTGGTCGGAGCACTCGCCGGTTCGTCGATTCGTGGATTCATCATCACCGAGGACCTCCGGCACATCTCCACGACGGTGGCTGATCGCCTGTCGTCCCTGGAGCACCACATGTGGAACATCGCACGCGAGGTGGAAGCCACTGGAATCACCCAGTTCCGACCTCCCGGCCCAGACCCGTCGCGGTTCGCCCAGCTTCGAACCCTGACAACTCGGCAGAGGGAGATCCTGGTGCGGTTGACGCATGGCGAGCGCGTGCCGACCATGGCGAAGGCGCTGTACATCAGCCCGAGCACCGTGCGCAACCACCTCTCCGTCATCTTCGAACGGTTCGGCGTTCACTCGCAACCAGAGCTTCTGTCGCTGCTCACCGAAGAGGACATGACGTCCACGTGAAGGGACGGATTGCCTATTCACGTGAACACCGCTGCGGCTCACGCTGCCGAGATGGCACACGGTGAGCAGCCTGCGAGTCGGGACGTCGAACGGCTCCACGAGATCGTCGAGAGGTCGGGCCGCGCCGATGGCCACGATGTGTCGCAGAACCTCGGGAGCCTCGCCGCCGGCATCGCTCACGACGTCAACAACCTGCTGGGCGTCGTCCTCAACTACACCCGGGTGCTGCTCCAGAACCAATCGATCACGTCTGCACACGATGACGTCGAACAGGTTCGCGCCGCTGCCGAACGTGCTGTCGGCCTGACCCGACAGCTGGTGACCCTCGGGCACGATGCGACCCCTGCTGATGCTCAGCAGGTGGATCTCAACGACAACGTCCGGCAGATGAGCCGCCTGATGGCCGCCAGCCTCGGCGCTGGCGTGACTGTCGTGCGTCGAACCAACGTGCCCATGCTCGTTCGTGCCGCCAGCGCGATCGTCGACCAGATCCTCGTCAACCTGATCCTCAACGCGAACGAGTCGATGCCCGACGGCGGGACACTGACGATCGAGACGCGATGGGCGGAGCTCGACACCTCCCCCTCATCGCGACATCCGGACGGCCGTCCGGGTCGATCGGCGGAGATGCGTGTGAGTGACACCGGATGCGGCATGAGCCAGCAGGCCAGGGCGCACGCGTTCGACGCCTTCTACACCACCAGACGAGGGGGCACCGGCCTCGGCCTCGCCAGTGTGCGCAGACTCGTCACCGAGGCGGGCGGACTCGTCATGATCGACTCAGCGCAGGGAGTGGGCACCACCGTCACGGTTCGCCTGCCGAGCGCAGCCGCCTCGACGCGGGCCTTCCATCGGAAGCTGGTGCGCGGACGGGTCGTGTCGCGCCGCTGGACAGCAGCTCGAGGACCATGGCTTCGCCGAGCCACTGCTGGTACTCGTCGAGCGTCCAGCCACGCTGACGGACCAGATGGTGGAACGTCGCCGGGCTGTTGAGCATCGACAAAAGGTCGGCAGCGCGTTCATCATCGAGTCCGGCGCGAAGGGTGCCGACGGTGAGGACGGACGCGATGACCGATCTCGCTCCCGTCCTGCGTCGCGCCTCGGTCGTGTGCGCGAGCTCGACGACGTCGGGATCCACCGTGGCGGCGGTGGACACGACCCGGAACATGTCGCCGGCGCCGGCCATGATCCGTCGAACGGCTCCCGCGTAGGCGACGAGGCGCGCTGCAGCTGTGGGTGCTTCGAACACCTCGCGCATCCAATCGCGGTCGTTGACCACGACGTCTGCGTCGTCGCCCGCGATGGCTTGATCGAGCGCAGACGACAGAACGGCGCGCTTGGTGCCGAACGCGGCGTACACCGTCTGAACGGCCACGCCGGCGCGAGCGGCGATCGCCGAGATCGAGGTCGATCCATACCCGTCGAGCACGAACAGCTCAGACGCAGCGACGACGATCTTGCGCCGCGTCCGGCGGGAGCGTTCGTGTCGCCCATCCACGGTGACCCGTTGCACGGCAAGAGCGTAGCGAACTATATTTGGAGTGGCACTACAGATAGGAGACGCGATGGACGCTCACGCAGCAGTCAGCGATCGGGACCGGTGGTTCGTCGGAACGTTGTTGACCATCGTTGCCGATGGACGGGACACCGATGGAGGCCTTGCACTGATGGAGCAGCGGGCGCGCGCCGGGTTCTCGCCGCCTCGTCACGTGCATCGGCGCGAGGACACCGCGATGTACGTGATCGATGGTGAGCTGACCGTCGACCTGGACGGCCGACAGAGCCAGCTGGGCACCGGTGGGTTCGCGTGGTTGCCCCGCGACGTGCCACACACCTTCCGCGTCGACAGCGACACGGCCACGTTCCTGGAGATCGTCACGCCGGCCGGGTTCGAGCAGTACCACGTCGACGCCAGCGATCCCGCTAGCGATCGCACCCTGCCTCCCCAGGCCTCGCCGGACATCGCCCGACTCGTCGGGGCCATCGGACCCTACGGCGCAGAGATCATCGGACCTCCGCTCGATCCTGCGTGAACGACGTCAGCTTCGCGCTGGACGGCGACGTCGGCGGGCGTCGGCGATGCCCGGTGGCGTGTATCCGGCGTCGGCCCAGGCGAAGTTGGTGCCCGGGGGGACGATCGCGTCGATGCGGTCCATGACCTCGTCGGAGAGTCGGACGTCGACGGCGCCGAGCTGGCTCTCGAGGTGCTCAGCCGTTCTCGGCCCGATGATCGTCGAGGTCACGGCCGGGTGTCGCAACGTGAACCCGAGGGCCAGGTGGATCAGGCTCATCCCGACGTCTTCGGCCAGCACCGCGAGCTCCTCGGCGGCGTCCAGCTTGAGCTGGTTGCCCGGATCGGCAAGGTCGTAGCGCGCGGGCATGCGTGCTGCGCGAGCGCTCGTGAGGTCGCCGCTGCCCTTGCGCCACCGACCAGACAGCCAGCCCCCCGCCAACGGGCTCCACGGGATGACGCCCATGCCGTACCGCTGACATGTCGCGAGCACGTCGGTCTCGACCCCGCGCACGAGGATCGAATACGGCGGCTGCTCGCAGACGAACCGCTCGCGACCGCGACGCTCCGCCACCCACTGCGCCTCGACGATCTCCGACGCCTGGAACGTCGAGGAACCGAGGTAACGCACCTTGCCCTGGTGCACGAGATCGCTGAGCGCGCCGAGCGTCTCGTCGATGTCGGTCAACGGGTCCGGGCGGTGGATCTGGTAGAGGTCGATGTAGTCCGTGCCGAGCCGGCGCAGGCTGTTCTCGCACTCCTGGATGATCCACCGCCGAGATGCGCCCCAGTGGTTCGGGTTCTTGCTCATCGGACTGAAGACCTTGGTCGCGATCACCAGCTCGTCGCGTCGACCGACGATCGCTTTGGCGACGATCTCCTCCGACTCGCCGGCCGAGTACACATCGGCCGTGTCGATGAAGTTGATGCCGGCGTCGAGTGCGGAGTGGATGATGCGCACGGAGTCGTCGTGGTCGGTGTTGCCCCACGCTCCGAACATCATCGCGCCGAGGCAGAGTTCACTGACTTGGAGGCCCGTGCGGCCGAGGCGTCGGTAGTGCATGGTCTCAATCCTCCTTCATCACCCGGCACAATCTGGTGTCGAAGGTGGGGCCTCCCCGGGGCCTTTGCCGACCGCATCGTGTTGCCTCGTCGATGCGCGCGCCGAGTCCGACGCGGATCCTGTGTGGTGTGCTGTAGTGGACGACAGCGAAGGTCGTTGGCCTCTCAGGGATTGCAGTCGAGCGAGGAGAAATTCGTCCCCGACGTCGTCGTCACGACCCACGTCGCGCCGTTCCAACTGAACGACGGGTTCGTGTTCGCCGAAGTCATCCCGTAGCTGCCGGCGATCTTGCCCGTCACGGCGGCGCAGATGACGTTGGCAGTTGCTGTGGTGCTGCGGACTGCCAATCCGTTGAGCGCGACTGTGATGCACATCGCGTTGAAGGTGTCGACGCTCGTGCTGCCACAGGTCAAGACAGCGCTCTTGACCAGTTGCGTCGTCGTGAAGCGGCCCACAGGGGCGAGCTCTTGGAGTGGTCCGGCCACTCCCTGTACTCCCTGTACGCCCTGCACTCCTTGCGCTCCCTGCGCTCCCTG
>JAOBWO010000192.1 GCA_025463415.1 Acidimicrobiales bacterium | reverse complement strand
GGCGATGGGTGGCATCAATTGTTTGCCGTTTGGACACATTCCTGAAACTCAGCCCTTGTCAACCCAGCGCGGTCAACGTACCGTACGGACGTCCCGGGAAACACACCTGAAACATCGGCGTGTCCGGTACGGAAACCCCCCTTCCGATCACTCGAGGAGATCCCGTCGTGTCGATTCTCGCGTCCAGCCTCACGCTCGCCCACGCCGACTACTCCTGGCGTCACGAGTCGATCTGCCGAGACACCGACCCCGATCTGTTCTTCCCGATCGGCACCACAGGCCACGCGCTGACGCAGATCGCACGGGCCAAGGAAGTGTGCGGCGAGTGTCCGGTCAGCGTGGCATGCCTCGAGTTCGCGCTCGAGACCAACCAGGATTCGGGCATCTGGGGCGGCACCTCCGAAGAGGAGCGTCGGGTCATGCGCCGCGCTCAGGTCGCACGGAACAAGGCCGGCTTCGCCGCCAGCTGAACCGCTGAACCGAATCGCTCAGGCGTCCTCGAGGGGCACGCGCAGATCCACAACGGTGCCAGCCGGCTGGGTCTGATCGGGAAGGCCCGCCGCCACGAAATCGTCCGGTGCACCCGGACGCATCGTGAGTGAACCAGCCAGTTCGGTCGTCACCAGCGTGCGCACGATGGACAGGCCGAGGCCGGTGGCCTTGTTCAGATCGAAGTCCGGCTCGAGCACGTGGCCGTTGTTGAGGACGCGCAGGCGCAGCTCTGCGTTGTCGTTGGCCAACTGCACCACGACCGTGCCGCCGGCGCTGCCCTCCGGGAAGCCGTGATCGACGGCGTTCTGCAGTAGCTCGGTGAGCACCACGCTGAGCGGGGTCGCCACCGTCGATGGCAGCCGGCCGCCGTCGCCCTGCACCTTGAACTGCACCGGCCGGTCGACGGACTGCAGACCCTCTTCGGCGAGGCGCAGCAGCGGTCGCACGATCTCGATGAACGCGACATCGTCGCCGGGCTCGCGTGACAGCGTCTCGTGGACGAGGGCGATCGTGCGGATCCGGCGCACCGATTCGGCCACCGCGGCGCGGGCCTCGTCCGAGCTCAACCGTCGGGCCTGGAGGCGCAGCAGCGACGAGATCGTCTGCAGGTTGTTCTTGACGCGGTGGTGGATCTCGCGGATCGTCGCGTCCTTGGACAACAGCAGGCGATCGCGCTTGCGCAACTCGGTGACGTCGCGGACGAACAGCACTCCGCCGGTGATCACGCCCTTGTCGACGATGGGGATGCACCGCGAGAGCAACGTGACGTCGGCGTTCTGGTCGAACTCTTCGATGACCGGCTCGACGCGCTCGTAGGCCTGACGGACCGAGCTGTCGTTGAAGCCGAGTTCCGCCAGGCGCATCCCCACCGCGTTGGCGCCGATGCCCACGCGGTGCAGCGCCGAGACGGCGTTGGGTGACGCATAGCGCACCCGCGCTTCTTCGTCGATGATGATCGCCCCGTCGCCGACGCGCGGTGCGGCACCCGAGTCGGCGATGCGTCCGGGAAACGGGAAGGTGCCCTGCACGATCATCTGCACGAAGCGGTCGAAGATGCCGAGGTAGGTGCGTTCCAGCTCACCCGGCTGGCGACCCGAGATGCTGGACCGCTCGCGGGTCAACACTGCGATGGTGCGATCACCGAAGCGCACCGGGATCGCCAACATCTGCGCCGGTGCCGCAAGGCTGGTGACGTTGATCTCGCCCTCGTGCGACTGGCCGTCCGTGATGGCCGCAGCCAGCAGTGGCAGCTCGGTCTCGCTGGCCCACGCACCCACCCAGTCACTGAGGTAGATCGTCTGGCCCGTGGAGGGGCGGACGTGGGCGGTGACGATCCAGCGTCCCTCGCCCGCCGGCACGTACAGCAGCAAGTCGGCGAAGCAGAGGTCCGCGAGCATCCCCCACTCCGACACCAGGTGCTGCAGGTGCGCGGTCTCGTCGCGCGACAGCGACGTGTGTTGGCGCGTGAGTTCGGCAAGGGTGGCCATGGTCGTGCGTGCCTCTCGGGGTCTGCGTTAGAGAGAGTCTGGCTCATCCGCCTCGCGCCAGAGAAGATTCCCCAGCTCGAGGAGGCTCGCCAGGTTGTGGATGTCGTGATCCAACGCCGGGGCGGTCGATGTGAAGGGCGCAAGCCGTTGCAGCTCAGCACGCCGTTCGGCCTCGCGGGTGGCCACCATCGCGATGTCGTGGAAGCGGCCGGCGATCTCGCCGAGGATGCCGCGCACGACGTCGGGCTCGGCGTCGAGCTTCGCGCCGAGGTCGTCCGCCAGCGCCGTGTTCGCTGCGGCGTCGCCGAGCTTGGATGCGGCCTTCGCGGCTGAGGGCTCGCGCAGCACGGGCGGCATCGCGCGATTGAGCACGATGCCCCCGAGCGGAAGGTGCCGTTCGGCGAGCGCGGCAGCCAGGAACGCCGCCTCGTGTGCCGGCGCGGCTTCCAGCGTGGAGACGATCAGGAAGCTGGTGCGCGGATCGGCGAGCAATCGTTCGACCTCTCGCGCCCGGGCGACGAACCCCTTCTCCATCGTCTGGAACAGCACGAAGAACTCGGCGATGTCCTGGAGGAACCGGGATCCGAGGATGCGATCGGCCACTTGGTAGAACGGCTTCGACGCGACCGTGAAGATCCGCGAGCGATAGGGCACGGTGAGCCAGCGCAGCAGGCGGCTCCCGAAGAACTCCATCATCCGCGCGGGCGCGTCGAGGATGTCGAGCGCGTTGCGCGATGGCGGGGTGTCGATGATCACGAGGTCGTAGCGGCCGCTGGCGTGGAGCTCGTGGAGGCGCTCCATCGCGATGTAGTCGTGGCTCTGCACGAATCGTCCCGTGATGTTCTGGTAGAGCGGGTTCGCCAGCACGGTGTCGCGGAGCGTGGCATCGGGGGCATGACGCTTGATCAGCTCGTCCCAGCCAGCCTTGGTGTCGAGCATCGCCGCCCACAGCTCGCCCCGTGGCGTCACCCCTGCCGCGGTGAAGGCCTCGTTCGGCACTCGCGTCTCGGTGTTGCCGAACGCCTGCAGCCCGAGCGCGTTCGCCAGGCGCTTGGCCGGGTCGACGGTGAGCACCAGCACCCGCCCACCGATGTTGACGACTGCTTGCGCGGCCAGCGCAGCGGCCGTGGTGGTCTTGCCGACGCCGCCGCTGCCGCAGATGATGATCATCTCCTTGGCCGCGAGGAGGCTGGCGATGTCGTGGCCGTCGGCCGGGGGCGTCACCGACGCACGAGCGCGCGCAGCCATCAGCCGAGCTCCTCGCCGAGTGCCTCGGCGACGAGGGTGACCACGCGACGGCCGGTGGCACGGGTGAACAGCTCGGGGATGTAGAGCATGGCCGGCGGGCTTCCGGGGCCGGCCGCCAGCGCTTCGCGGAGGTGATCGAGGTGGCCGTCACCGATCCGCCGTCTGGACTCGTTCATCCGCGCCGCATCCATCACGTCGGTGACCGCTCGCCCGGCAGCTGCGACGAGCGCCCTCTGCGCCAGTGGTGTGAACAGCTGATCGAAGACCGAGGCCTCACGGGTGCCGAACAGCGCCGGCAGGACCCGGTTGACGATCACCGCCGCGCTGTCGACGCGCGTGCGCTCGGAGACCTGGGCGAGGAGGTCGATCGTCTCGTTGACCGGCATCTCCTCCGGCGTGGTGACCGTCACCAGCCCGGTCCGCGCCGGGTCTTCGAGGATGTCGAGCATCCACTTGGTCTGGTCCTTGACGAGCCCGACCTGGACCAGCTCACTGATGACCCGTGGCGCGCCGATCTGGCTGATGATGTGCCCGGTCGCCTCGGCATCGACGACGACGAGGTCGTAGTTGCGCTCGCGGACCTCGTAGCAGAGCTTGCCGATCGCGAGGATCTCCTTCACGCCCGGTGCAGCGTCCGCGACGAAGTCGAAGGTGCGCGCCAGCGGTCCGATCCGTCCGACGAACGGGATCCGGATGAACAGCTTGAGGTACTCGCGCAGCGAGTCCTCGGTGTTCATCGCCATCGCGTACAGGTCGGTGTCGACCTGTCGCGCCGCGTACGGGAATGGCGAACAGTCGAACGCCGACGCGAGGGAGCCCTTGGCGTCCATCTCGCACACGAGCGTGCGCCGACCCTGAAGCGCAGCCAGTTGGGCCAGCGCCGCCGCCACCGTCGTCTTGCCGACGCCACCCTTGCCGGTGACGAAGAGCAGCTGACGATCGAGGAGGTTCATCGGACGCGGTTCATGTCGTCGCGATCAGCCTCCGAAGCCGATCTTTCGCTCGCCCTCCGAGGTGCCGACTTCGATGTACGCGATCTTCGCTGCCGGCACGCCGACGTCGCGACCCTTCTTGTCGGTGAGCCACAGCACGTCGACTGCGCCCGACAGCGCCGCTTCGGCCTTCGCCTTGACCGCCGCCCGGTCGACGTCGTCGGCCAGCTCGATGTTGATCTCACGGGGTGCTTGGGTGACGCCGATGCGTACGTCCACGGTGGTCCTTTCGGTGCGACTCAATGCCGGCGACCATCGTACGCAGGCGGATCCGATGTGGCACCGTTTGGCGGGA
>JAOBWO010000174.1 GCA_025463415.1 Acidimicrobiales bacterium | reverse complement strand
GGCTCGGTGGTCGCCGCCTCGGTGACGGCCACCGTAATCGGCACCGCGATCGCTGCAGAGATCACCGGCGCGCCCGGATCGGTGACGACGACGGCGATGGTTGTCGTGGTGACCGGCACCGCCTGTCGCGGCGGAGGATCATCGGCCTGGGCCTTGTACACCGCGAAGCCGCCGAGCGTGACGGCCGCGGCCGTGCCGCTGCCGACGATCACCATGTGCAGTCGCGGCCGAGCGTGGCGAAGGTAGCGCAGCTTCGTGACGGGGCCTCGCCCCGAGGAGACGGCGGTGGCGCCGTGTTGGGCGGCACCGGGAACGTGGTGCGCGGCGCCGACGTGCTGCGCGCCGGTCTGTTCCAAGCCAGCGTGCTGGGCGCCGGCGTGCGGTGCCTCCAACGAGCTCGGCGCGTGTTGGGCACCGGCGTTCAACGGGCTGGCGCCGTGCTGGGGCGCAGCACTCTGCGGCGCACTCGCGCCGTGCTGGGCCGCAGGTGCCTGTTGCAGTCCGTCGGTGTGGGACGCAGCGGGGCCCTGTGCGGTGTTGCCCGCGTGCTGGCCGGCCGGTGCCTGCGGAGTGCTCGGGGCGTGTTGCGTGCCCGGCGCCTGCGGGTTCGACGCAGCGTGTTGGGCGGGCGACTGCGCTGCATCGACGTGCTGCGGATCGGGGAGGTTCGGCGCGCCGGCCGGGTGCTGTCCACCCTCGCCGGATTGACCGGGAGCGGGAAAGCCGCCGCCGACGCCTGGGTTCTCATTGCTCACGATGTGCCCTCTCCATGCCTCCGTCGCGAGGCGAACACTATTCGCGACCGGGCCGACCGATTTCCGCCGACGACGTGTCGACAGCGAATGGTGCGCGCCGGGCACCGGATCCGTTACAGCGCGCGGCGGTCACCCTCGACGTCACGGGAAGCCGAGACGGCTCGGAGGCTCGGCAGCTTCCGAGCACGACCGCTGGACGTCCTCGTCCCCAGTGGCGTGGGCATCGCCAGCAACCAGACGAGCACGAGGCCGACGACCTCGGGCACGTGGTGCATCTCGGCCACGGCCGGCACGCGGCCGTCGGCGATGTCGATGACGGCGGTGATGGCCAGGCACCCGGCGAGTGCAGCCGCCAGCGGCAACATGCCGCGTGCCTTCGCCGGTCGCAGCGCGACGACCAGCAGCCCGATCGCGTACGCGATCGCGAACGATCCGAGGTGGCGAGCCGTGTGCGGATCGCTACCCGACTCGTGCCCGAGGAAGAGCGCCGGCGCCGACAGCACGACGACCTGGACGGCCACCACACCGAGTCCGAGCCGCAGGACCCACCAGACGGAGTTGCGGTCCGCGAGCCGCGCCGCTTTGACCACACGTCCGCTCAGATCCGGCATCGGCGCCGCGACGTCGACCGACGCTCGGCGCAGCTCGTGCACGTTGTCGGCGAAGCTGCGACACGTCGCGCACGACGCGATGTGGTTGTCGATCATCCGCGCGTCGATCGTGGGGGGCTCGCCGTCGGCGCGTGCCGAGATCGCCTCCAGCCACGGATCGCAGGTCATGGGACAGCAGTGTCGTCGAAGGGGCGATCAGTTCCCACCCGGTCCGACCGGTTAGCGTGACGCTCCGTGAGCGATCGCCCCGACAACGACACGCTGCTGTCGTACGCCCGAGCCGCTCAGCACGGAGACGACCTCGCCCTCGGGCACCTCGTCCGGGCCACCCAGGGCGTCGTCTGGCGGTTCTGCTGCAACCTGTCCAGCCGGCAGGACGCAGACGACCTCACCCAGGAGGTCTACGTCCGCGCCACCCGCAACCTCGGTCAGTACCGCGGTGATGCACCGGTGGTGTCGTGGCTGCTCTCCATCGCTCGCCACGTGTGCGCCGACCAGATCCGCCGCAACCAACGTCGCAGCCGCCTCGCGACGCGCCTGCGCGGCGAGCGCGTGCCGACGACGATGACCCCGGGCAACCTCGAGCTCCACGAGCTGGTCGACGCGTTGGACCCGGACCGCCGCGAGGCTTTCGTCCTCACCCAGCTCCTCGGCCTGAGCTACGAAGAAGCCGCCGCTGCCTGCGACTGCCCCATCGGCACGATCCGCTCTCGAGTGGCTCGCGCCCGCAACGATCTGATGACGGCCGTTCGTCACGCCGAGGCGCTGTAGTCCAACCCATGGGTCGCCTGTTCCGCACGATCTTCGGTGTCCTGGCCCTGGCGGTGCTCTGCGCGGCGTGCAACGTCGACATGAGCGTCGATGTGCTGATGCGCGAGGACGGTTCGGGCACGGTGACCGTCACCGCCACTGCCGACGCCGACATCGTCAAGCAGGCTCCGGCGCTGATGACCGACCTCCGCTTCGACGACGTCCGCGCCTCGGGCTGGACGGTGCAGGGCCCCGTCGCTACACCGACGGGCGGACTCCAAGTGGTGCTGATGCACACCTTCGCCACACCTGCCGAGGCAAACGCGATCCTCGCCGGCCTGAACGGTCCGAACGGCCCGTTGAACGCCGTCACCCTCGGCCGCACGAAGAGCAATGGCACCACCACCTACTCCCTGAACGGTTCGTTGCAGGTGGCCGGAGGACTCGACGCGTTCAGTGACACCGACCTGTTCAACGCCATCGGCGCCACGCCGTACGCGGCACAGCTCACGGCCGCCGGCCTCCAGCCCGGGCAGGCCGTCACGCTTCACTTCCAGGCCAAGCTGCCGGGAACGGTCAAGTCGTCCACGGCCACGGCCGGCTCGGCATCCTCGCCGACGGGTCTCAGCTGGGCGGTGCCCATCGACGGCACCGCGGTCGACATCACCACGATCGCCACGCACAAGGACTCGAAGAACGTGTGGGCCAGCCCGCTGGCCAAAGGCGCCAAGATCGCGCTGTTCGCCTGGATCGTGTTGTCCGTCGGATTCATCCTGTACGTGATCACGGTCCGCCGTCGGCGCGCCGCCATCCGCGGCCTGCGCTGAACGCCCGCCACCCTCTCCGCAGGACTGTCACACCCACCGCGTAGGTTGTCGGCATGGCCAAGCTGCGTCTCGTCCACCGGTGCACCGAGTGCGGTGCCGGCCAGCCGAAGTGGTCCGGACGCTGTCCCGCGTGCGGGGCATGGAACAGCCTGATCGAAGAGGTGGAAGGCCCGGACGAGCTCACCACGCTGGCCGCCGGCATGGCGCTGTTCCCGGTCGGCATCGCCCAGCCGATCGGCGATGTCGACGCGCAGAACATCCAGCCGCGTGGCACGGGCATCAGCGAGCTCGACCGGGTCCTCGGCGGCGGCTTCGTGCCGGGATCGGTCGCGCTGCTCGGTGGCGAGCCGGGCATCGGCAAGAGCACGCTGCTCCTCCAGCTCCTCGCCGGCTGGACCGGACGCACCCTGTACGTCTCGGCCGAGGAGAGCGCTCAGCAGGTGCGTCTGCGCGCCGAGCGGCTGGAAGCCATCCGGCCGGACCTCTGGCTGCTGGCCGAGACCTCGGTGACGAACATCATCGCGTCGATCGACCAGCTCGCACCCGAGCTGGTGATCATCGACAGCATCCAGACCGTCGCCGACCCCGACCTCGCATCCGCACCGGGTTCAGTGGTCCAGGTGCGCGGCTGCGCACACCGCCTGGTGCAGGAGGCCAAGCGGCGCGGCATCACGATGGTCCTCGTCGGACACGTCACCAAGGACGGCGGCCTCGCCGGGCCGAGGGTGCTCGAGCACCTGGTCGACACGGTGCTGTCGTTCGAGGGCGAGCGGCATCACGCGCTGCGACTGCTGCGGGCCACCAAGCACCGCTTCGGTCCCACCAACGAGCTCGGGCTGTTCGAGATGGCCGACTCCGGCCTCATCCCGGTGCCCGACCCGAGCCAGCTGTTCCTCGCCGACCGGCGCACCGGCGTGCCCGGCTCAGCCGTCGTCTCCACGATCGAAGGTCAGCGTCCGCTGCTCGTCGAGGTCCAGGCGCTCACCAACCCGTTCAACGGCGGCGGTCCGCCGCGCCGCTCGGTCCAGGGCATCGATCCCGCCCGGCTGGCCATGCTGCTCGCCGTGATCGAACGCCGGGCCCGCCTGCCCACCGGCACGCACGAGGTCTACGCCTCGGTGGTCGGCGGCGTGAAGCTGACCGAGCCAGGGGTCGATCTCGCGCTCTGCCTCGCAGTGGTCTCGGCCATCCTCAACCGCCCGTTGGCAGCCGACCTCGTCATGTGCGGGGAGGTCGGTCTGGCCGGCGAGCTGCGGCAGGTCTCCCAGACCCAGCGCCGGCTCAGCGAGGCTGCGCGGCTCGGCTTCAGCAAGGCGATCGTGCCGGCGTCGGCACCCGACGGCCCATCCGGCATGCGCCTGCGGCGGGTGTCCACCTTGCCCGAGGCGCTCAGCGCCGCCGGCCTGATCGGCGAGACTGCCTCCGGGCTCCATGCCGTAACATAGGCGGATGTCGATCGTGACCCGCGAGGACGATGCGCTGCTCGCCGCGCTTGCCCAGGTCGCACCTGGCGCTCCGCTCCGTGACGGGCTGGAGCGCATCGTGCGGGCCAAGATGGGCGCCCTCATCGTCCTGTCGGACAACCCCGACGTTCTCGCGATCTGCTCCGGCGGGTTCTTGCTCGACGCGCCGTTCTCGCCGCAGCGGCTCAGCGAGCTGGCCAAGATGGACGGCGCGATCATCCTCCGGTACGACCTCGGTCGCATCGCCCGCGCCAACGTGCACCTGCTGCCGGACCGCTCGGTGCAGACGTCCGAGACCGGCACACGGCACCGCACCGCCGAGCGCGTCGCGCGCAGCATCGATGCCCCGGTGATCAGCGTGAGTGAAGAGATGAGCGTGATCAACCTCTACGTCGGCGACCGCAAGCACCAGCTGCAGGCCGTCAGCCTTCTGCTCGACCGCGGCAACCAGGCCCTGCAGACGCTGGAGCGCTACAAGGTCCGACTCGACGACGCGATGGCCAACCTCACGGCGCTCGAGGTCGAAGACGTCGTCACGCTGCGCGATGTGGCCGCCGTGGTGCAGCGCGGCGAGATGGTGCACCGCATCGCCAACGAGATCGAGACGATGATCGTCGAGCTCGGCACCGACGCCCGATTGTTGCGGATGCAACTGGATGAGCTCTACACCGAGATCGATGACGAGATCGAGCTCGTCATCGACGACTACCTGCCCGGCGGCTGCTCGGCCGACGACACCCACCGCTTGATGTCCCTGCTCGACGACGAGAGCGTGCTCGACCTGCGCAAGTGCGCGGTCGCGCTCTCGCCCTGCGGGGCGCCAGAGGATCTCGACCAGTCGATGTCGCCGCGCGGCCTGCGCCTGCTGGCCCGAGTGCCTCGGCTCAACGACGAGACCGCCGTCGCGATCAGCAACTACTTCGGCGAGCTGACCAAGCTGCAGCGGGCCACCGTCAGCGACCTCCTCGTGGTTCCCGGCGTGACCACCACCCAGGCTCAAGCGATCAAGGACACCCTGGCCCGCGTTGTCGAGGCGACGATCATGGACCAGTACAACTAGTAGGTTCTCGGCCTCAGCCAGCACAGGAGCTGTTCGTTGCACGACTGGGTTCTCGCGATCGATTTCGGTACCAGCTTCACCGTGGCCGCGGCGAAGGTCGGTGAGCGCGTCCCGGAGGTCATCGAGATCGCCGGCGAGCGGCGGATGCCGACGGTCGTGCTGATCGATGGCGACACGGTGATGGTCGGCCGGGTTGCCGAAGATCTCTCCGCGACCAACCCGAAGCGGGTCGTGCGTGCGCTGAAGAACCGTCTCGGCGATCAGGCCCCGCTGATCCTCGACGGCCGTCCCCATCAGGTGGTGGCGCTCGTCGCCCTCGTCCTGCGTCATGTGTACGACGAGGCAGTGGCGCAGATCCACAGCGCACCCACCGAGGTACGCCTCACTCACCCCGCAACGTGGAACCGACCGTGGCTGAACCGCCTCCTCGAGGCGGCGGCGAAAGCGGGACTTCCCAATCCGGTCCTCGTGCCGGAGCCGGTCGCGGCCGCAGTGTCATTCGCGAACGAGATCGACATCGCGGCCGGCGACTGCATCGCCGTGTACGACCTCGGCGGCGGAACGTTCGATTCGGCTGTCGTCACGTCGGGGGCCGGTGGCTTCCAGGTCATCGGTCGACCCGGCGGCGATCAGCACATCGGCGGCGAGCTGTTCGACGAGCTCCTCGTCAACCACCTCGGCCAACGCTTCGCTCCGGCTGACTGGACTGCGCTGCAGACCGACGCGGACCCGGTGTGGCAGCGCGTCGCCTCCAGCCTCCGCAACGAGGCTCGGCGCGCCAAGGAGACGCTGTCGGTCAGCACCTACGCCGACCTCATCGTGCCCCTTCCCGCCGGCTTGATGGAGGTTCGGGTCCATCGCAGCGAGTACGAGGATCTGATCCGGCCGTACATCACCGAGACCGTCGTCCTGCTCGAGCGTTGCATCGCCGAAGCCGGCATCGAAGTGGGCCGCCTCGCAGGGATCTCGTTGGCCGGCGGTGCCAGTCGAACACCGATGGTCGGAGAACAGGTCGCGACCGCCTTCGGTGCCGTGCCCCTGATCCGCCGCGCCGACCCGAAGACGGCTGTTGCGATCGGCGCCACCGTGTTCGATCGCCCGAAGGGCCAGCCCGTACCGTCACTCGGCAACCGGACCACGCAGGGCGCCGGGCTGGCGCCACCTGCTGCACACGTCTCGTCACCTCCACCCCCGCCACCGGCATCGTCGTCGGCGAGACCCGATGCACCGGCACCGGCGCCTCCGCGGACTTCGGTGGTTCCGCCGCCGCCCCGCTCTGCAACGGGTGCTGCCTCGCCGCCGGTTGCCCGATCGCCCCGCCGACGCGTCCTGGTCGGCGTGGCTGCAGTCCTCGTCGCGACCCTCGTCGTCGTCATCGTCGTCCGGTCCGGCCGCCACGGTGCACCGCCTCGAGCAGCACCTGCCCGCGCGGCCGTCGAGGCCGCATTGGCGCCGATCCGGGAGATCCGTCTCACCGCTGGCAGCGACTGGGAGCCGCTCGACACCTCAGACGACGCGACGCCGTTCTGCGAGCAGTTCGGCACTCCCGACGAGGCGTTCCACAAGGTCGCCGGCTTCGGCGTCGACGGTGGCGTGAACAGCGAAGGTCTGCAGATGACGACAGCGCTCGTCGAGCGGATCACGGCATACCGATCCGTGGAGAATGCCCACGCGGTCTTCAGCAGCGACCTGAACATCAGCGACCAGTGCCACTCCGCCGACGAGCTGATCGACGGGGTGTCGTACACCTATCAGCTCACCGAGGCGAGCAAGGACATCGACATCCCCGGACGTGACATCGCCGTCGTGCACTTCGACTACACCCGCACCGACGACCCGTCGACGGTGATCGCCACCGGTTATGCCGTCGCGACCCAGATCGGCCAGACCGTCGTTCTCGTCAACGGGATCGTCACCAACCAGCCCGTCGCCGCAGCCGACGTCACGACGTTCGTCGATCTCGTGCAGACCGTCTTCGACTTCGCCGACAAGCACCTGAGCTGAACACGCAACTCGTCTCCTGAAGCGCCGTGTGCAGCCGCGCGTACATTTCGTTCACGTGCTCGACCACATCGTCTGGATTTCGTAAACTCGCGGTGCCCTTCGCTTGGGGGTCGGGCGATCGGATGGTGTGTGGCGATGGGAATCTCACGAATCGGCCTCGCGGCTGCGCTCTTCGGCACGTCCTGTGTCGTCCCGCTGGTAGCGATCGTCGCGATCGACCCGGGCGTCGTCATCGCCGCTGCCCCCGACATCGATGCAAGCGACCCCCTGTTCACGAGCTTGGGCATCACGCCCGGAGACTTCGGCGCGGACATCCTGGTGCTCGAGAACGGCAACATCGTCGTCACGGATCCGGATGCGGACTATGACCCTGGCACGGGCAACATCGTCGACGCCGGCGCGGTCTACCTCCTCGACGGAGCCCACCCGTTCGCCGCTCCGTTGACCACCTACGTGGGTGTCGCCACCAACGACCACATCGGCAGCGGCGGGTTCGGGCCCGGCGTGGTCGAAGTGGGCAACTCGAACTTCGTCATCGTCAGCCCGCACAGCGACGCGACGGTGACCGACGTCGGTGCTGTCACCTGGGTGTCCGGCGTCGCAGTCGATCATGCGATCCACGACGTGACATCCAGCGACAGCATCGTGGGAACGACCAACAACGACGCGGTCGGTGTGGACGGCATCGTCAACGTCGGCGATGACTACGTGATCGCCAGCGGCGACTGGGACGATCCGAACCTTCCGGTCCCCCCGAACTCGGCGATCGTCGACGCTGGCGCCGTCACCTGGGCGGATGGCGACAACCCCATCAGTGGCATCGTCAGCAATACCAACAGCCTGACCGGCGCCTCGGCTGGCGACGCCGTCGGATTCGACGCGATCATCGATGTGCGACCGAACGGCGACTACATCGTGGGCACGCCCAACTTCGACGTCACACCATCTGGAGACGAGGGGGCGGTCACGGTCGTCTCGGGAAGCACGCACCTGCCGGTGGGACCCGTGACAGCGGCGAACAGCCTCGTCGGCGCTGTGGCCGGTGAGGGGATCGGTACCGATGTCACGGCGCTGACGAACACCGCCGATCCGAGCGATGTCGACTTCGTCGTCTCCAGCTCCATCGGAGTCGTCGGGGCGACCACGTGGGTCGATGGCACGAATGGCCCACTCACCGGCACACTCGCCTTGTCGCTCGCGAACAGCATCATCGGCGGTGCTCCCGGAGACTTCATTGGCTTCGGCGGCGTCACTCCGCTGTCCAACGGCAACTACGTCGTCTCGAGCCCGCTCTGGAACAGCGGCCGCGGCGCAGTCACGCTCGGCAACGGGACAGGCGGTGCCGGCTTCGTGCCCGACGCGACCAACAGCATCGTCGGCTCCCAGGCTGGAGATGTCGTCGGCCTGAACCTCGGGACGGGGCCGGTGGTCGCTGCCCTCGACAACGGCAACGCAGTCATCGGTAGCCCTGAGTGGGACTCCACTCGTGGTGCGGCCACGTTCATCGACGGCAGCAACCCCTCGACCCCGCCGTCGGGCACGATCACATCGGCGAACAGCCTCCGAGGCGCGTTCGGATCCGGCGATGCCGTCGGCACCGACGTGGTCGCCCTCGCCGGTTCACGCTACGCCGTGAGCAGTCCGGGTTGGTCGAGCACGTCGACTCCGGCCATCGGTGCGGTGGTCTTCGGCGGCGGATCGGGGATCACCGGTTCGATCACGGCAACCAACAGCTTTCACGGCTCCCAGCCCGGCGATCAGGTCGGCACGACGCTGACCCGGTTGGCGAACGGCAACCTCGCCATCAGCTCGCCCCACTGGGACGGCCCCGGGGGCATCTCCGACGTCGGGGCGGTGACCTGGGTCGACGCGGTCGGGCGCGTCGGAACGCCGAACGCAGCGAACAGCCTCGTCGGAACCTTCCCCAATGATCACCTCGGCCTCGATCTGCTGATCCCGTTGAACAACGGCGGCTACCTCACCTACAGCGAGGACTTCGACCCGGCGGACGATGGCGTCGCCACGTATGCCGGCCCGTTCGGCGCAGTCGGCTCACCGAACCCCACGAACAGCGTGTTCGGGACGACTGGACACGAGGTGCTCTCGCCGTGCACGTGCAACGCGGCGGGCAACAACGTGACCTCCACCGGTGCTGTGCCCGTTCCGCGCGACGGGAACATCGTGACGATGCTCCAGCCGGACACCACGTTCCCGCTCTTCACGGCGCCACTGGATGTGACGAAGCAGGTCATACCGGGCACCGTCACGACGCCCGTGAACTTCACGTTGACGCCGCCGACGGATCCGGAGAGCCTGACGCCGCCCACGGTGGCGTGCGATTACAACAGCGGCGATTTGTTCCCCGTCGGCACGACGACGGTGACGTGCACGGCGACCAACGAAGTCGGTCTGCAGACGAGTGACAGCTTTCATGTGGTCGTCG
Organism: Acidimicrobiales bacterium; assembly: GCA_025463415.1. GTDB lineage: Bacteria > Actinomycetota > Acidimicrobiia > Acidimicrobiales > Ilumatobacteraceae > WLMZ01. Next base: position 1,958 of record JAOBWO010000174.1, on the reverse strand, counting down.
ACGTGCTTGCGCTGCCGGTGTTCGCCGGCGTGCCGGCGAACATCACGGTCGCCACCACGCCACCGGGTTCGACGAGCCGCGCCGTCACCTACACGCCGCCCACCGCGTCGGATGCCAACGGATCGATCACCGCCCCACCCGTGAGCTGCCTCCCGGCCAGCGGTTCGATCTTCGCCGCCGGCACGACGACCGTCACGTGCACGGCGACGAACGTCCTCAGCCAGAGCTCGACCGCTCAGTTCACGGTGACCGTGAACGTCACGCCCATTCCGGTGCCGGTGTTCGGCGCCGCGCCCGACGTCACCACAGTCGCTGCACCGGGCGCCGGGTTCGCAGTCGCGACGTACACCAAACCCGTCGCCACCGACGCGAACGGCGCGGTCCCCGTCAACTGCACACCCTCCTCGGGATCCCCGTTCCCGACCGGGGTCACGACCGTCACGTGCATCGCAACGAACTCCTTCCCCCGCTCGTCGAGCACGACCTTCTCGGTCACCGTGGTGCCGACGGCCGTGCCGGGTCCGGTGTTCACGTCTGCTCCGTCGAACATCCTCCTGTCGACCGCGCCGGGCGCGACGACGGCGGTCGCCACGTACACGAACCCGACCGCCGCGGACGTCAGCGGGCCCGTGCCGGTCATGTGCGCACCACCGTCCGGCTCGGCGTTCCCGATCGGCACCACGACTGTGACGTGCACGGCGACCGACACCTCGGATCGGTCCGTCACGACGACGTTCACGGTCCGCGTCGTCGCGACGCCGACCACGGCTGACTTCCTGCCATTGACCCCGGCGCGCCTCGCCGACACTCGCCCCGCGCACACGACCGCCGATGGTCTGTTCGCCGGAATCGGTGTGCTCAGCGCCGGATCCACCCTCGAGCTCGCAGTCGCCGGCCGCGGCGGTGTCGCTGCCGACGCCGGAGCCGTCGTGCTGAACGTGACGGTGACCGAGCCGATTGACGCGGGCTTCGTCACGGTCTATCCCTGCGGCGCACCACAGCCGACGGCATCGAACCTCAACTTCGTCGCCGGTCAGACGATCGCCAACGCGGTCGCCACCAAGGTCGGGACCAGCGGCAAGGTGTGCATCTACACCCAGCGCGCCACCCACCTCGTCGTCGATGTGTCCGGCACGTTCCCGACGAGCTCGACCTACCTTGCGATCAACCCGGTCCGATTGCTCGACTCTCGTCCGACGGGCGCCGTCCCGGCCGGATCGGTCACGCCGGTTCAGGTCATCGGCCGTGCCGGGGTACCCGCCGGTTCGATCGCAGCGGTCTTCAACGTCACGGTCACGGGGCCGACCGGGAGCGGCTTCGTCACGGTGTTCCCATGCGGTACAACGATCCCGACCGCATCGAACCTCAACTTCGTGACCGGACAGACGATCGCCAACCTGGTGGTCGCCAAGATCGGCACCGACGGCCAGGTGTGCATCTTCAGCCAGCAGGCGACGCAGCTCGTCGTCGACATCGCCGGGGTGTTCCCTGCGGCGGCGACCTACACCCCGCTGGCGCCCGCCCGCCTGCTCGAGACTCGGGCCGGACTGCCGACCATCGACGGCGAGTCCGCCGGCATCGGCGTGCGCTCGCCCGGCTCGATCACCACCCTGCACGTTGCCGGCCGCGGCGGCGTCGCTGCCGGCGCCACCGCAGTGGTGCTGAACGTCACCGTCACCGGCGCTCTCGGCTCCGGCTACGTGACGGTCTTCCCCTGCGGCGTCGCGGCGCCGAACGCGTCGAACCTCAACTTCGTCGCCGGCCAAACCATCGCTGGTGCGGTCATCGCCGGTATCGGCACCGGTGGCAACGTGTGCTTGCTGACGAGCCAGTCGACCGATCTCGTCGCCGACGTGACGGGCTACATGCCAGGCTGAGTCGCCTCAAGCCGACGCTGCCATCGACATCGAAGGAGCCAGCAGCTCACGGCGCAGGGTGACCAACTTCTCGGCGGGCTC
>JAOBWO010000159.1 GCA_025463415.1 Acidimicrobiales bacterium | reverse complement strand
CGTAACTACGTCCTGCCGACGATCGGGTCGACCCGCCTGCAACTGGTCGACGGTGCCATGTTGAACCGCCTCTACGGCGAGCTCCTAGCGACGGGAAGAATGGGGAACCGGCGCAACGCCGGCGCCGGGTTGTCGGTCAAGACCGTGCGAAATCTCCATGGCGTTCTCACGCGAGCGTTTCGCGATGGCGTTCGCTGGGGCCATCTGCAACGCAACCCCTGTGACGCGGCTGACCCTCCGAAGGGTGCCAGCCCGGAGATGAAGGTGTGGTCCTCGGACCAGCTGCGCACGTTCTCTCAGTCCGTGGCCACGCATCGGTGGTCGGCGGTCTGGTCGCTGATGGCGACGACGGGAATGAGGCGAGGCGAGGTGCTCGGCCTGCGGTGGACGGACGTCGACCTCGACGCTCGTACCGTTCGAGTTCAGTCGACTCGGATTCGCTACCGCTCGACGATCGCAACATCGACGCCGAAGACAGCTCGCGGCAATCGAACCATTGCCGTGGGGCCTGCGATCGTGGCCGCGCTGCGCGCATGGAAACGGCAACAGACGGCGGAACGATTGCTCGTCGGTGAAGCATGGTCGGACGTGGACGGGCTGATCGTCACCAACATCGATGGATCAGCACCGAACCCCGAGGCCTTCTCCAACCTCTTCGCCGACCTGGCGCGTCGAGCCGGGCTGCCTTCCATTCGCCTGCACGATCTCCGTCACAGCTACGCGACCGCGGCGCTCGCCGCCGGCGTACCCGTGAAGGTCGTCTCTCAGCGCGTCGGTCACGCCGATGTCGGAGTGACATTGAAGGTCTACGCGCACGTCATGCCGGGCGACGACGAGGACGCCGCACTCCGCGCGGACTCGTTGCTCGCGCCGTAGCCCATCGAGCCAAGAGCGGTGGCTAATCCCGGCACAGTCGTGCTGCGAAAACGACCCTTGCGTACGCAAGAGTTTTTCCGCTGTGACCAAACTGTGACCAAAAGGGCCAATTTCGAAGGCGAAATGGCCTCTGACCTGGTGTTCTTTGGCGGAGGTGGACGGGAATCGAACCCGCCGGACGAGGATCGCTCGTCCCAACCGCTTTGAAGGCGGCGGAGTCCACCAGGCACCCGGACACCTCCGGCGGCGACCCTACTCGGGGCGAATGGGGCGCAACACCCGAAGGCTCGCCAGAATCCAGACCGTGCCGACGATCGCGCCGGAGATCACGTCGCTCGGGTAGTGGAAGCCGCGGTACATCCGTGAGAACCCGACGATGCATGCGAAGACGACCATCACTGTCATCAGCGCGATGAACAACTGCCGGCCACGCCACGCGCCGACGACGATCGCGATCGATGCGTACAGGGTGATCGCACTCCCGACGTGTCCCGAGGGGAAGCTGGAGGTCGCATAGGTGTCGTCGAGCGTCGGCAGCGGCGGCCGTGCCCGAGCGACCAACGTCGAGGACGCGAGGTACACGAGCTTCTCGCCACCGACAGCCACGGCAAGGAACACCGATGCTCGCCAGTTGCCGGTTCGTCGACGCGCAACGATGATCGCAACCAGCAGGATCACGAGCACGGGGACGGTCTCGGCGAGGTAGGTGCCCCATTCGGTCGCCGTGTTCAGCCACGGCGTGCGACGGGCGGCGAGCCACTTGTCGAACTGGAGATCCCAGTCATCGATGCGTGAATGGATGACCAGCACGCCGGCGCCCCACACCGCGAGGATCATCGCGGGGATGACCACGAGCAACGGAACTGCCCTGCGCAGCTCATCGAGCACCGGGTGGTCTGTGGTCGTCGGTGCCTGCGTCTCGGATGCGATCACTCCGCGTCGATACCCGCTGCCGGCGCGTTCGAACCGTCTCCAGCCGCGTGGTCTAGGCTGCCCGGATGAAGAAAATCCTGCTCATCCTCGGCTTGGTCGGTCTTCTGGCATTCGCTGCGAAGAAGGTCAAGAGCTCCTGATCGAGTCGTCCGTGCAGAACCGGGGCGACCTCGTTCTGCTCTGCACGGACACGACTCGGCGGCGCTGCGCAGGATGCGCCCCGCGGTTGCGAGACGAGGTTGGCTCCGTCGGCGAGCCTGGATAGGTTGCCCGACGAGCTTCCCCCTCGTCGAAGACCAACTGACGATCCTGTCCTGATGGGCTGATCGTCGTCCGGGGGTGGACATGCTCACCGTGTGCTGGGCAGCCAAGGGTGGCAGCGGCACGACCGTGGTCTCCTGCGCGCTGGCGATGTTGATGGCCGCCGGATCGGAGCCGACCTGGCTGATCGATGTCGCGGGCGATGTTCCAGCGGCGCTGGGCATTGCCGAGCCGAGTGGACCGGGCGTGCTCGACTGGGCGGCGTCGACCACCGCACCGGCGCACGCGATCGATGCGCTCGGCGTCGCCGCGTCGGCAGCACTGCGTGTGGTGCCGCGCGGCTCGGCATCGCCACCGCCGACGCATCCGCGCTGGTCCGAGCTCGGCCACCACCTCGCTGACCGCCCGGCATCAACCGTGATCGACGCCGGCACGGGGGCGCCACCGGCCGGATTGCTGATGGCCGCCCAACATCGCCTGCTGGTGATCCGAACGTGTTACCTCGCGCTTCGACGAGCCGCCGCGAGCGCGTTGGTTCCGACCGGAATCATCGTCGTCCACGAGCCCGGTCGTGCGCTGCGCGCGGATGACGTCGCGGCTGCCGTCCACGCTCCGGTCGTGGCCGAGGTGACCCTCGATCCGGCAGTTGCTCGCGCTGTCGATGCCGGGCTGTTGCTGGCGCGAATGCCTCGGCCGCTGTCTTCGTCGCTCAGGCCATTGGTCGCGTGAACACCGAACAGGCCACCGCCGCGATCTGCGCACGTCTTGCGGAACTTCCCGTCGACGCGTTCGTCGTCGAGGCGACGAACCGTTCCGGGGAGCCTTCGGCTGCGTTGCTCGGGCACGCGCGGACCTTCGCTCGCCAGGTGCTGCCACTCGGGTCCGATCGCGAGGTCGAGGCCTCGGCCCGGTCGGCCATCGCCCACGCGCAGGGGCTCGGCCCCCTGCAGCGCTACCTCTCCGACCCGATGGTCGACGAGATCATGATCAACAACGGCGGTGATGTGTGGATCGAACGCGATGGCGCGATGACCCTCGCCGGCAGGCTGGCGGACGACGTCACACCTCGGTTGCTCGAACGCATCATCAGCCCGCTCGGACGACGACTGGATCGCCTCTCACCCATTGTCGACGCGCGGCTGGCCGACGGCTCGCGTGTGTGCGCCGTCATCGCGCCGATCGCGGTCGACGGTCCGTGCATGACGCTGCGCCGGTTCGGCGTGCGTCGCCGCACCATCGACGAGTTCACCGATCCAGCGATCGCCGCAGTGCTGACCGAGCTGGTCGACGTCCGTTGCAACGTGTTGATCAGCGGCTCGACGTCATCGGGCAAGACCAGCCTGCTCAACGTGCTCGCGTCGCTCGTCGGCCCGACCGAGCGGATCGTGACACTCGAGGACACCGCCGAGCTGCGGCTCGGTGCCACGCACGTGTTGCGGCTGGAAACCCGTCCGGCGACGGTGGACGGCACGCCCGCGGTGACGATGACCGATCTGGTCCGTACGGCACTGCGCCTGCGTCCCGACCGCATCGTCGTCGGGGAGGTACGTGGTGCTGAGGTGGTCGACATGCTCGGAGCGCTGAACACCGGCCACAGCGGATCACTCAGCACGTGCCACGCCAACGGACCGGCAGACGCGCTGCGCCGGCTCGAGGCACTGGTCGCCCAGCACAGCCCGGCGTGGCCGCTCGACGCGGTGCGCGACGCGATCGCGACCAGCATCGACGTCGTCGTGCACGTCGAGCGAGACGAACGCGGCCGACGGCGGATCTCTGACGTCCTCGAGCTCGCCGAGCCGGGCACGGGGACCCCGCATCGCAGCCTCGTGGAGCGCGGCTCCGTCAGAGCAGCACGACGACGAGGTCGGCGATGAGCGTCGTCACCACCATCGCCGTGGGCTTGTTGGTGGCCGTCATCTGCTTGGCGTTGTCCGACCGGCTGTCGCGCCGCGGCGTGGCTCGCCGCCTGTCGACGGATCTGGAGGCCAGCGCAAACACCGGGCCGGTGCAACGATCGCGGGTCCAGAGCATCGCCACCGCCTGCCTTGGGCACCTCGCGCATCGACCACGCTCCCGCCTCGGCGTGGACGCGGCGCACGTTGCCGCGTTGTTGGACCGAACAGCGCGGCACTGCGCCAGCGGCGAGGCCTTGGGACCCTCGTTCGCCGCAGCCATCGCCGCGTCGCCTTTGGCGGCCTCGCTCGTTCCCGCGGCGACTGCACTGGCGGCGGGTCAGACGGTGGAGCAGGCGCTCGATCGCCAGCCCGCCACCCATCCGCATCTCACCCTGGCCACTCATGCCGTCCGGCTCTGTGCGACCCAGGGCGGCAACATCAGCCAATCCCTGGATCGTGCGGCGACGACGCTGCGCGAGCGCCACGCGATCGCAATGGAGCGTCGCGCGCAGAGCTCCCAGGCCCGGCTGTCTGCGCGCGTCCTCACGGTGCTTCCACTCGCGTTCGGCGGGTGGACCGTCGCGACGACGAGATCGGTGCAACGGTTCGTCTTCACTCCGGCCGGAACAGCGTGCGTCATAGCCGGCATCGCGCTGAACGTCGCCGGCTGGTTGCTCATGCAGCGAGTGGTGCGAGGCGGTCCAACGTGAGCCTCCTCGTCGGGCTCCTCGCTGCTGCTGCAGTGGCCGTCGCGGCCGAACGGTTCTCGCCGCGGCCCCCTCGCCTCCGTCCGGTTCCGAAGGCAACACGTCGCAACTCGTCGGTGCGGCGGCTCCTCCTGCCAACGGCAGTCGTGGTCGCCGCCCTCACCATCGGGCCGCTCGGGGCCGCCGCTTCGGTCATCGTCGTCGTCGTTCGACGGCGACTTGGCACGATCCGCAGCATGCGCCACACGCAGTCGTCGATCGCGGCCGCCTTCCCCGACTTCGTGGACGTGCTCGTGCTCACCATCACGGCCGGGTGCACGACCACGCAGGCGATCGACATTGTCGGCGACGTGGTGCCGGAAGTGTTGCAGGCTGCGATCAGGAGCGTCGCCCACCGGACCCGCCTCGGTGGCCGCTTCGCCGACGCGATCGCAGACCTCCAGGTGGAGCCGCCGATGGGGCTAGGGCCGATCGCCCAGCCACTCGCCGACGCCCTCGCCCTCGCCGACCGGTACGGCACACCGCTGGCTCCCGTGCTCGATCGGCTCGCGGAGGAGGCACGCAACCAGAGACGGCGCAATGCGGAGGCCGCCGCCCGGCAGCTCCCCGTCCGGCTCGCGTTCCCACTCGTCGGATGCACGCTGCCGTCGTTCGTGCTGCTCACCGTCGTCCCGCTGATGGCCGGGACCTTCTCGTCGTTGCACGGGCTCACCCCGTGAACGATCACCACCGCTCGAAGACCCGGAGGTCTCGCCATGCGCAACCGTTTGATCCACTCCCACATCCGCACCGCGAACCGACTGCGGCGGTGGAATGCCTCGCTCGAGGATCGAGGTCAGGCCACGACCGAGTACGCACTCGTGCTCCTCGGCGCGGCGGTGATCGCACTGTTGGTCGTCGCGTGGGCGACGTCCGGCGGTGGAGCCGGCAAGATCGGCCGACTGTTCGACCGGGTCATCGACGAGGTCGTGAGCCGGGTGTGAGCCGCCGGCGAGATCGCGGTCAGGCAACGGTCGAGCTCGCCCTGGCGACACCGGTCCTGTGCCTCCTGCTGCTGGGGATCGTCCAAGTCGTCGTGGTCGTGCGCGATCAGCTCGACGTGATCGAAGCGGCGCGGGTCGGCGCCAGAGCTGCTGCCGTCGCAGCCGACCCAGCGGGTGCGGCGGCCGCTGCAGTGGCCGCAGTCTCCGACACGTCCGGAACTGGATCCGCCCGGGTGGCGACGGTGTTCGACAGCCGTTCCGTCACGGTCACCG
>JAOBWO010000158.1 GCA_025463415.1 Acidimicrobiales bacterium | reverse complement strand
CCGTCGAGCTGCTGGTTCTTCACCGATGATCCTGACTCAGACCTGGACGTTGATGATGGACTGGTACGCCTCGAGGCCGCGGCTGCGGATCTCGTTGACGATCGACATGCCGAGGTTCGCCTTGCTGGTCGCCGCCATCACGTCGGAGATCGACACGTTGCCGCCGGCTGCCATCGAGGACACGAGGCCGTCCGCCTTGTTCTCCATGCTGGCAACGGAGTCGAGGCCCTTGCTGATCGCGCTCCCGAAGCCCGACGCCGGTGCCTTGCCGGCGCCAGAGGTGGCTGACGAGGATGCGATGCTGCCGATGCTGCCGATGGGTGGGATGACACTCATGAGATTCAGCCCCTTCCGAGGGTGGTCGTGGTCTGGAGTGCCTCGCGGGACTCCTTGAAGACGGTCATGTTCGCCTGGTAGCTGCGGCTCGCCAGGATGAGATCGCCGAGCTGGCCGGCGAGGTCGTCGACCGGTGCCTGCATGTAGCCGTTCACATCGGCGTTCGGGTTGGCCGGATCGAAGACCTGTGCCGGGTCGCCCGCCTCCTCGGCGATGGCGCCGACGTAGACGCCGCCACCTTCGGACGTGTCGGTCGACAGGGGCATGGCGACGACCATGCGGGCCCGGAACGGCGCCTGGCCCGGCGACGTCTCCGTGTTCACGTTGGCGATGTTGTGGGCGATCGTGTCGAGCCAGTACTTGTTGAAGCCGAGGCCGGTGTTGGCGACATCGATGCTGGCGAAGGGTCCGTGCGCGGTCATCGCACACCGCCTGCGGACTTCAGGAGATCGATCTTGTAGTTGAACCCCGACACCATCACCTGGCGCTCCAGCGACGACTTGGTCATCACGGTCAGCTCGTTCTCGAGGCTCACGCTGGTGCCGGCGTTGTCGACGAGATCGTCGCCGCCGTTGATCGCCGGTGCTACGTCGGGAGCGCCCTTGCCGCTGCGCAGTGCGTCAGCGAGGCTGGTCTCGAAGTCGACCTTCTGTGACCTGAAGAGCGGGGTGTTGACGTTGGCGATGTTGTTCGCCACGGTGTCGAGGCGGAGCTGCAGCCCGTTGAGCGCATACTCCGTCGTGTTCAGCAGGGGGTCCATGGACTACCTCGTGGGGCGTGGCATCCGTGCAGAACAGGAACCCATCCGTGGGCCCAGGTGAGTGGGGAACTCCGGTGGAGTATCGGCGCGGCGTCGTGCCGTTCAAGGTCTCACGGCGACCACATGCGCGTCGCGGAGATTGCGCCCTCGCGGCGCGCGAGCTCAGAGGCTGGAGCGGGTGTAGCCGGCCACGCCGCGGTGGCGGCGGGCGAGGTCAGCGCGCTGCTGGGTGACGTCCGCGAGCTCGTTCGCCAACGCCGCGCGACGAGCCCGCAGCACGGCGATGACGCGTTGGAGCACGACCGGATCGAGCTCGGCGACACCAATGCTTCCCGCGAGCGCGCTGACGTCGGCCTTGACGATGCCCGCGATCACCCGATCGACGTCGGCGCTGGGACTGCCGGCGTCGGTGAGGACGCGGTCCGCATCGGCGAGCCAATCGGAGGAGTCGCTCATCGCGGCCGCCTCACCCAGGCGTCGTGGAGCCCTTCGATCACGAGCCGCACGTCGTCGAGCGGCTCCGGGTCCTTGTAGACGTTCGCGTCGACCAGTTCGTCGATGCAGTAGCGATAGAGGTCGTCGAGGTGCGTGGCGAGATCGGCGACAACGGAGTCCTCATGGTCGAGCGCGAGCCCGACCGTGAGCTCCAGCAGGATCGCCTGTGCGCGCATGGTCTCGTCGTGGAAGATCTGCACCCAGTTCGCCGGCGTGCGTGCTTCGGCCTGCTCGGCGCGGTTGCACGCGGTGAGGATCCGCTCGTACGCCATGCGGACGATCTCGCCGGGACCCGCAGTCGCGGTGGTGGCTTGGGCGTACGAGGCGAGCGAAGCTGCTGCAGTCATCGAGAGTCCTTCGAGAGAACCAACCGGCCGGCACCCGGATGTGGGCGACCTGTTGATCAGGGGCGTGCGATGTATCGGCTCGGCGCCGGAGCGTTCCAGCAGCCGGTGGACATCTAGAGAGAGTCCTGACGATTCGGCGTGAAGCCGGAGCCGGCTCAGTTGGAACTGGTCGTGATGCCGGCGATCTGGGAGCTCATCGCGTTCAACTTGTCCAGCGCGACCTGCATCGCGGTGAAGCTGGTCCGCATCGCTGTCTCACGCTGGGCCAGCGTGTCGTCCCAGGCGTCGACCTTCTTCTGGAGGTCGGCGATCTGGTCGCCTGCGGTCGCCTTCGACGCGAGGACCAGCCCACTGGCCGATCCGCGGTTGCCCACGATCGAGAGCAGCGCGGCGAGACCCTGGTTCATCTGGAACGTACCCGTTGAGCTGCCGCCGAGCGCGGTCAGCTGGGCGGCCGTCGTCGAGACCGTGAGCACGAGCCCACCGGTGGCGACGGTCTGACCATTGGCGGTGAACGCCGTGCCGTCGATCGTGCCGGCGGCATCGACACCCGCTTGCGCGTTGCCGTTGATGCCCAGCGCCGCGGCACCGGAGACCGAGAACGTCTGGCTCGAGCCATAGCGGGCGGAGGTGAGGTCGATCCCCTGGTCGATCCCGCCGACCGTCTGTGGGGCCGCCGAGACCCGGACGCCTGCGGCGCGCATCGCCGAGTTCAGGTTCGCTGCGGTCAGCGCCCAGGTGGAGCCGACCGAGAAGGTCACGTTGGACGTCCCGTCCGGCGTGATGATCTGCATCGAGACCGAGGTGCCGGCGGCGGGCAGTGAGACCGGCAGACCGACCAGGCCGGCTTGTGATGCCGCCTGGGTGACGGTGATCGAATGGCTGCCAGGCTTCGCCGTGGAGAGGATGCCGCTGATGGTGACGCCGGGTGCGTTCGATGTGACGCTGCGCCCGAGCGCGGCGAGCGCATCGTCGGGCTGGGTCGCCAGCGACGCTCTCAGCGCCGCGCCGTCGAAGGCGAGTGTGCCGTCCTTGTTGAGCGAGACGCCGAGGGTGTTCGCCGTCACCACCTTGCCGGACGCGGTGACGAGCGTGGAGGCGATCGCATCGCGGATCGACGTCATCAGGCTGCGCGCGGTGTAGTCACCGGCCAGCGGGCCGCTCGTGGTCGGGTCGGTCGCGATCTTGGTGGCCGCGGCGACGATCGTGCCGACTGCGTTCGCAGCGTCGACCAAGGCAGACACCTTCGCGACGATCGAGGCGTCGTCGCGAGCGGAGGTCACCGAGACCGGTCCGGAGGTCTGCTTCTGGAGCGTGAGCTCGACGCCGTCGATCGCGTCACTGATGGTGTTCGAAGAACGGGTCAGCGTGATCCCGTCGACGATGAGGGTGGCGTCCGCCGCAGGGCGCTGCACGTTGAACGTGCCCCAACCGGTGCCACCCGTCGTGAACGCGGAAGCGGTCCCGGTGGAGGTCGAGGTGAGCGCGAGTTGGAACTGACCGGGTGCGGTCTGCAGCACACGCGCCGAGACGCCGACGCCGGCAGCGTTGATCGCGCTGGCGAGGCCGCCGATGGTGCCGTCGGCGGAGGAAAACGTCTGCGAGGAGCCCGTCGCGTTGTTGGTCAGTGAGAGCGTGCGCCCGGCGGTTGCACCGGACACGGACGAGAACGTGTCACTGGCGAGGACGGATTGCGCCGCGGCGAGGCCGATGACCTCGACAGACGAGGTGCTCGCCGAGGACGACCCGATCGAGCGCACCGAGACCGAGGTCGTGTCGCTGGAGGTGACGGTGCGGAGGTTGGCCAGCGAGCCCAGACCGGTCATCGCGTCGGACGCGGTCTGCAGGGCGGTCAGCTTGTCCGCGATCTGCTGCCACGCGCTCTGTTGCATCTGCAACGTCGAGATGCGCGTCTTGAGCAGGTCCTGGGGCTTGCGTTCCACAGCCATCATCTTGGTGATGATGGATTCGGTGTCGATCGTGCCGACCATGTCGGGCTCCTTCGAGTTCGCGACCGTACGGGCAGCGGGTCACACTGGGCTTCTGGGTGTGGGGTTTCCACAACGAGCGACACCCTCCGTCCCGGAGGACGGAGGGTGCCACGCGTTGGTCATCGCTTGTCTGGGTCGAAACCCTTCGCTCAGCGCAGCAGCTGCAGGATGCTCTGGGGCACCTGGTTGGCCTGAGCCAGCATCGCGGTGCCGGCCTGGCTGAGGATGCTGTTGCGGGTGTAGTTCACCATCTCCGTGGCCATGTCGGTGTCACGGATGCGGCTCTCCGACGCGGTCAGGTTCTCGACGGCGACGCCGAGGTTCGAGACCGTGTGCTCGAGGCGGTTCTGGACCGCACCGAGCGTTGCACGGGTCGCCGACACGCCGGCGATGGCCTTGTCGATCGACACGATCGCGGCCTGCGCCGTGGTGTCCGACGTGGTCACGTCGAGGGCCGCAACGCTGCTGGCCGCGCCGCCCAGGACGCCGACACCGCTGCTGAGCAGGCTCAGGTTGGTGGTGACGGAGATCTGGTCGTTGACGGTGCCGCCGGAGCCGATCTGGAAGTTCAGGCCGGCGCTGGCCGCGCTGTAGTCCTTGAAGATCGAGGAGCCGGCGAACGTCGAACGTGCGCCGATGCCGTCGATCTCCGACTTGAGCTGGTTGATCTCCGCTTGCTCGGCGGTGCCGCCGGAGGTGCCGTTGGCTGCCTGGACGGCGAGCTCACGCATGCGCTGGAGCATGCTCGAGACCTCGTTCAGTCCGCCTTCAGCGGTCTGCAGGAAGCTGATGCCGTCCTGAGCGTTGCGCTGGGCCTGACCCGAACCCCGGATCTCCGAGCGGAGACCCTCCGAGATGGCGAGACCGGCGGCGTCGTCAGCGGCCCGGTTGATCCGGTAGCCAGACGACAACTTCTCGAGGCTGGAGCCCAGAGCTGCCTGCGACATGGCCAGGTTGCGGCTCGCATTGAGAGCGGCGATGTTTGCATTGATACGCATTCGAGTTACCTCCGTGTGGTGTTCAACCGGACGTCCTTGCCCGGCGACCTAGGTGTCGGGAGGCGCCCGTGGTCTTCAAGGGCTCCGACAGAATTTGTTGGCGACATCCCGATCACTCAGCTGACCAGGGCCAATGTGGCACCGGTGGCGGACCACGCGTCGATCTTGCGGCGGGCGCGACGCAGCGCTGCTCGTGCCTCACTACGGCCGTTGAGACCGAGATCCTCGGCGATCTCGGGCAGCTCGGTTCCGAAGCCGCCCGGGTCCAGCGCACCCGTGCGGTGCAGCCAGACGAGCGCCTCGACCTTGGTCATGCCCGAGTCCTCGATGATCCGCCGGACCGTGTCGGTCCAGTCGGCGGCGTCGTAGCCACCGTCGTTCATCGCGAGGTGGCTCGAGCGATCGTGACCATCGGGGTCGGCGTCGAGACGGACGTTCGAGCCGGACACGAAGTGCTGGGCCCGCTCGATCTCGGCGATCGAGGACCGGGAGGAGATCACGAACACGCCTTCGGCCTTGAGCCTCCGAGCCATCTCGGCTGCCCCCTTGCACGGTGCGACGTAGCAGGCCTCGCCGGCGATCAACATCAGCTCGAGGGCTGCCGCCCCGGCACAGCGGTCGTGCAGCTCGCGGGTGGCCATCAACCGGGTCACACCGGCAGCGAAAGCCATCCGCTGGGCAACCAGCTGGGGGGTCTCGCTGCGATCTTCGGGATGGGCCTGGAACCAGGTGAGCAGCTGGCGGAACTCGACCGACACGCCGGTAGCGCGGGCGATCTCGCTGCGCACGGCGTTGCCGACGGCGCGCTGCACGAGCTTGGACCACGCGACGTCACGCACGGGCAGGGAGTCGGGATCGGCGAAGTGGCGGTCCACCACGCTCAGCAACTGATGCTCGCCGACCGCGATCAGATCGCTCATGTCGATGGAGGAGGACTCGGCCCGGACCACGGCGCGGTAGCGGTTGACGACGGAGAGGATCAGGCCACGGTTCGACTCGATCAGCTCACCACGAGCGCGCTCGGCAGCGAGGTGCACCCGGCGGACGGCGCCGCTCAGCGTGCCGACAGCGAGGGCGGGATGCGTGGTGGAGACCGGCAGCTGTGCTGCGACGAAAGGGGGGATCTCGACCGGCGCGCCGGTGGAACGGTGCGTCGCCTGCCATGCCGCCGGGCCGACGCTCTCGACGTCGATCCCGACCTGGAACGTGCCGGCGATGTCGATCCCGCCGATCCGGACACAGGCGTCGACGTGGTGGACGCCGGCGCGATGCACCCCGGGGCGCATCGACGTCACGACGTCGTGCACGTCGTTGCCGATCACGATCGCTCGCGGCAGGTCGACCACGGCGCCATCGGCGTCGAGATCGTCGGAGCCGACCGCACGGGAGAGCCGGATCGCCGCCATGAGCACCTCACGGCGGGCGACCATCGCGTTGCTCGGCGTCGCCCCTGTCTCTGTTCCGGTTTCGGTTCCGGTCTCTGTTCCGGTATCTGGGCGGAGGCCCTTGTACCGGCTCGCCGATGGGCGATCTGATTCGATGTCCCGGTCCGCAATGTCACGCATGACAAGGTCATCGGGACGTTCAAGGGGCAGGCGGTCACCTGTGGCGGGGGATGGGTGGGGACCTGCTCACCTGATCGTGGTGACGCGTTCTGCCTCTGCCGTCTGATGATGGTGCACTGCCCGAGCGCGCCGACGCACCATCCCTGACTGATGCAGACGCGTCAACTAGCGTTCGTTCCTGCACGTCACGGCGTGTGCCGGACCCGTGCACCTGGCCGCGGTGGGCAGATGGACTCTGGTGGAGGCAAGGGACAGATGGCAATGATCGAGGATCTCACGTCGACGACGAGCCACGCGAGGGCGGCCGTGCTCATCGTCGATGGACATGCGATGGTCGCGGAGGGCCTGGCCATGGCGCTGGACGCACTCGACGACATCGCGGTGCTCGGCATCGCGCACAACCTGGACGATGCAGTGGCCAAGAGCATCGACGGCGCGCCGGACGTCATCGTGCTCGACGCCCGCCTCGGTGATCGCGATGTTGCGGAGTCGATCCGCGTCCTGCGGCAGGCGATGCCATCCGTTCAGGTGATCGTCCTCGGTGCGACGGCCGACTACCAGACCGTCATGCAGGCCCTCGAAGCCGGCGCCAACGGGTACCTGCTCAAGGGCCAGCGCCTCAGCGAGCTCGCCGATGCGGTGCGCGCGGTGCGCGCGGGCGGACGGGCGCTGGCAGCAGAGCTCGTCAACACCCTTGTCGACCGTCTCAGCGCACCACTGAGCCGACGCTTCCACCTCACCGCCCGCGAGCTCGAGATCCTCGGTCGGCTGGCCGACGGCGCGTCGACGGCGGCGGTGTCCGCGCAGCTGGGTCTGAGCGTCAACACCGTGCGCAACCACGTGCAGAGCGCCATCCGCCGGCTCGGCGCGCACTCGAAGTTGGAGGCCATCTCGATCGCCCGTCGCGAGGGATTGATCACCGCCTCGGTGTGATCCACGACGGTCACCGCAGCCCACATCCGGCAACCAGATTCGTGCGTCGAAGGCTCATGTTCGGACCATCAAGAGATGGGCAAGAAATCCCTACAGCAACGTGACTTCTTGCCGAAAGATTGACCGTGAAACAAGCCGTCATCATCGACAACTGGGCACTCGTTCGACTCGGCGTGGAGACATCCCTCCGTCGGGCCGGGATCGCCACCACACAGTCGGTGCCAACGGTGACGGGGATGCTGAGCTCCGAGCCGAACGTCGATGTCGTCGTCGTCGGCCAGTTCAGCGACATGACACAGGCTGCCGCCGTGCGCCGCCTGGCCCAGATCCCCGACATCGGCATCATCGTGCTCACCTCGGGTGCAACGCCCGGGGCCGTGATGGACCTGTGCGCAGAGGGGGCCAACGCCGTCATCGCCCGTGACTCGGGTGCCGCTGACTTCGAGCCGGCGATCGCGGCTGCACTCCAGGGTCGCCGGCACGTCGCCCCCGACCTGCTCGATGCGATGTTCGGCGCGAAGCTGCCCGCCACCGTGCGGCCCCGGTTCGACCTCACCGTTCGTGAGCGCGAGGTGCTCGTCGAGCTGGCCGCCGGGCGGACCAACAGCGAGATCAGCCGGCGGCTGCTGATCGGTACCGAGACCGTGAAGAGCCACCTCAACAACATCTACGACAAGCTCGACGTGCGCCGGCGCACGCATGCGGTCAGCCTCGCGCTGTCCGCCGGCCTGGTCTGAACCTCAGCGAGCTCGCTCCGCCGCGTCGGCCAGAACGCGGATCGCGCGGGCCGCAGCGTCCGCGCTGGCCTGCACCTCGGCCAGCGCGCCTTCGTTCCAGTCCTCCGGACGACGCGACGTGATCGCTGCGGCGACGCTCTCGGTCGACGCAGAGCAGCCGAGCCGCTCCGCGGCGGCGGTGATCGCCGCAGCGACCTCGGTGCGCGCCGTCGCGATCGCCTGAGGTGGTGCATCGGTGGAGGCCTCGTCGAGTCGACGTTGGAGGGACCGCACCGCGACGGCGAGGTCGGCAGGAGAAGACGTGCTCATGGCATGCAGTGTTCCACGCGCCGACGGTGCTGACACCTCCTGCTCGGACTCCATCTCGCGCCGGCAACATAAGAGCCGCATGAGAGGCGCGGCGGGCGCAAGGCCGCGCCCGGCCGGCCCCGGGGATAGCCTGCCCAACGATGTTCGACGGCAGATTCCGCGCGCCAATCGACAAGGCCGTGCGTCCCATCGGCCGGCTGTTGCGCAAGACGGGGCTGTCGCCCGACCATCTGACCATCCTCGGCGTGCTCGTCGCGATCGGCGCAGCGTTCGCGATCGGCGCCGGCTCGCTGTACCTCGGCTTCGCCCTCGTCATCCTCGCAGCCATCCCCGATCTGCTCGACGGAGCACTGGCCAAGGCGTCCAACCAGGCCAGCCAGCGCGGCGCGTTCTTCGATTCGGTGATCGACCGGCTCACCGACGGCGTGATCTTCGCCGGCGTCGCCTACTACTACATGGCCGGCAAGGACCCCCGCCTGGGCATGGTCCCGTTCGGAATCCTCGGGATGTCGCTGATCATCTCCTACGAGCGGGCCAAGGCCGAGTCGCTGGGCCTGGAGGCCAAGGGCGGGCTGATGGAGCGCGCCGAGCGGATCATCCTGCTCGAGCTCGGTCTGCTCGTGCACGTCATCCTGCTGCCGATCCTGTGGATCATGCTCGCCCTGTGTGGCGTCACCGCTGTGCAGCGGTTCATCAAGGTCTGGAAGCAGGCCGCTGTCACGCCGCGCACCGCGGCGAAGATGGAGGTCCGCCGGATCCGGCGCCAGACGCGGCGCAGTGCCTATGCGGAACGGCTGCCGACGCGGGTGCCGCGTCGTCGGCCCCCGACCAACTAGACCGTGGCCCGTTCCACGCGCGAGGTGCTGACCGACGGCGCCACCGTCAACGGCTACAAGCTCGGCTCGCTCGCCGCTCGTGCTCTGCCCGGTCCGGTCGCCGGCGCCGCAGCGCAGATGATCGGCCTGAGCTTCGCGGCAGGCATGCGCGACAAGCG
>JAOBWO010000130.1 GCA_025463415.1 Acidimicrobiales bacterium | reverse complement strand
TCGTCGAGGCGGAACGCTGCTTCGGTTGGAGTCATCCGCTCATCCTGGCGCGACGGCCGACGACACGGTGCACCGCGCCGCCCGTGGACCCCGCCCCGAGCTCCGCTCCCGACCTTGAGGGAGTCTTGAGACAACCCTGAGGGAGTCCCGGTTTGAGAACCTCACGGAAAGTGCACGGTCGAACACACGCACATCAGTGCACACAACATGATTCCTCTGAAACGGAGCTACAGATGCAGTTCACTCACACCCATCGCCAACGCAGGGTCCTCGTCGCTGGCATCGCCATGACTTCCGTGATCGGACTGTGCGGCGTCGCGGTCGCCGGCAGTGCGCCGCGTCCCGAGGCGTCGACCACCGACGCCACCGCCGGCGCCCCGACCGTCTTCATCCCCGTCAGCCCGCTCCGCGTGCTCGACACCCGCCCCGCGCCGTACGTGACCACCGGCGTCCCCACGGCTGCGAAGCTCGGCCCCAACTCGACGATGACGCTGCAGCTCGCGGGCCCCGGCAGTGCTGTCCCGGCAACGGCGACCGCTGCGCTGTTGAACCTCACGATCGACAACGACACCACGACGCAGAGCTTCCTGACGGTCTGGCCGACCGGCGAGGCCCAGCCCGTCGCCTCGTCCAACAACGCGCTTCCCGGGCTGGTCGCCTCGAACTCGATGCTCGCCAAGATCGGCCAGGGCGGCAAGATCAGCATCTACAACCAGGCCGGCTCGATCAACCTGATCGTCGACCTCGTCGGTTACACGGTGCCACTGAGCACCTTCGATGCTCCTGGCGCGAGCTTGGCCAGCGGTGCCGCCGCACCGGCGAGCACCACGGGGGCTGACGGTGACTTCTACATCGACACGACCAACCACGTGCTCTACGGGCCCAAGACCGCGGGCGTGTGGCCGACCCCGGGCGAGCAGCTCGGTGGCGTGCAGGGTGCCGCCAGTCGGTTCGGCACCGCGCCCTTCGCCGTGACGCCCGTGGCCGCCAACGCCGCGATCCCGTTCGACACCGCCGGCCCGGCCGGCGGGACCGTCGCGGAGACCAGCCCGACCACGTTCACCGTCTCCGATGCCGGTCTGTACACGGTCGACTACGACCTCGCCCTGACGGCGGGCGTCGTCGGTAGCGTGCGGGTCTTCGTCAACGGCGTGGCGCAAGGCCCGACCTCGGTGCTCACCCTGGCGGTGACGGGCGTGTCCAACTCCGTGCTCGTCGACGCTCCGGTCGGCGCCACCATCGAGCTGCGGTTCATCCCCGCCGTCATCGGCACGTCGCTCAGCCTGACCTCGGCGTCAATCGTGGTCGAGCAAGCCACCAGCTGATCTCCCCTGACGTCGACCTCGACGCCGCCATCGAACGTCGTCCCGCCGGCGACCTTCGGTGGCGGCGTTGGCGAGGGCGAACGGCGGCCCGTCAGGGCATCGACCCCCGATGTGTCGCCGGGGATCGACAGGAACCGGTACGGACTTCAGCTTGGTGTCAGCGCACCTTCGGCTTGATCCGGACCTTGCTCTCGAAGACCTGTTGGCCCTCGAGCAACGCGGCCGGGCTCATCCCGTTGGCGAGGATCGCCGGCGCCATCGACATCGCCTGGCTCGGCGACAGCTCGTGCGCGGCCCAGATCGCCCGCAACGTGGTCTGCACAGCGAGCGGAGGCTGTGATGCGATCACCTGGGCCAGCTCCATCGCGGCGGGCAGCAGACCGGCAGCATCGGTGACCTCGCTGACGAGGCCCATCCGCATCGCCGTGGCGGCGGAGATCTTCTCGTGGGCGCCGGTCAACGACATGCGCAGCACTTCGCCGAATGGCATTCGGTCGAGCATCTTCATCGGCTCGTAGACCGCAGCCATGCCGTAGGTGACGTGTGGATCGAAGAACGTCGCGTGGTCGGCGGCGAGGATGATGTCCGCTTCGGCCAGGAGGTAGAACGCCCCTCCGCAGGCCATGCCGTTCACCGCGGCGATGACGGGCTTCCACATGTCGCATGACTTCGGGCCGAGATCGTCACCCGGATCGTCGTACATGAACGGGTTGCTTGTCCCGAAGATGGTCCCCTCGGCGGCGGTCATCGGCTGGTTCCGGTCGATGCCAACGCAGAACGCACGCTCGCCCGAGCCGGTGACGACGGCGGCGTGGACCGAATCGTCGGTGCGCATCCCCCGCCACACATCGCGGATCTCGTGCTGCATCGTGACGTCGAACGCGTTCAGCACGTCCGGGCGGTTCAGCGTGATGGTCAGCACCGAACCCGTCTGCTCGACGGAGATCGTGGTGTAGGTCGCCATGTCGTGTCTCTCCAAGGTCGCCGTTGGGGGTGCGGTCGACGACCCTACGCCGGGACCGCCGGCGCAAGCGATCTCGATCGAGCCGGACTGATGGTCGATTGCACGGAACGCGTCCACCAACAGGGATGGCGGGCTCAGGCGGTGCCGAGAAGCACGGCGAGGTCGCGGCGGGCGTACTGACGGTGCTCGCACTCCTCGTTGTAGACGACGCGGAGGCAGCGCGCGACCGAGCGCGTCACCTCGGCTGCGCCCGGCTCGGGCGCGGCGGTGCGCAGCTGGTCCAGATCCTCGTCCGTGGCTCGGTCGAGGATGGCTCGAACCTGAGCCATGCGTGCCTGGCGAGCCTGCATCACCTCGGCGAGCGACGGCTGGGCACCGACATCGAGTCCCAAGCTGGCAGCGTCCTCGCCAGGCGTGTCGGTCGGGGGCAAGCCGAGGCGATGGTACGGATGGGCGATGCCGAGGACCATCCAGCCCACCCACTTGTCGGTCGCCATGACGAGGTGACGGAGCGTCTCGACGAAGGACCACTCACCGCTCACCCTCTCGTGCAACGTCGCTTCGTCGAGACCCTCGACGTCGGCCATGGTGGCCCTCCACATCGCTTCGATCGTGTCCCACATCGCGCGATGGTCGGCGGCGGTGCGGATCGACCTCAGCTGCACGCGCTCAGGGTGCCGTCTGTCCAGTTCGGCCACGACGAACTCGGTGACATCGACCTCGTTGACGACGACCTTCTCGATCTCTCCAGCGAAGCCGGTCACGGTGAGGTTCGGGATGATCGATCCGATGATGCGGACATCGCTGAAGTCGCACTCGCGGAACGTCGCGCCGGCGAAGTCGGTACCGTCGAACCGGACACCCCGGTAACTGTTTGTTGGCTCGTCCGTCATCCACCAAGCCTGGCCCATCGACGCAGCGCGGACCAGCGCGCCGGCGTCAGCCTCGCTCGCCTGCGCCGGAGAGCAACAGCGCCGCCCATTCGCCCGACGTCTGCCGACCGATCTCGACGAGCGGGTCGAGGAACGCCGCCACCTGCGTGCACTGCGGAGGGGTGATCCCGCTGATCGCCAGCCAGCCGCCGGGCGCCAGCGGCCGGACGATGTCCGGGGCGAGCGCGACGATCGCCGCCCGCCCGACGTTGGCGACAATGATGTCGAACGGTCCGTCGATCTCGCGCAGCGGCGCATTCGATGCGTCGATGCGATCGCTCAGGCCGTTCAGCGCTGCGTTGCGGCGGGTGGCCTCCACCGCTTCGGGCTTGAGGTCGACGGCCACCACCCGCGCCGCGCCCAGCCGCAGCGCGCACAGCCCGAGCACGCCGCTGCCGCAGCCGACATCGAGCAGCCGCTCGTCGCCGCGCACGCGCTGCATCATTGCCTCGATCACGAGGCGGGTGGACGGGTGCTCGCCAGTCCCGAAGCCCCCGAGGCCGAGCTCGATCAGCCCGGGCAGCGTGGAGCGCGCGTGCTCGGACCACGCCAAGCACACGCTGAGCCGATCTCCGAACACGATCGGCTCGGTGTGCCGTCTCCACGCTTCCAGCGCAACGCCCGCGGACGGACGTGTCACGGCGATGACACCCTCGGCGCGCAGGGTGGCCGAGATCCGCGCCGCCTCGAAGTCGTCGAGGTCCGACACGACCACGACCCTGCGAGCGTCGCTGGGGGCGATCACGTCCGCGCTGCACCCGCCGAGGTCGCCGACCCGCGCGATCACGGCGTCGACATCGGCGGCACTGGTGGCGATCACGACGTCCATGGCGGCACCTTGCCCGACCCCGTGCGGTGACGGATCAGGTGTTGGGGTCGACGACCACGCGGCCGCGGGTCTGGCCGGCGAGGATCGCCGGCCCGAGATCGGCGATCGTCGACATCGGCACGACGCGCGTGATCGTGTCCAGGACACCCGCCGGGAGATCGGTCGCAAGGCGCGCCCACACCCGATCCCGAGTCGCCCGATCGGCCATCACCGAGTCGATGCCCTGCAGGCGGACCCCGCGGAGGATGAACGGCATCACGGTGGTCGCGAGGTCCGTCCCACCGGCGAGCCCGCAGGCCGTGACGACGCCCTGGTACTTGGTCTGGGCGATGACGTTGACGAGCATCGTCGAGCCGACAGTGTCGACTGCGCCGGCCCACGTCTCGGTCTGCAGCGGCTTGCTCGCGCCGGTCAGCGCGTCGCGTTCGAGCAGGCTCGTCGCACCCAGGCTGCGCAGGTACTCGTGTTGCTCGGGCCGGCCGGTGACCGCGGTGACCGCATACCCGAGGTTCGACAGGATCGCCACGGCGACGCTGCCCACACCGCCGGCAGCACCGGTGACCACGATCGGACCACGGTCCGGCGACACCCCACCGTCCTCCAGCGCGAGGACGCACATCATCGCGGTCAGACCGGCGGTGCCGATCGCCATCGCCTGCAGGCTGGAGAGGCCGTCCGGGCGCTTGACGAGCCACTCCCCGCGGACCCGCTGTCGTTGGGCGTATCCACCCCAGAACCGCTCGCCCACACCCCATCCGGTGAGGATCACTGCGTCGCCCGGCTGGAAGTCCGGCGCCGACGACGTTGCGACCGTGCCGCTGAAGTCGATGCCCGGCACCATCGGGAAGTTGCGGATGATCCGCCCCGTGCCGGTCAACGTCATCCCGTCCTTGTAGTTGAGCGAGGAGTAGTCGATGTCGACGATCACATCGCCGTCGGGCAGATCTGCATCGGACAGTGCCTCGATCGCAACCGTCTGCGACTGTCCCGGGGTCGTGCTCTCCCGGATGACGAGGGCGTTGAACGGTTCGGTCACGAGATCCTCCTTGGCGGGCAACGCTGCAGGTGCGTCGACGCCGGCACCAGGGCAAGCTAGCAACGAGAGCCCGGGAGGTCCGCCTCGCTGCCCGGCAGCCGTACGGCTCTCGGCTCGCAGGACCTCATCTGTACCGTGTCGACCGTGACAGACGGACCCCGGAACCCGCACGCAGGTGCACCGTTCGACGATGACGACGCCGCGATCGCCACGGCGCTCGAGGACGTCAGCATCCCCGCGCTGCTGTGCTCGCTGGTGCACATGACCGGTGACCCGTCGTGGGTGCGCGGCGAGCTGCGCCCGCAGGGCGCGATGATCAACGAGCACCAGGGCTACATGTCCGAGGACGCCAAGGCCGAGGTCCGCCGCCGTGCGGTGCCGGCGATCGCGGCGTACCGGGATGCCGGGTGTGTGCCGTTCATCCCCGACGCCGCCCTGGCTCACGAGATGATGTCGTTCATCGCCGCTGCGCCGGTGGAGGACGACGTCGTCGATCTGTTCCTGGACGACCTCCACCTCGACGGCGCCGACAGCGGCGCGATCACGTGGCGCGACGACATCTCCGCCGAGCGGCGTGATGCGGCGCACACGGTCGTGATCGGCTGCGGCGAGTCGGGCATCCTCGCCGGTATCCGCCTGTCGCAGGCGGGCATCCCGTTTACGATCATCGAGAAGGGCGCCGGCCCGGGTGGCACCTGGTGGGACAACCGGTACCCGGGTGCCCGGGTGGACATCGGCAGCCACTTCTACTGTTACTCCTTCGAGCCGGCCGACCATTGGAGCGAGTACTACTGCCAGCAACCCGAGCTGCGTGACTACTTCCAGCGCGTCGTCGACAAGTACGACCTCGCACCGCACATCCGGTTCCGCACCGAGGTCACTGCGGTCACGTGGGACGAGACGACGAACCGCTGGGCGGTCGAGGTTCGCAGCTCCGACGGCAGCACCGAGACGATCGATGCGCGGTTCGTGATCAGCGCCGTCGGCTCGCTGAACCTCCCCAAGCTGCCCGAGATCCCCGGCATGGACGACTTCGCCGGGCCTTCGTTCCACTCGGCGCGCTGGCCCGCCGACCTCGACGTCGCCGGCACGCGGTTCGCGCTCGTCGGTGCCGGCGCCAGTGGCTTCCAGATCGCACCCACGATCGCCGATCAGGTCGAGCAGCTGACGGTGTTCCAGCGCACGGCGCAATGGATGTTCCCCAACGCGAACTACCACCGGCACGTTCCCGACGGCGACGCCTGGGCGATGCGGCACCTCCCGTTCTACGGCAGGTGGTTCCGGTTCCTGATGTTCTACCCAGCGTCGGGCTTGAACATCGAGCGCAATCGGGTCGACCCCGACTGGGACGACGACGGCCGCTCCAGCAGCGCGGGCAACGCCCAAACCCGCGAGCTGTTCGGCGCTCTGATCGCCGCCCAGCTCGAGGATCGTCCCGACCTGCTCGAGCTGAGCATTCCCCACTACCCGCCGTCGGCCAAACGGATGTTGCAGGACAATGGTTCGTGGCTGGCCGCGCTGAAGAAGCCAAACGTGCAGCTGATCCGCACGGGCATCGAACGCATCGTGGCCGAGGGCATCATCACCGACGACCGCGTGCTCCACGAGGCGGACGTCATCTGCTACGCCACCGGCTTCCGGCACAACGACTTCCTGGCGCCGATCGACTTCCGCGGCAGGCACGGCGTCTCGTTGCACGAGCAGTGGAACGAGGAGCCCAAGGCCTACCTCGGCATGGCGATGCCCGGCTTCCCCAACCTCTTCTGCCTGTACGGACCAGGCACGAACCTGGCCCACGGGGCCAGCCTGATCTTCCAGTCCGAGTGCCAGATCAACTACGTGATGAGCGCCATCCACGAGGTGCTGGCGAGTGAGGCGAGCACGATCGAGGTGCGCGCCGACGTGCACGACCGCTACGCCGAGCACTACCAGAGCGAGATCAGCCAGATGGTCTGGGCGCACTGGGCCGTGCAGCACAGCCACTTCAAGAACGCCGAGGGCCGGGTGTGGACCCTGTCGCCGTGGCCGATCCCGGTGTATTGGAAGTGGACTCGCGCCGTCGATCCTGCCGACTACGTGTTGGCGTAGCCGATCAGGGTTCGTCGACCCCGCGCAGGCGATCGGTGATGACCTCGCCGGTCACCCGGTTGCGGTAGCGCCGATGGGTGGCGGTGCCGAGGTCGGTCACGATGAAGTCGTTGATGCCGTCGCCGAGGATGCCGAACCCAACCTCTTCCCAGTCCCCCGCATCGAAAACGCTCACGACTGCAACGTAGACCAATCGGCGCCACCGATGTGCCGGCGGGGTACTCGGCACCCCGCAGCTGTGTCGTCGTTGCACCCGATCGACCACACCGACGAGACCGGGAGCGTCTCGACAGGCGCCGGTGGGGGAACTTCCGCTGCATGAGCAACGCTGAAGAACCCACGCCAACAGCCGTCGATCCGAACTCGGAGCCGGAGAACATCCGACCGTCCGCCACCGGACTCGTGATCGCGGACGACGAAACCACCGAGACGCCGGAGGAGCCGTGAGCCGGCCCGAAGGGATGACCCCGCACCAGGCGGACAGCTCGAGCTTCACCGTTCAGCCGGTCGATCCCGCCGACCTGGACGGCGGCGGCTCAGCCCCGTTCACCGGCGGCAGCGGTGACGCCACGCACCCAGAGGACTGGGCGTCAAACCTTTCGTTGCCGGCCATGCGCGAGCGCGTGCTCGCAGCCGGGCTGGATCCTGGCGACCGCGACACCGATGAACTCATCGAGCTCCTGAAGCAGACCAAGCCGTCCAACCGCACCGCGAGCATTGGCACAACGGGACCTGGCGCCAGCGGCGGTCACGGCTGACACCGCCCCCCATCTCCGGCGTTCATCCGAGTCGGCCTCGTACCAGTGTTGGGGGCGGGTGTCAAAGGTCCAGACGCTTGCGTTCCGACCGTCGCCAAGCGCCCGCTGAAGAGCACCCAGGTCCGAGCGCAGGTCGCGGCATCCGCGCTCGCTCTCTAGCCCGATCGCGCGATCTGCTCGCACAGCCGGCGCCCGTTCTGTGTTCCTGGAAGACTCCCGGACGAAGCGCCCCGAACGCCGGCTATGGATCGCTTCTCGACGACGGCTCGCACGTTCGGCGGTGGCCGCAGGCGCGTGTTCTGCGCCGCGGTACCACTAAGTCGCTTCTCAACTGCCGACTTGGGGGCGGCGAGCCCACGGACGGACAACGTGCCCGTCTCCGGCTCGTCGGCGACATCGCGGGCGGCACCGGCGAGTAGCGGCGCCGTCGTGCCCGCCCTAGTGACCTGCGAGCTTCTGCGCCAAGACGTACTTCACATCGTCTGCCCGGACACTGATCAAGTACCGGCTAACACGTCGACCATCTTCGAGGCACCAAACCTCGTACGATCCGCCGTCGCCGTCGCCCTTTCGAAAGTGGACGCCTTCCTCGCGACGACCAACCCGGTGGAGCTTTGCGTTAAAGGCGTCGCGCTGCTCCCTGGCTGTCTTGGCGCGCTGTCGATTCAGGCGCGCACGTTCCAAGCGACCCGCATCGCCGCTCCACGGGCCGTGGGATGACTGCTCTTCGATCTGAGCGTCGGTGCGGGTGTCACGCGTGAACCCAACATGCGAGCCGTACGCGCCGTCAACAAGAAATAACTCGCCGTCCAAACGACCACCCTGATTTCGGTACGCCCACATCAGTGCCGCAAATTCCGCCATCGAGCGCGAGTCGACGTCGTGCACAAAACGGTCGCCATAGACATTCGGGTCCCATTCCGCGGCGAATCGAGCTGCTCCCGCTTTGGCCTCAGCAAGTCGTGCCGCCTCGATTTTCAGCGAATCAGCGGGCGAGACAGCAGGTGGTCGTGCCGCACACTGGCAAGCACCACGATGGGCCTCGCAGCACGGTCGTTCACACCTCGGACAACGGGCAACGGCCACGATGCCGCACACGTCGCCTGATCGGAGCTTTGAATCACACGTCACCGACACGTCTGGAGAGTATCCGAGCGATGCGACGGCCAGGAAGAAGTGCGACCGTGGTTGATGCGCCTCGGGTGTGGTGGAGGCGGCCGCACATAGCCCGCCGCGCAGAACATCGCGTTCGGCCACGTGATCGGAGAGCGCCGAACGACGCGTATGCCGTCACAGTGCTGCATCTGGCGATGAACTCTTCGAGCGTCGATGCTGCACGAAGTCACGAGCGATCGCTTCAATGGCCTCACCGCTCGCAATCATCTCCGTGCTCGAACTCCAGCCCATCAACTCGCTTCTCGCCGTGGCGACGGCCGAGCAACCGTGCCAGCACATGATGCCGAACATCGTGAGGTTCTCGCTCGTCACCATGAGGGGCGCGACCATTCCAGTTGGGTCCAGTGGATCGACCTCAAGCCTCTCCGCTCTGAGCCCGTCAGCGAGCGCATACCACGAGCCGTGCTGAGCCCCGGACATGATCGCCCAAAGCGTGCGGTCAAGCTCGACAAACGATGCGCCGAACGCGACTTTCGAGAATTCCGTCTTGCCGGCCGGCAGCGACTCGCCCCCCAACTCCAAGCCCTTCACGAGCCAGCCTTGGGCCTCGATGTAGCGCGCGCATCGCTCTCGATTCAGCTGAGACTGACTGACGAGGCGCGGCTCGTGCTGCATTCGGCCGAGCTCGTTCGCAGACTTGAGCCGATAGACGATGCTCCGTTTGATCCTTTTGTCGAGTGGAATGCGCGGCTCCAACAACCACCGTGCGATGGGAGCCGTCTCAAAGATCGTTCGCGCAGTCGCCAGATGCGCGAAGCGCGGGCCAACGGATGCGCCATCGATGATTGCGGCATACGCAGCCAGGTGCTCGGCCACGAAGTACGCGAGCATGGACCCGTACGAATGAGCGTTCCGCGCCGGCTCGTTCCACTCTGCGATAGCCCATTGCGATTGCGCCGCGAGTTCCGCCATGGCTCGTGAATCGTGGGACGGCAGGTTCCGATGCAATTCGGGTTGAGCGGCCATCGCCTTCGCGTATTTCCCGAGCGCACTCGAGAGTGGTCGCATGTGCTCCCTGAACTCCGCATCGCTCAGTGCGTCGGCTTCGATCTCTGCGCGAGTCGTCATCTCGTCAGGGTACGGAAGGGGTGCGCGCCTGTTCGACGATTGCGCTGAACACAGACCTGCGGCGCACAGAACGCGCGGCGCAGAACATCGTTCAAGGCCCGCGCTCGAGGCGCGCCAGATCGGCGCTTCGGCATTCGTCTCTATCGCAGTGCGCGGATTACCTCGACGAGTTCGGAAAAGTGGTCGACGAATGCATCGACCCGAAATGTCGCGAATT
>JAOBWO010000083.1 GCA_025463415.1 Acidimicrobiales bacterium | reverse complement strand
GGTGCGGCTTCGGATGCACCGAGACCGTGCGACCATCCGGAAGTGGCACGGTGTGGAACGCGGTCAGGAGCGACGTGGCTCGTGCCTCCCAGTCCGGGTCGGGCGACACCAGCAAGGCGAGTTCGAGTCTGCCTCGTGACGCGGTGTCGACGACACCGATGTCTTCTGCGATCCGCAGCGGCACCGACGTGTCCGGCAGGGAGAGCACTGCGCCGAGGCGGATGTCGGAGGTCGATGCGGCGATGCCGGCGAGCGCCGTCACGACGTAGTTGTCGTCTCGGTTGGGTGCCGAGGCGCTTGGATCGCCGACCCAGAAGCTGTCGAGGGCCCATCGCTCGGCGAGTGCAGCCGCGCGAGCGGCCAATCCTGCGCTGGCGCCGGCAACGCAGACGGTGATGTGAGTTCCGTTCATCGCAGAGACCGCAGCACCGGGACAACCTCCTCAGCGAGCAAACCCATGCACCGCTCGATGTGATCGGGGCCGATGCCGCCGAACTGGATCCGGAAGATGTACCCGTCGATCACGCCCGAGTTGACGAGGGGCGCGAGTGCATCGACGACCTGCTCGGGTGAGCCCAGGAGAGCCCCCGCCGCCGTGGCCTCGGCCATCTCGTCCCGACTGTCCAGGTCTGGCGCGTCCCACCACGTTTGTCCACTCTGGCCGAGCTCGCCCTTGTGACCTTCCTGCCAGGCGGCGTCGCTCGACGGCGGCGAGCCACTGACGAAGAACAAGGAGTAGTGCCGCCAGCTCTCCGTCATCCTTCCTCGGATCCATTCGAGAAAACGGGGATCGCGGTCGACCCAGACGTCCCTCATCACGAGCAACCGGCCTGGGTCGTCGCGCAGCACGAAGTTCGCCTGCCATTCCTCCCGAATCGATCTCAGCGCGTCCACTCCTCTGTCCGGGAGTGCGAGCGAGGCTCCATAGCGGGCCGCACGAAGGGCGGGCTTCCCGCCGGACATGAACCCCGACCAGATCTGGGTGCGCCCGAGCCGCTCGCTGTAGTCACCGACGAGGCCGTCCATGTGTTCCTCGTAGAGGCGCACGCGATCACTGGTGCGGAGTCCAGCTGCGAGGAACTCCTCCGCGCGGTATCCGAGGCCCATCCCGTGCCGTCCTCGGCCGGGTGCGAGATCGTCGAGCGCGGCGCAGCTCTCGGCGACTCGCTGCGCGTTGTGGAAGGGCAACAGGGTGACGCTCGTCGCGAGCGTGATCGACTTCGTGGCCGACGCGAGGAACGCCATGGCCGGCGTCAACGACGGGCAGTAGCCGTCGTAGGAGAAGTGGTGTTCCCCCAGCCAGAAGGAATCGAAGCCGGCCTCTTCTGCCAGTCGGGCGTGGCGCGCCGCGTCTTGATACACCGAGCGCGGTGATCTGGCGATCGCATAGCCCGACTGCATGCTCCAGTGGCCGACCCCCATCTCGAAGCTTTCTGTCATCGAACGGCGCTATCGACCTTCATCGGTTCCGGTCTCGTCGGTTCCGTACAGGTCGACGCCTTCCGGGATGGGGGTGGGGTCGACGATCTCCGAGATCTGTTCGTACATGAACGCCTTGACACTGCCGGGCTCGACGAGTCCGCTGACAAGATGCGTCGTCACCATGGGAAGTCGCGCGAAGATCCGCTGCATCTCGGGAACCAGATCGACGTCATCCACTTCGTAGATCGTCACGTAGCTGAACCCGGGCTCGGTGGCGAACGCCGGTGTGAGCTGTTGCCCGGCCAGTTTGAATCGACGCGCCTTCACGAAACCGGGCATGAGCAGCGCCTCGCGTGCGTGATGCTCGTCATACCACCTGTTGTACGCCGCATCGTCTTCTGCCGACTTCGGCTGGGAGAAGGTGAGAAAGATCCCTTCCCGGGATGTTTCCTTTCCTGGGTTCGCGCTGGCTGTCATGGTGCGGGCGTGAACGTCAGCGGCAGATACGACATGCCCCACACCACCGTCGACGGGGCGCGACGCGGAGCGTCGCCATCGGTGATGCGGATGTCGTGCAGCCGGGAGAGGAGCTCTTCGAACGCGATGCGCATGTTCAATCGAGCCAAGTTCGACCCGACGCAGCGGTGTGGTCCGGCGCCGAACGACAGATGACGATTGCGAGCACGGTCGATGTCTACCTCGGCCGGTCGATCGAACTCCGACGGGTCCCTGTTGGCCGCCCCCAGGTGGACCACCACCTGTTGGCCGGCCTTGATGGGCTGGCCACCCAACTCGACGTTGCGCGTGCACGTGCGGGACTCGAACATCACGGGAGGGTCCAATCGCAGCACCTCATCGAACAACAGCGGAATGTGCTCTGGATCGCGACGAAGCCTGTCCTGCAGTTCGGGGTGCTCGACCAGGGCGAGCATCGCGCCGGCGATCAGGTGTGTTTGGGTGATGAAACCTCCGAACACCACGTTCTTGATCGCCCCGATCGTCTCTTCGTCTGTCAACGACCTGCCGAGGACCGAGCCGTGGATGATCGCGTCTGCAATGTCGTCCCGGCGTGGCTGAGTGCGCCGAGTCGCGATGAAGTCGTTCAGCCACCGCTCGAGGGACGCTGTGGCGTCGCTCATCGCCGGGCTGTCAAGCTCATAAGTGTGGGTATCGGTCCACCGCAGGACCCGTTCCAGCTCGTCCTCGTCATCGATGTCGAGGAGCAGGCGAAGCGTGATCCTGCCCGGGAGTGCACGAGCGAACTGTCGCACGAGATCGCACTGCCCCTGGCCGATGAACTCATCGATCAGCTCGCCCACGATGAAGCGGATGCTCGGTTCGAAGGGAGCAACGGCAGCCGGGGTCAGGAATGGGTTCAACAACTGGCGGAAGTCGCGTTGGATCGGCGGCTCGGTCGTCATCGGCGGCATGTTGCCGAGGATCTGCTCGACGCCGAACTCGGCCATGCGCTCCCGGTCCGTCGTATAGGTGCGCCAATCCTGGAAGACCGATACCACGTCCTCGTAGTCCGTGACCATCCAGAAGCCGTCGACGCTGCCGACCCACCGCTCATCGCTGTGCGTAACTGGGCAGTGTTGCCGTAGATGGTCTGCGACCTCCCACATCCGATCGATCAGCTCCGGATGACTCCGATCGAAGTGCTCCTCGAACTCTCTGACGTCCAGACTCACACCAACCCCCTCTTTGTCACAGTGGTCCTCGGCGGCGCGAGACCTCCACCACGAGAAACGAACGCCGTCTTCCTATCATCGTAGTTCGACGTCCGTCAAGCGTTGATCGACGATATGGATTAGACCGAGGCCAGCTCAGCGTTGGCCAGGACGACAGATCAGAAGATGATGACCGAGCGGGCGACCTCACCTCGGGAGAGAGCGGCGAAGCCATCATTGATGTCCTCGAGCGCGATGCGGGTGGAGATCAGCTCGTCCAGCTTCAAGCGGCCCTGTAGGTAGAGGTCGACCAGCCGCGGCATGTCCTCACGGAAACGGTTCGAGCCCATGTTCGTGCCGCGGATCGTCTTTTCCCCCGTGAGGAAGTCGATGCCCGGTAGCTCGATCGAAACCCCCGGGGGCATCATGCCGATGACCGTGGCGGTGCCACCCTTGCGCAGCATTGCGAACGCCTGCTCGACGGTCGCCTTGAGACCGATCGCCTCGAACGAGTAGTCGACGCCACCCAGACGTTTGCGGATCTCACGAACCGGGTCCCCTGCCGCCGCATCTACCGTGTCGGTCGCTCCGAACAGCTTGGCGAGATCGAGCTTCGCTGGATTGGTGTCGACCGCGACCACACGGGTCGCGCCGGCCAGGATGGCGCCCTGGACACAGTTGAGGCCGATGCCCCCGCATCCGATGACGGCCACCGTCGACCCCGGCTCGACCCTCGCGCTGCGGAAGACCGCACCGACGCCCGTGACCACGCCGCAACCGATGAGGGCGGCACGGTCGAGCGGCATCTCGTCCGGCACCTTCACGACCGTGTGCTCGTGGACCAGCATCTTCTCGGCGAATGAGCCGAGGCCGATGAACTGGCCACACGACTCACCGGCGATCGTCAGCCGGGATGCTTGGCCGCTGGCCCGCTCAGTGCCGGCGCGGTTGCACAACGTCTGACGCCCGGACAGGCAGTAGTTGCACTGCCCACAGAAGGCCGAGACGCAAGTGATGACGTGATCACCGGGCTTCACGTAGGTGACGTCACTTCCTACGGCCTCCACCACGCCCGCGGACTCGTGTCCAAGTACCGATGGCGTCGGCGCCGCGAACTTGCCATCCATGAAGTGGAGGTCGCTGTGGCACAGCCCGGCGGCAACGTTGCGGATCAACACTTCTCGACGCGCCGGCGCGTCGATCTCGACCTCGTCGATGGAGAGGTGGCCCGGGACTTCGTGAAGAACGGCAGCGCGCATTCCACGAGCGTAGCTCAATGATTGTGGCTTCGAGCAATGGACAAAGTGTGGATCGACGAGCAACGCTTGATGTTTTGAGCGAACAGCGATTAGGGTCCACGCGATGTGGAAACAGCCAGAAATCGTCGCGACCGGTCTGACCTTCGGTGAAGGCCCCCATTGGCACCAGAGCCGCCTGTGGTACTCGGACTTCTTCACCTTCACGATCAACTCTCTGGGGCCGACCGGCGACACACGCGTTGAGGTCCAGTTGGACGACAGGCCCTGCGGTGTGGGCTGGCTCCCCGATGGCGATCTCGTCGTCGTCTCGATGACGAAGCGAAAGGTGCTTCGCGTCGACGGCGCCAGGCAGGTGCACGTCCACGCCGATCTCTCCGGCATCGCACCCGGCCCGTGCAATGACATGGTCGTGGACTCGCGCGGTAACGCCTACGTCGGCAACTTCGGCTTTGATCCGGCCACTGGCCCGAACGAGCGTCGGCCGTCCGACCTCTACCTGATCCGGCCCGACGGGCGGATCGAGGTAGCTGCGACGGGCCTCGCATTCCCCAACGGCTCCGTCGTCACACCGGACGGATCGACCCTGATCGTCGGGGAATCGCACACGAGCCGGTACACCGCCTTCACGATCGCAGAGGACGGCACCTTGTCCGACCGACGCGCGTGGGCAGAGCTCGACGGCGGCAAGGCACCCGACGGCTGCTGCCTCGACGCCGAGGGTGCGATCTGGATGGCCGACGCGTATGGCGGAGGAGGATGCCACAGGGTCGGTGAAGGCGGCCGCTGGCTCGACTTCGCGCAGGCCAGCCAGACCGTCTACG
>JAOBWO010000066.1 GCA_025463415.1 Acidimicrobiales bacterium | reverse complement strand
TGACGGCTCCTGTTCGGTTTCTGGCTCAGCTGGCCTTGACGATCTTGCCCGACTTGATGCAGCCGGTGCAGACGTTCAGGCGGGTCGGGGTCTTGCCCACGAGCGCACGAACTTTCTGGATGTTCGGATTCCAGCGACGCTTCGTGCGACGGTGCGAGTGCGACACGGACATGCCCCAGGACGGGCCTTTGCCACACACTTCACATACTGCTGCCATGAGATTCTCTTTCCCGGAAGGGGGTTTAAAAGTCGTCAAAGGCTATCATCGGGTTTTCGGATTTCTCCAGGTGATTCGGGCGATGAGACCGATCATTTCGGGAGATGGCTGCAGGTCGCAGCAGGGAGGGAAGTGCCGGGCGCGGCTCTTGCCGCCGTACGATGCAGCGGTGCCCACGCTTGAACGGCTCTCGGCGGATGCCCTGCGCAACACGGTCATCTCCTTCCGCGACACGATGAAGGCCCACGCGGCCGGGATCAACCGCTTGAACGTGTACCCCGTGCCCGACGGCGACACCGGCACGAACATGGCGCGCACCCTCGACGCAGTGGTCGCTGAGCTGGAGCTGAGCGACCACGAGCTGGAGCCGACGTGTGTGGCGATCAGCCACGGGTCGCTCATGGGGGCTCGCGGCAACAGCGGTGTCATCCTCAGCCAGATCCTGCGCGGCATCGCCAACACGCTGAAGGAAGCCGTCAAGCCCGGCGAGGTCGCCGGGTCCGCCAGCAAGGTCGCAGAGAGCTTCAAGAACGCATCCATCGCCGCGTACCAGGCGGTGCTCAAGCCGATCGAAGGCACCATCCTCACCGTGGTCCGGGAGACGGCCGATGCTGCACAGGCGTCGGCTGCCGAAGGTGCCTCGCTGGCGGAGATGCTGCGCGCGGCGCGCACCGCGGGTCGGGCGTCGCTGGACCGCACGCCGGACATGTTGCCGGTCCTGAAGGATGCGGGCGTGGTCGATGCCGGTGGCGCTGGCTTCCTGCTGCTGCTGGACGCGGCCATCCACGTTGTCGACGGCGAGGCCCTCCCGGTGCCGGCGGAAGACGACGGCCCGGTCGACGGCGGCATCGCCAACTTCGATGCCGTGGCTCACCGGGGAGAAGGCGACGTCAGCGATCTGCGCTACGAGGTCATGTACTTCGTCGATCTGCTCGACGAGAACATCGAGGCGTTCAAGCAGTCGTGGGGCGAGATCGGCGACTCCATCGTGGTGGTCGGCGGCGACGGCATCTGGAACTGCCACGTGCACACCAACGACATCGGCGCAGCGATCGAATCAGCGCTCGACAACGGCGGGCGACCACACAAGATCCGCGTCACCGATCTGTTCGAAGAGGTCGCCGAGGAGCACGCCCAGCGCGAGGCCGCAATCAAGCGCGGGGGCGCCGGTCCCGTCGCGACCCTGATGCACACGAGCATGCCGGCGGTGACGTGCGCGATCGTGGCCGTCAGCAGCGGCGACGGGCTGACCGAGCTCTTCGCCCAACTCGGTGTGCAGGGCGTCATCTCCGGTGGCCAGACGCTGAACCCGTCGACCGCCGAGCTGCTCGACGCGGTCGAAGCCGTCAACGCCCAGCAGGTGATCGTGCTGCCGAACAACAAGAACATCGTCCCCGTGGCCGAGCAGCTCGATGCGCTCACGTCGAAGACCGTCGTCGTGGTGCCGACGCACAGCATGCCCGAGGCCCTCGCTGCGCTCGTGCTGTACGACCCCGAGGCATCCGCTGCCGCGAACGCGGAGGAGATGGGCGAAGCCGCCGACACCGTCGCCACCGGAGAGGTCACTCGCGCCGTACGCGACACGGCCAGCGACGCGGGGCAGATCACAGCCGGCGACTGGATCGGCATCGTGCGCGGCGACGGCATCGTCAGCGTGAACGGCACGCTCACGGGCGCGGCGACGGCGTTGCTGGACACCCTGATCACCCCAGGGCGCGAGATCGTCACGGTCATCGAGGGTGCCGATGCCACCGCGTCGATCACCGAGGCGCTGCGCACCTGGCTGGCCGACGAGCGTCCCGACGTGCAGGTCGAGGTGCACCGCGGCGGTCAGCCGCTGTACCCGTACCTGTTCGGCGTGGAGTGACGTCTGGGCGCATCGATGCCGACCGAGCCAGCAGCAGCCACGCAGGGAGGCCTCACGCTGCGCGAGCTCCAGGCCATCCCCGTCGAACGGCTGAAGGGGATCGGTGAGAAGAAGCTCGCGTCGCTGCACGAGGTCGGAGTCGAAACCGTCCTCGACCTGCTGACGACCTACCCACGGCGCTGGGTCGATCGCACCAACGAAGCTCGCGTGAGCGACCTCCGGCCCGGTGTGGAAGCGCTCGTCCTCGTCACCGTTCGCGCCGTCACGAAGCGCACGATGCGCAACCGCCGGACGATGATCGAGGTCCAGGTGGGGGACGGCTCGGGCCGCCTGCACATCGTGTTCTTCAACCAACCGTGGCGCGAGCGTCAGTTGCGCGAAGGGCTGCAGATCATGCTCTTCGGCAAGGCCGACGTGTATCGGGGCGGTCTGCAGATGACCAACCCGATCGTCGACCTGATCGGCGACCGCACCGGCAAGATCGTCCCGATCTACCCGCAGAGCGAGAAGGCCCAGCTGTCGACCTGGGAGATCGCGGGGTGGGTCGAGAGCGCACTCGAGCGGTGCAGCGCGAGGGGCTTCGCCGATCCCGTCCCGCTCGCGATCCGGCGGGAGCTCGGGCTGATCGACCGCCACTCGGCGATGCGCCAGATCCACCTGCCGGAGACGATGGGGGAGAAGGAGCAGGCCCGTCGCCGGCTCGCGTTCGACGAGCTGCTGCGCGTGCAGACGGTGCTGGTGATGCGCAAGCGGGCCTTCGAGCGCGAGCAGCGAGGCATCCGCCACGACATGAGCGGCGAGCTCGTCCGCCGCTTCCACTCCGCTCTTCCGTACGCGCTCACCGGTGCGCAGGCGCGCGCGATCGCGGAGATCGACCTTGACCTCGCCGGCCCGCACCCGATGCACCGCCTGCTCCAGGGGGACGTGGGTTCCGGAAAGACCGTCGTCGCGACGAGTGCGTTGCTGGCCGCAGTACAGGGCGGCCATCAGGGCGCGTTGATGGCGCCGACGGAAGTGCTCGCCGAACAGCACGCCACCGGCATCCGGGCGCTGCTGGCAGATCTGAAGGTGCCGGACCCAGGCAACCTCTTCGGCGACCGGTCGCTGAACGTCGCCCTGCTCGCCAACCGGGTCACCGGGCAGCAGCGGCGTGACGTGCTCGCGGGCTTGGCCGACGGCACGATCGACATCGCGATCGGCACCCACGCGCTGATCCAGGAGGGCGTCGAGTTCCACAGCCTGGGCTGCGTCGTGGTCGACGAGCAGCACCGCTTCGGGGTCGAGCAGCGGGCTGCGCTGCGCATGAAAGGTTCGGGCACCGAGGACGAGCGCGTCGTCCCCGACGTGTTGGTGATGACCGCCACGCCGATCCCGCGGACCGCTGCGATGACCGTGTACGGCGACCTCGACGTGAGCGTGCTCGACGAGCTGCCGCCCGGGCGCACGCCGATCAAGACGTTCTGGGCCAACGGTCCGCTGATGGAGATGGCGGCGTGGGGTGACGTCCGCGAGGCGGTGTCGAATGGCCAGCAGGCCTATGTCGTCTGCCCGCTGATCGAGGAGAGCGAGAAGCTCGAGGTCGCTTCGGCGCAGGAGACCTTCGAGCGGTTGGTGCATCAGGATCTCAAGGGTCTGCGCATCGGCCTGCTCCACGGTCGGATGGCGCCGGCCGACAAGGAGCGGGTGATGGGCGAGTTCCGCAACCGTGAACTCGACGTGCTCGTCGCGACCACGGTGATCGAAGTCGGGGTCGACGTGCCCAACGCGACGGTGATGGTGATCATCGACGCAGACCGGTTCGGTATCGCCCAACTGCACCAGCTGCGCGGGCGCGTCGGCCGTGGCAAGGTCGCCTCGATCTGCTGGCTGGTCACCGCCGAACTCGAGGGCACGAGCCCTCGCGTCGAGGCACTGGTGTCATCGACCGACGGGTTCGAGCTGGCCGAAATCGACCTCGACCTGCGCGGCGAAGGCACGCTGATGAACACGGCGCAGAAGGGCAAGAGCGACCTCAAGCTGGCATCGCTGCGCCGCGACCGAGAGCTGGTCCACCTCGCCCGCAAGGCCGCGTTCGACATCGTCGACCCCGATCCCACGCTGGCGAAGAGCCCGTTGCTGCTCGACGAGATCCGCCTCGTCCTCAGCGCCGAGGACGAAGCCTTCCTGTTCAAGTCCTAGGCGACACTGCTCACCGACGGAGGCAGATGGCCAGTTCGGACTCGAAGAACCCCGCTGGCAGCGTTGGAGCCAGCTGGCGGAGCATCTTGTGAAATTGACCGTCCGTCGTCGTGGCCCACCAATCGGCGTAGTCGGGGTTCCGCTGCCGGCGAAACTCCCATTCTCCCGACACGTAGTACTTGTCGGCATCATCCTCGATGGCGATGGTGATGTCGTGATAGCTCACACCTCGACCCCAGCGCGCAAGACGGAGCGCGGCATCGGGAAGCTCCATGTCGGCGGCAAATCCCGCGCGCGCTGTTCGCGCCGCGTACGCAGTCGCGACGTCATCGGGGAGCCAGTGGAAGAACTTCTCGAACGTGGTGTGGTCGTCGAGGTACCAGAGCCGGTTGGGTGTGTCGGCGATGACCAGTAAGCCGCCGGGCTGCAACAACTGCCAGGCGCTCCTCAAGGAATGGATTCTCTCCTCGAAGGTCATGTGTTCGAGGGAAGCCAGGTAACAGATGATCTCGTGATCGCCCGGGTTGAACCGTTCGGCGATCTCCGTCGCGTTTCCCACATGAAAGGTGATGCTGGAGCGAACGCCACACAGCTCGGCGCGTGGCACTGCGAGGGTCTGACCTCCCGCATCGAGGTCGAGTGCATCGACGATCGCGCCGGCCTCGGACAATGCCACTGTCGAGGAACCACCGCCAGATCCGATTTCGAGCACTCGGCAGTGTTGAAGTGAACGAATGCTCGCCAGCCATGGCACGTAACGCTCACGGAACCAATGCTGCCGCTCATGGATCTCCGCTCTCGCCGCAGCCATGCCTGCGGGAGACCCGAGGTAGCCGGGCGCATTGATCGAAGCGAACGCCTCCAGCATCCTCGCGGAGCCGGCATCGTCGAAGACCTGAATCTGAAACGCTGGTTCCTCGGACAAGAGGCGAACCCTAATCTGCCGCGCTTGCTGTTGTTCGCAGGAGAAAGCGCGCTCTGGGGGGACTGTTGCCCGGGGGTTCGTTCCGGCGCTCGTCGGGTACCACCAAGGAAACGATCCGTCGGCGAGGAGCGGTACGACACGTGCAGGCACCGGAGGAGCAATCGAGCGATCCGATCCCGAGCGGGGATCAGGACACCTCGACTGAAGTCAGCGGCTTCGCCGCACTGTCCGGCTTCTCCGTTGCACGGCCGTCCCACGAGGGCGTCCCGAGAGGCATGATCGACGCGACGTTCAGCGACGTCGCGGAGTGGTTGGCTCTCGCGGGATCCAGCTGGGACGACGTGCGCGTCATCACCATCCGCATCGTCTCCTCCGAGGAGGGACTGTCGACCTGGGACCTGTTGTTGGACGCTGCTGACGGGTCCAACAGCGATCCCCCGGAGGATCAGTCCGCCAAGTGAGCGTCGAGGTCTGCGTAGGCCTTGGTGACCGCGGCTTCGCCGGCGAGCTGCAGGCCCTCGGCGGCAACGATCCGGACGTCGTGCACGCCGAGGAAGCCCAAGACGGCTCGGAGGTAGCCGGTGTTGAAGTCGACGGGACTGCCGACCGGTGTGCCCCCCGACGCAGTGACGATCCACGCGCGCCTGGCCTTCAACAGCCCTTCGGGCCCCGCTTCGGTGAACTGGAACGTGCGACCGGCGCGGCAGATCTGATCGATCCACGCCTTCATCGCGGCCGGCACGCCGAAGTTGTAGATCGGTGCGACGAGCACCAGCTCATCCGCCGCCAGCAGCTCCTCGACCAGCAGGTCGGAGTGTGCCAGGGCCACAGGGTCGGCGCCGGCGAACACGGCTCCGACCCAGTCACCGGAGACGAAGGGCATCTCCATTGTGGCGTCGCGGCGCACGACCCGATCCTCGGCCGCCGCGATCCGGGAGACGAGGGCGTCCGCGAGCGCTCGGCTCACCGAGCCTGCGTGAGCTGCTCCGGAATCGACCCGGAGGATGATGCGTGAGGATTCGGATTCTGACATGTGGGCACCTCGGGCGTCGGGAGAGATAGCCGGACGATACGTGGCGTCGACCTGCGCTGACAATGGTCCGTTCGAGCCGTCGACGCTCGGACCTCGTGGTGATCGGGTTCTGACCCGTGGAATGTGCACTCTCGGGGGCTGAAACCTTCGCGGAACCGCGAGGGGTCAGTCTCCTCGGGCGTCGGACTCTTCGGGGAGGATCAGGTCCCAGCGGTCGCGGCAGTCCTGGCAGCGGTAGGACACGATGTCGCCGGGGTACCACACGCCGTCCTCGTTCGGCTGGGTGAGGAGGAAGCATCGGCCGCCGCAATCGACGCACACGATCTCCGCCTCGGGGGTCAGATCGGCAGGCGGGGGAGATTCGAACATCGCCCTTAGTCTTGCCGCGATGCGAGTGATTTCGGGCGAGTTCGGTGGACGCAAGCTGATCGCGCCCGACGGTCTCTCCACCCGGCCGACAACAGACAAGGTGCGCCAGGCCGTGTTCAACTCGCTGAACAGCATGGGCGTGCTCGAGGACGCGACCGTCGTCGACCTCTACGCCGGCAGCGGAGCACTCGGCATCGAGGCGTTGTCACGAGGCGCCGAGTCGTGCGTGTTCGTGGAACGGGACCGCGCGGCGCTCGCCGCGCTGCGCGAGAACCTGAGCGTGCTCGGGCTCGAGGACCGCTCCCGTGTGGTGCCCAGCGACGTGCTGGCCTACGCGCCGGGCATCTCCGCGGTGGACATCGCCCTCATCGATCCGCCGTACACGTTCACCCACTGGCCGGAGCTGCTCGCGGTGCTGCGCGCCGGCCTCGTCGTGGCCGAGTCCGACTCCGAGGTCGCGGCTCCCGAGGGCTGGGTCCAGCTGAAGTCGAAGCGCCACGGCCGCACGGTCATCACCACGCTCGAACGTCAGCCCTGAGCGCGGCCGGGCGTCCCCCGAAGGGCCGGCCCGGACGATTACCGTACGCAGCGATGACATCGTCAACCGTGCTCTACCCGGGCAGCTTCGATCCCGTCCACCTCGGTCACATCGACGTCATCGAGCAGGCGGCCGAACTGTTCGGCGCCGTCACCATCGGCGTGATGCACAACCCGTCCAAACCGAGCGGACTGTTCGCGATCGACGAACGGGTGGCGATGCTGGAGGCGAGCGTGAGCGAGATCGACGGCGTCTCCGTGCGGGCGTTCACCGGCCTCGCGATCGACGCCGCGAAGGACTGTGGCGCCAGGTTCATGGTCAAAGGACTGCGCAACGCCGGCGACTTCGAGATCGAGCAGCAGATGGCCCACACCAACTACTCCGTGGCCGCTGTGCGCACCGTCTACGTGGCCTGTCGCCCGGATCGGGTCTTTGTGAGCAGCCGTTTCATTCGAGAGATCGCGCAGTACGGTGGAGATGTTTCGCACCTGGTACCAGCCGCTGTTGCCAGCGAGCTCGCAAGGATTGCAAAGGCCACATCATGAGCTACGACGATCAGTTCACCGAGGACTTCGACGACATCACCGACGACACCGACGCGTATTCGCGCGTCGGTCAGGTGGGCGACGCCGAGACGCTCGTGCGTCGCGCGGCCGACATCATCGCGACCGCACCGACGATGCCCCTGTCGTCGTCGCCGCGCATCGATCGCGACGAGATCAACGATCTGCTCGAGTCCGCGCTGGAGCGGCTGCCCGACGAGCTCCGCCAGGCGCGCTGGATGCTCAAGGAGCGCTCGGAGTTCGTGGCCAAGACCCGACGCGAGGCCGACGAGCTGCTCGAGGCGGCACGTGTGCAGGCCGAGCGGATGGTGCAGCGCACCGAGGTCGTTCGCGCCGCCGAGCAACGCGCCCGCACGATCATCGAAGCCGCCGAAGCGGACTCGCGCCGCCTGCGCCACGAGACCGAGGACTTCCTCGATCAGCGCCTGGGAAGCTTCGAGATCCTGCTCGACAAGCTCGGCAAGACGGTCAACGCCGGCCGTTCCCGGCTGTCGATCGGCGCCCACCGCCAGCAAGCCGTCGACGAGGAAGATCCCACGAAGGGGTTCTTCGACCAGGACCGGGGATGACGGCGGGGGATCGCAGCGCACCGGGCAGCTCGGGCCGTGTCGCGGCTCGGGCACTGCTGGTCAACGCGTCCGAGTTGCTGCGTCGTCCGGGCTCCGAGCGCGAGATCGACCTGCACATCGGCACGGAAGCGCTCGGGCTCACCGACACGCGCTTCCGGCCCGACGACGAGGTCCAGATCCGGCTGCACCTGGAGAGCCTCAACGATGGCATCGTCGTGGCCGGCACGATCGACGTGCCGTGGCACGGCTCGTGTCGGCGTTGCCTGAAGCCGCTCGAAAAGGCCGCCAGATCCGAAGTCGACGAGCTCTATCAGACCGTCGTCACCAATCCCGATGCGTTCGAGATCGTCGGCGACCAGCTGGACCTGACTTCCATGGTGCGCGAGCTGTGCTTGCTCGACGCCCCCGAGGCGCCGCTGTGCCGCCCCGACTGCCAGGGCCTGTGCCCCGTGTGCGGGATCGACCTGAACGATGCGACGTGCACCTGCGAGGCGCCGGCGCAGCCGTCGGTGTGGGACGTGCTCGACCAGCTCAAGGTCAGCGATCCGCAGCCGCCGATGGCGGACCCCGCGGACCGGTCCGACACGAACTGACCCGAACGAACGAAACGGTCGTCCTGACCGCTACGATTCAACGGTCGTTTCGTCGAGTCGACCTTTCCGTCGACAATCAGCGTTGGAGTCCCCGCAGTGGCTGTTCCCAAGAAGAAGAAGTCGAAGATGAAGACCCACAGCCACCGCGCTGGTTCGTGGCGCCTCGCGGCTCCCGCCCGCAGCGTGTGCCCCCGTTGTGCAGCAGCCAAGCTGCCGCACACCGTGTGCCCGTCGTGCGGCTGGTACAAGAACCGCGCCGTCCTCGACGTCGGCTGATCGCTTCTCCATCGACGATGCTGCCCATCGCGGTCGACGCCATGGGCGGCGACCGAGCTCCCAGTGAGATCGTTGCCGGCGCCCGCATGGCGGCGGATCTCGGCATCCCTGTGGTCCTCGTCGGACCCGAAGGTCTCGAGGGCATCGGTGACATCCCGCTGATCGTCGCCAGCGAGGTCATCGAGATGGGCGACGATCCTGCAAACGGGGTGCGGCGCAAGAAGGACTCCACGCTCGTCAGATCCGCCGAAGCCGTGCGGGACGGCAAGGCCAGCGCGATGATCTCGGCCGGCAACACGGGCGCAACGATGGCCTCGGCCCTGCTGCGGATGGGCCGGATCAAGGGCGTCAACCGGCCGGCGATCGCAACCGTCGTCCCGGTCCCCGGATCGACCCCGACGGTGTTGCTCGACTCCGGCGCCAACGCCGAGGTGCAGGCGGAGTGGCTGGTCCAGTTCGCCCTCATGGGGTCGGTGTTCTCCACCAAGCGGTTCGGCGTGCAGAACCCGCGCGTCGGGCTGCTGTCGATCGGCGAGGAGCCGGGCAAGGGTGACACGCTCCGCAAGGAGGCGTTCCCGTTGCTGCAGGCTGCGCCCGGCATCAACTTCATCGGCAACGTCGAGGGACGCGACATCATGACCGACGCCGTCGACGTCGTGGTCACCGATGGCTTCACCGGCAACGTCGTGCTGAAGACGCTCGAAGGTGCGCTGCGCACGGTCGTCAACGCACTGTTCGCGGCGTTCGCCAGCGACCCGTCGTACCAACCGCACGCCGATGCGCTGATGCCCGCGCTGCTGCCGCTGTACGCCACGCTGGACCCGGAGACGTACGGCGGCGCGATCCTGCTCGGCGTCGACGGCGTGTGCATCGTGTCGCACGGATCGACCTCGGCGAAGGCGATGCTGAACGCGATCAAGGTGGCCCAGGAGATGGTGCAGGTCGGCATGGTCGACGAAATACGCACTGCCATCGCCGCCAACGCATAGGCTCCCCCTGCCGTTTCCGGTGTGCACCTGCGCACCCAGCATCGAGGAGCCCACATCGTGCCCGCCGATACCGAATCCCCGTTGGACCGCAAGGCCGTGTTCGCGATCGTGCGCGACAACCTTGCCGAGATCCTCGAGCGCGAGCCGGGCTCGATCAGCGAGGGCCAGTCGTTCAGCGACGATCTCGAAGCCGATTCGCTGGCCCTGATCGAACTCGTCGAAGCCCTCGAAGAAGACCTCGCCGAACGCTCCGTCGAGCTGCGCATCGAGGACGAAGACCTCGAGGACCTGAAGACCGTCCGTGACGCGGTCGACTACGTGTACGCCAGGGTGCTGGAGGCCTGAGCTGGCCCAGCACGCACCTCGTTCGGTGACCTCCGTCCGCTCGGGGCTCGCCGAGCCGGACCTCGAGGCTCTGAGCGCGCGCATCGGCTACCGGTTCAAGGACCCCAGCCTGCTCCGGCGGGCGATGGCGCATCGCTCGTGGTGCGCCGAAGTCGCGGGGGACGAGCCCTCGAACGAGCGGCTCGAGTTCCTCGGCGACGCGGTCCTGGGCTGGGTGGTGGCCGATCTCGCGTACCGGCAGTTCACCGAGCTGCCCGAGGGCAAGTTGACCGATCTGCGCAAGAGCGTCGTCAACGCCGCGGCGCTCGCGGAGACAGCGATCGGCCTCGACCTCGGCGCGTTCCTGATGCTCGGCCGTGGCGAGGACGCT
The DNA here is from genome assembly GCA_025463415.1 of Acidimicrobiales bacterium. GTDB lineage: Bacteria > Actinomycetota > Acidimicrobiia > Acidimicrobiales > Ilumatobacteraceae > WLMZ01. The sequence continues at coordinate 4,850 of JAOBWO010000066.1, read as the reverse complement.
GCGGGAGGACGGACCAAGCCGTCGATCCTCAGCGACGCGTTCGAAGCCGTGCTCGGGGCGATCTACGTCGACGCGGGTACCGCAGCGGCCTACGCGTTCGTCGAGCGAGTGATCGGCGATCAGCTGCTCCAGGCGGTGCTGCAGCTGGACCGGCTCGACTACAAGACGATGCTGCAGGAGATCGCCGTGCGCCGTTTCGACGTCGCACCGGTCTACATCCTCAGCGAGGACGGCCCCGATCACGCCAAGCTCTTCGCGGCCACGGCCATCGTCGCCGGCCAGGTCTACGGCCAGGGTGAGGGCCGTTCCAAGAAGCTGGCCGAGCAAGCAGCCGCAGCGGAGGCCTGCCACGCGCTCAGCCGCGCGGCCGCCCCCACACCCGGGGCCTGAGGGTGCCAGAGCTACCGGAGGTGGAGACCGTTCGACGCGGTCTCGAAGAACGGTTCGTCGGCCGCCGGATCGACCGCGTCGAGGTCGGCCGAGAGCGAACCGTGCGCCGGACATCGCGCGAGGCGCTCATCGACGGCCTCACCGGCGCGACGGCGCTCAGCGCACAACGCCGGGGCAAGTACCTGGTGCTGCCGCTCGACACCGGCGAGTCCTTGATGATCCACCTGCGCATGAGCGGCCGTGTGCTGGTCGACCGCGCCGACGTGCCCCGCCTCGACCACACCCACGTCGTGCTCCACCTCACCGACCGGCCGGGGCAGGAGACGAGCGACGAGCTGCGCTTCGTCGACCCGCGCACCTTCGGAGAGGTCGTCGTGTTCGATCCCGCGAACGCGGCCGTGGAGATGCCGGAGCTGGCCCGGCTCGGCGTCGATCCGATCGCGGACGGTCTCGAACGGGCACAACTGGCCCGGCTGTTGGGCAGCCGGGCTCGGCAGATGAAGGCGCTCCTGCTGGACCAGAGCGTGATCGCCGGGATCGGCAACATATACACCGACGAGATCCTGCACGCGGCGCGGATCCGCCACGACCGGCTCAGCAACTCGCTGAAGCCGGCCGAGGTCACCCGCCTCCACGCAGCCATCGGCGAGATCCTGTCCGCAGCGATCGCAGCCGGCGGGTCGACGCTGAAGGACACCCAGTACGTGGACATCGGGGGTCAGGGCGGCTGGTTCCAGGTGTCCCACCGGGTCTACGACCGTGGGGGACAGGCCTGCCTGACCTGCGGGAAGGCCAAGATCCAACAGGTCGTGTCCGGCGGGCGGACGACCTCGTTCTGCCCCCGCTGTCAACGCTGACCCTCCCGTTCATGTCACCACACATCATCAGCGTTGATGATGTGTGGTGACATGAACGACGGGTGGTGGGGGTGTTCGAAACCGGGAGTGCGGGGTCGAACCACTAGCCTCGACACGTTGTGTTTCTCAAAGCGCTGACCCTCAAAGGCTTCAAGTCCTTCGCCGACACCACTGTGATGCAGCTCGAACCGGGCGTCACCGTGGTCGTCGGGCCCAACGGCTCCGGGAAGTCCAACGTGGTCGATGCGATCGCCTGGGTGTTGGGTGCGCAGGCACCGAGCGCGGTGCGCAGCCAGAAGATGGACGACGTCATCTTCGCCGGCACCGCCAAACGTCCTGCACTGGGCCGGGCCGAGGTGATCCTCACCCTCGACAACTCGAACGGCCTGCTGCCGATCGACTTCACCGAGGTCACGATCAGCCGCACCCTGTTCCGAACGGGTGAGAGCGAGTACGCGATCAACGGCATCAACTGCCGTCTGCTCGACGTGCAGGAGCTGCTCAGCGACGCGGGCGTCGGTCGGCAGCAGCACGTGATCGTGTCCCAGGGGCAGATCGACGCGGTGCTGAACGCTCGCCCGGAGGACCGGCGCTCGATCATCGAGGAAGCAGCCGGCGTGCTCAAGTACCGGCGCCGCAAGGAGAAGTCGGAGCGCCGGCTCGAGGCCACCGAGGCCAGCCTGCTGCGCGTGCAGGACCTGCTGCGCGAGGTCCGTCGCCAGCTCCGACCGCTGGAGCGCCAGGCCGAAGCCGCCCGCCGCCATGGCGACCTCGTCACCGAGTTGCACGCGCTGTAGGTGTTCGTGGCCGGCCGCGAGATCTCCTCACTCCGGATGCGACTGTCCGTGCTGGCGGGTGACCGGATCACGAGCAGCGATGCCGAGAAGGCGCTGCGCACGCAGCTCGCCCAGCTCGACACCGAGGTCCTCGCGGCCGAGGCGGAGATGACCGCTCGTGGCGACACCGACATCAGCGACGAGCTGATGCGCGTCGAGCAGCTGCGCGAGCGTGCACGCGGCCTGGCCGCCGTGCTGGTCGAGCGACGTCGTTCGATGGAGCGGGACCGGGGCCAGCTGATGGATGCCGGCGTGGTGGCGAACCTGGAGAACGACGCAGCCCGGTTCGCCAACGAGCTGGCAGCCGTGGTCGGCGAGATCGCGGGTCTCGAACCCGAGGCGGAATCGCTCGCCGACGAAGAGGCGACCTTCGTCGAGGAGCGCGATCAGGTGCGATCGGTGCTGACCGCAGCGGCATCGTCGAACTCGGCCTCGAGTGCTGTCGCCGAGGTGCGCGGTGAGCTGCGTTCGCTGCGCGCGGGTCTCGAACGTGGTGAGACCGAGCTGCGCCGGCAGACCGGCCGTCTCGACAACCTCCGCCAGGGGATCGAACGGCTCGAGTTCGAAGCCACTCGCCTGAAGTCGGAGTGCGAGCAGTCCCAGACCGTCGAGGAACCACTGGTTGCCGAGGTCGAGCAGGCCGAGTCGCGTCGCCTCGCGGCCGTTGCGGCCGCCGAGACAGCGACGTCCAATCGCCAGACCGCGTCCGAGGAACGGTCACGCTGGCGGGCACGCGCCGACGCGTTGCAGATGGCGCTGGACAGTGCCCGGGCCCGCGCCGGAGCCGAGCGCCTGGCCAAGCTCGATGGCGTCGTCGGCACACTGCTCGAGCTGGTCGAGATCGATGCTGGCTGGGAGGCTGCAACGGAGGCCGCGATGGGCGAAGCGCTGCTGGCCGTGGTCGTGTCCGATCCTGCAGCGGCGCGCACCGCGCTGGAATCGCTGCGTTCGTCGAAGACCGCGGGCGCGGTCATCGCCCTGCGCACCGCTGGGGTCACATCGGCCACGCCGCCCGTCGGCCGTCCCGTCCGCGCCCACGTGCGCGCCCACGCGAGCGGGCAGCAGCGCGCCGAGATCGAGGCGTTGCTGGACTCACTGCTCGGCGGCGCGGTCCTGGTGACGGACTGGTCGGACGCGCTCGCCGCTGCGGAACTGCACCCGGGTGCCACCGTCGTCACCGATCAGGGCGACCGGTTCGGTCGGGCCGGATGGCGGATCGGTGCATCCGGCGGCGGCGCCACTGCAGCTGCGCTCGAGGAAGCGCTGGAGCGCGCGGCGAACGCTGCGGCGGACTTCGAGCGCAGCGAGGCAGCGCTGCGCACCGCGAAGGCCGAGGTGCAGGCCGCGCAGCACGCGGAGAACGAGCTGACCCGACGGCTCGACGCCAACGACGCCCGGTTCACCGCCGCCTCGGAGGCGCTGGCTCGGGTGCAGGGCGATCGACGCGAGGCAACGACCGAGATCGAGTCCGTCGAGCGGGCCGTCGTCGAGGCCACGGAGCGGGTGGAGCGCGAGCGCACGCGCATCGGTGAGCTCGACGCCCTGGTGCCTGCGCTCGAGGCCGACGAGCAGGCCGAGGCGGCAGCTGCGCGCGCCCGAGGCGAGGCGCGCGCCCGCATCGAAGGTCGCTCGGCGCTGCTGGCCTCGCGTCGCAAGGACCTCGAGGTCCGCAACGCGGGCCTGCACGAACGTCAACAGTTCCTGGAACGACGGATCGAGGAGACCGAACGCCGTCTCGAGGCCGACGCGATCGCCCGCTCGGCGGCCGCCGAACGACGAGTCGCGATCGAGCAGAGCCTCACCGCTGCGGGGCGGTTGAGCGAGCTGGTCGAGGTCCACCGGGGCGCGATCGAAGGCCGTCTCGCCGAGCTGCAGGAGCAGCGCCGCCGCCAGAGCGAGGAGGTGCGTGCGCTCGTGTCCCGCCTCGAGGAGACCCGCCGTGCTCGCACCGCTGCCGAGAAGCAGCTCGACGAGACCCGGGAGCGTGCGCGGCGCGTCGAGGTCGAGGAGGCAGAGGCACGGATGCGTCTGGAAGCCGCAGTCGAGACACTGCGCCGTGATCTGGACCTCGAGCCCGACGCCGCCCTGGCGGCAGAGATGCCGGAGCTGCCGGAGGGCACCAATGCCGCAGCGCGCGTGCGCGAGCTGGACCGCGAGCTGCGCTTGCTCGGCCCGATCAACCCGCTCGCGCTGGAGGAGTTCACCGAGCTGCAGGAGCGGCACGTGTTCCTCGAAGCCCAGCTGGAGGACGTGCGCAACACACGTCGTGAGCTGGCTCGGGTGATCAAGGCAGTCGACTTCGAGATCCAGACGGTGTTCGCTGCAGCGTTCGCCGATGTCAGTGCGAACTTCCAGAACCTGTTCTCGATGCTGTTCCCGGGCGGCGTCGGCAAGCTCGTGCTGACCAACCCGGACGATCTGCTCGGAACGGGCATCGAGGTCGAGGCCAAGCCGAGTGGCAAGAACGTGAAGAAGCTGTCGCTCCTGTCGGGCGGCGAGCGGTCGCTCACCGCGCTCGCGTTCTTGTTCGCGGTGTTCCGCAGTCGCCCCTCGCCCTTCTACGTGATGGACGAGGTCGAGGCGGCTCTTGACGACGTCAACCTGCACCGGTTCCTCGGCCTGATCGCCGAGTTCCGGCGGGACGCGCAGCTGATCGTGGTCAGCCACCAGAAGCGCACGATGGAGGCGGGCGACAGCCTGCTCGGCGTGAGCATGCAGCCCGGTGGTTCGTCCAAGGTGGTCACTGAGCGGCAATCCGCAGGCGTCT
>JAOBWO010000065.1 GCA_025463415.1 Acidimicrobiales bacterium | reverse complement strand
AACCAGACCGGCACGCACCAGGGGGCGATGTCGGTCGAGAACGTGACGGCCGACGTGATCACCTCGTCGCCGGGCTGCAGGCCGAGCATCTCGACCGCCAGGTACAGCGCCGACGAGCCCGAGTTGCACATGATCCCGCGGCGCTTGCCGAACAGCGCGGCGACCTCCTCCTCGAACCGGCGCACGTTCTTGCCGATCCGCAACGCCTGGGCTCCACCCCGCAGGACGGCGACGACTGCCTCGATCTCGGCGTCGTCGTGCACGCTGCCCGCATAGTCGATCCGCCGAGTGGTCATCGCGTGCTCCTGTCAGATCGGGGTCAGAGTGCGTCTCAGGCGTCGATGATCAGCCTGTCCAGGAAGCGGAGTGCCCCTCTGGCCGATTCGCTTCGCCACAATGTCACGACATCGCTCTCCGGCTGCGATCGGTCGAGCTGACCGTCGAGCACTGCAGAGATGCGCGCCACCTGCTCGCGCTGGGCCACCAGGAGGGGCTGGGAATCGACCCCACCGATCTCCGCGAGCACGAGCTTCAACAACAGCTCGCTGCGCAGATCGCGCAGATGCTCGGTGGGGGTCTTCAGCCAGGCGCGCAGCATCGCCCGGCCGCGCCGGGTCGGGGCGAGGATCGTGCGGTTGCCACCCGCGATGCCCGGCTCCTCGCCGACCGCAGCGATGAGCTCGCGGTTGGTCAGCTGGTCGAGCGCCCGATACGTCAAGGCTCTCGACATCGCCCACACCCTGCCGACATCGCCCTTCGGCGACAGACGCGCCGCGAGCGCGAACCCGTGGCTGGGCTTGAGGACGAGGATCCCCAGGCACGCCCACTCACCGAGCAGGAGCTCGTCCCCACGGCTGCGTTGCATGCGCACATCGTCGCACCTTCCGAACCTGCACTCAGCATGCTCGTGTCCGGTGGACACCTAATGTGGGCGTGATGCACACCGCCAACGACAACACGGCATGGCACAACCGAGCTGCAGCGCACACGCCTGGCGGGGTGCACTCCAATGCCCGGCTGGTCGGCGCCGAGACGGTCCTGGTCCGCGGCGAAGGCCCCTGGCTCTGGGACGTGGAAGGCAACCGGTACGCGGACTACATGTTGGGACGTGGGCCGGCGTACCTCGGCCACTCGCCGGCGAACATCCTCGAGGCCGTGAACGCCGCGTCGGCGAACGGGATGTGTCTCGGGTCGGCGACCCAGCTCGAGATCGAGGCCAGTGAGGCCATGTTGAGCGTCGTCCCGTGGGCCGACCAGGTGCGCTTCACGAGCAGCGGCACCGAGGCCGTGCAGTCCGCGCTGCGGCTGGCCCGGGCGGCAACCGGGCGCTCGACCGTCATCCAGTTCGAGGGCCAGTACCACGGCTGGGTCGACGGCGTGTCGCTGATCGCCGGGCCATCCGTCGATCGGCCCTTGCCCGCGACCAAGGGCCAGGCGCCGTCGAGCTACAGCGACACGGTGCTGCTCCCCTGGAACGACCTCCCACTCCTCGAGCGCATCTTCACCGAACGGGGCGACACGATCGCGGCGGTCATCATGGAGCCGGTCAACATCTTCGGTGGCGTGATGCCCGCCGACGGCTACCTCGCCGGAGTCCGCGAGCTGACCCGACGACACGGCACGGTGTTGATCTTCGACGAGGTCGTGACCGGCTTCCGCCTTGCTCCCGGCAGTGCCGCCGATCTGCTCGGCGTCACTCCCGATCTGGGCACCTACGCGAAGGCGATGGGCTCCGGATGGCCGGTGTCGGCGATCGCCGGTGCCTCGTGGCTGTTCGACGGCGTGGCGAGCGATCAGGTCCGCCTGTCGGGCACGTACAACGGCAACTCGGCTGCGATGGCCGCTGTGATCGCCACGATCGAGGCCACCCGCGGTGGAGCCGTCCATGCAGCCGTCGACGAGTACGGCACGGCCCTCGCGACGCGGCTCGTGGCGAAGGCGGCCGAGCACGGCATCGCCGTACGCAACGAGGGCTACCCGGCGGGGTTCTGGCTGTCGTTCGACTCGCTGAGCGCCGCAGACAGCCAGCAGGCCGGCTTCGAGGTGGCCAAGGCACTGCGCGGCCGCGGTGTGATCATGTACCGGCGCACGTGGCTGTCATCCGCAGCGCACGACGCCGAGACGATGGACTTCACCGTGGATGCCTTCGATCGCGCGCTCAGCGATTGGAGCCACGGATGAAGTTCCGCGCCACAGTCCTGCTCGAGGGCAAGACCGCCACCGGCATCGAGGTCCCACCCGAGATCGTCGATGCGCTCGGCACGAGCAAGAAGCCGCCGGTCCACGTCACGATCGGCGCACACTCGTATCGCAGCACTGTCGCGGTGATGGGAGGGAAGTTCATGATCCCGCTCAGCGCCGCGAACCGCGAGCTGGCGGGCGTCGCGGCCGGCGACGTCGTCGAGGTCGACGTCCGCCCCGACAACGAGCTGCGGGTGTTGGCGCTACCCGACGACTTCATTGCCGCGCTGGCGGCCGCACCCGCCGCCAAGGCAGCCTTCGAGAAGCTGTCCTTCAGCAAGCAACGCGCCCTCGTCGACCCCGTCACGGGCGCCAAGGCCGCGGACACACGGGAACGTCGGATCGCAAAGGCGATCGCGTCACTGACGGAATGAACTCGGTGGGCACCGTGGACGACATCGAGGCGATCAAGCAACTCAAGGCGAGGTACTTCCGGATGATGGACACCAAGCGGTGGGACGAGTTCGCGCAGGTGTTCACGGAGGACGTGGTGATCGACATGACCGCCGAGGGCGGCGCGGTCACCAACGGCCGGGATGCGTTCGTCGAGTTCCTCCGCCCGACCCTCGAATCCGTCACCACGGTCCATCACGGCCACATGCCCGAGATCGTGCTGCAGGACGCTGACTCGGCATCGGGCACATGGGCGATGGAAGATCACCTCTGGTGGCCGGAGGGCTCGCCGATCAAGCGCCTCCACGGCTACGGCCACTACCACGAGACCTACCGCCGCACTGCCGACGGGTGGCGGATCGCGACCATGTCACTGACCCGTCTGCGTCGAGACTTCGAGTTCGCCTGATGGCTCCCACGCCACCTCATTCGTTCCCAGCACGCATCGTCGACCGGCTCCTCGACCGGCGACCCGCGGTTCGACGCGCGGTGCTGCGCACCGCCGACCTGCAGCGCGGCGTGTTGCCGACGACGTGCGTCAAGTCGGGTGACAAGACGGACTTCGCGATGCGGGTCACCGCGACCACCGGCCGGCACTCGAGTGGATCCGTGATCGCTATCGGGCAGTGGGCGACGGTTGCGCTGGCACGCATGCGCCGGCATCCGACCTACGCCGTCGCGCTACCCGTCGCGGAGCACACGTGGCGCCGTTGGCAGGGACGGCTGCGGATCTCGGTGGTCGTCACCTCCGTCGGCGCAGCCTTCCTCGCCGTCGGGCTGGGTCGCGGCATCGGCGCGTTGATCGCGTTCGGCGCGATCCTGCTCGTGCTCGGTTGGATCAACCGTGTGCGGGCCTGGCACAACGCCTGGGTAGCCGTGGAGTACCGACCCGAACCGGGCGAGATCGTCGTTGCTCGAGTCCATTCAGCGTTCGACGCGGAAGCACAGGCCATCTATCGCCGATCGATCACAAGGCGCTGACCTCGGAGTGCAGCCGAGGTCAGCGAGCTTGCGGTGCGCTCAGGCGGCGCCGACCGTGGTGTGCCGCGTCTGGTAGCGAGGCAGCAGCAGCGCGGTCAGTACGACCACGACGGCGATGAACACCATCAGCCAGGCCAAGCCGCTTTCGAGGGCCAGCGTGCGCCGGAACGACTTCGTCTGGACAGCGCCGACGAACGCCCCGATGCCGAGCACCGATCCGAAGAACAGCGCCCCGCTGCGAGAGCGAGCGGCACCGCTCAGCAACAGGCACACACCGATGACGGCCTCGATCAGACCGAGGAGCGTGGTGTGGGTGAAGCCGAGCACCGAGACGACCGGTGTGTCCATCGGTCCGTCGAAGCCGCCGCGCGTGACGGCCAGGAGGCCGACGAGCGTGATGAACAGGCCGGCGATCGCTGCGACCACGGCGTCCGGCGCGAACCGCTGCGTGTAGGACGTGCGTCGGGTGCCGAGCGGCATCGACACGACCGGCGCCGCGGCAACGGGTGGCGCGACGATCGTCTGCGCGACGGGCGCCACGACCGACGGCGCCGCGTACGGGGTCTCGACGATCGGCGCTTGCACGTACGTGGGCACGACGTGGGCCTCGTCGCGGATGAACTCAGGTGCGTTCGACATCGCTCACCGATTCCCGACCGGGTGGAACAACAGGTCACCGAGCATGATCAACTCCTTGTTCGGGGCCGCCGGGAGGCGATCGGCCCAGAGCAGAGGTTGCCGATGCGGGGCGCGCTGAAACATCGCACGACCCCGGGTTTCGATCAACGTGGTCAGGGGTAGTTTTCGCCCGTGTCAACTCAGGTCGCGGCGCCCCCCAGTTCGCAGACCCGAGCGAGACAACGTCGGATCCCGGCATTCCTGACCGCACTGGTCGGCGGAGGTTTCGTCGCCGCAGCGCCGTTCGTGGCGCGTCACTTCGACGGAAGCGCTGACGAGTTCAGCAGTCGGACCCACCCCGTCCTGCCGTTGCTCGGCTGGCTGGCCTGCGCTGCGTTGGGCGCGATCGTGTTGACGCATCGCCTGCAGCTCGCCTTCTCCGTCGACGAGGGTTCCACCGTTGCGATCGCGTACGACCTGCTGCCGCTGGCGCTGTTCATCACGCCCGTGATCGCCGTGTGGTCGTTGGTGTCCGGTCACCTGCTGCTCGCCGCCGCGGCCGCGATCCTCGCCGGCTACCACCTGAGCCTGATCCTGCCCAGGCTGACGCGAGACCGCATCCCGGCGTGGGCGCACACTGCGCCGCATCTCAGGCTCGTGTTCGCGAACGTGTACGTCGACAACCAGACGCCTGAGGCCGCCGCCGCGCAGCTGGTGGGCACGGGCGCCGATGTGATCGTCATCGCCGAGTCGACCCCCGAGTTCTTCGATCTCTTCGACGCCGCCGGCGGCGACGAGTCCTACCCGTACCGCCTGTTCGATCCGGACGACACCAGCGACTACGCCGTCGCGATCGCCTCGGCTCACCCACTCGGCAAGCGCTCGGTGATGCACACCGTGGGGCCCCTCAGCGTGGCCGTTGCCGAAGTGGAGGTCGGCGGAGCATCGGCCACCGTTGCCGCGCTCAACCCGATGACAGCCTTCGACCCGGACGGACATGCGACGTGGAAGCAACAGATCGAGGCGTTGAAGGAGTTCATCCCGACCATCGAGGGCCCTCTCGTCATCGTCGGTGACCTCAACTCGACGAGCTATCGCCCGGAGTTCAAGGAGCTCCTCGACCTCGGCCTGATCGACGGCATCGACTCCCTCGGCGAGGGCTGGCGGCCATCGTTCACGCTGCAGTCGGTCTGGCCGCTCGGCGCGCTCGGAGCCATCGCACGCATCGACCACGCCCTCCTCAACGCCCAGATCTGTTCGCTGCACGTCAAGAACCTTCCGGCCAAGGGCAGCGACCACCGGCCGTTCGACATCATCCTGGCGATCCGGCACGACGACTCCTGAGCGCCGGAGGCTCCGTTCACACGCTGCCCGCGCCGACCGAATAGCCTGACGGTACGCGGCACAGTCGTACGCGGAATGAACGGGAACCTCTCGCTGAAGGAGTCTGCCCATGGAAAGCCCAACGAACGGATCAACGTTCCACGAGGTCGGGGTCGGTCCTCGTGGCCGCCACCTGCCGGAGGGAACGCCCTCCACCGTCGACGTCAGGGCAGATGCAGTGACCGTCGGCTTCGCCGACGCCCTCGGGGTCGCAACTGCCGCCACCTTCCACCCCACCTGGCTGCGCGACAACTGCCCGTGCGATGACTGCCGCATCGTCCAGACCGACGAGCGACGCTGGCAGCCGTGGCGGGATGTCGAGTCACCGCAGGCGGTTGCGGCCTCGATCGTCGACGGTGCCCTGCACGTCACCTGGAACAGCGGTCATCAGTCGGTCTTCTCCGCCGCGGCGTTCGCGAACATCGATCGTGCCAGCCATCGCGGTGCGTGGACCGGGCGGGCCTGGACCGCCGGCTACGAGATCGAACGCTTCGATCACGCCGCCGCGACCACCGACATGGTCACCCGCCGCCGGTTGTTCGAGGCCTTCCGCCGCGACGGCGCGATCGTCGTCACCGGATCGCCGGTCGTGCCCGGCTCGGTGCTCGACCTCGTCCGCACCCTCGGCCTGACGATCCGCGACTCGTCGCTGGGTCTGATCTTCGACGTCAAGCTCGACCCCGCCGGCTACAACATCGCGTTCACCGCCGAAGAAGTGCCGCCGCACAACGACAACGCGCAGTACACCAATCCCCCGAGCGGGCAGGTGCTGGCGATGCTGGTCAACGACGCCACGGGCGGTGAGAGCGTCGTGGTCGACTCGTGGTCCGTGCTCGAACAGCTCGAAGCACTCGATCCCGGTGCCGTCGATGTCCTCAGCCGCGTCGCCGTCGGCCACCGCCAGTACTCGACCGAGGCCGAAGGTTTCAGCCGCAACCCGCTGGTGGTCCGCGACCGCGATGGGCACGTTCGTCACCTGCGCTTCTCGAACCAGCTGATGCAACCGCTCGAGTACGACGATCCGGACCTCGCCGCGTGGTACCGGGCCTATCGACTGCTCGGCTCGATCGTCAGCGACACGGCCAACCACGTGTCGTTCCGACTCAACGCCGGCGACACGTTGTTCGTCAACAACCACCGAGTGCTCCATTCGCGCACCGCATTCGTGCCCGACGGGGCACGCCATCTGCAGGACATCTACTTCGACGTGGACGACGTGATGGGCCACCTGGACCGGATGACCGGCGAGGCGACGGACGCGATGGTGTCGGCGTGACCACGGACCAGCACCTCGACACCGTTGCCTTCACCGCGATGGAGCACGGCACCAAGGACGATTACGTCCTCGTGTTCGCCCACGAGCAAGAGCAGCTCGAGACCCAGGCCGACCGCGTCATGGACTGGCTGCGGCAGATGGACGGCGCCTCTCCGTACAAGATCTCCCGCCTCGACCACGTCCTGCAGTCGGCCACCCGAGCGGAGGCCGACGGCGCGGACACCGAGACCATCGTGTGCGCACTGCTGCACGACATCGGCGACATCATCGGCACCGCCAACCACTCCCAGGTCGGTGCCGCCCTCCTGCGCCCGTACGTCAGCGCCGAGAACTACTGGGTCGTCGAGCACCACGGCCTGTTCCAGGGCTACTACTACTTCGCCCACTACGACATGGACCCCAACGCGCGTGATCGCTACAAGGACCATCCGTACTACGACGCCTGCGTCCGGTTCTGCGCCGAGTGGGACCAGAACTGCTTCGACCCGGCCTATGCGAACAAGCCGCTCGAGCACTGGGAGCCGATGGTCCGCGAGATCTTCGCGCGCAACCCCGCCGACGTCTTCGGCTGGTGATCCGAACCGCTCGTCGAGATCGACGCGCGTGCGTCAGGAGCCGGTAGGCGGGGGCTCCGGTGGGGGTGGCGGCGAGGTCATCGGGCTCGTGTTGTCGAGCTGATCGACTTCAGCGCGGGCCTCGGCGACCGCATCGAGGCGGTTCTGCACCTCGGTGACCGCGCTGTCCAGCGCGGGCGTGGCAGGGGTGCCGTCGAGCGCCGTCGCCTTGACACCTGAAACGGCGTTCTCCAGCGCGAGCACCGACGGCTCGATCGCTGCGATCGCGACGGCGCGGTGTGCTGCCGGCAGGGCTGCCGCGGCGATCAACTGGTCGTCGATCTCCAGTGCGCCGCGCTCGACCGCCTGCTGCACGTCGCCGACACCGGCCTGGGCGCGAGCTGCGGCAGCGGCGGCGATCAGCCGCCGGTGCAACAACGCCTCGGGCGTGTGCGCACCGGCCCACTCGACCGGAGCCCGGTCGGGGGTGCCGGGCACGATCTCGTTGGACTTCGCGAACGACGCCTTGTTGCGCGTCGCTCCATAGGCGATCGCCGCGCCGAGGACGATGACGAGGCCGAGGAGGCCGAGCAGGAAGGTCATTTCTTCTTGCTCGCAGCGATGATCGCAACGATCGCGATCAGCACGAGCAGCGCGATGACGGCTGCGATGATGATCTTGACCTTGCTCCACGGACGTGCGCCCTGGACCTCGCCGGTGACGCCGTTGATGTACACCTGGAACGGCTTCTCCTGGTAGATCACGGTCAGCAGCCAGATCGGGAGCAGGAGGTGCTTGTAGGTCATCTTCTGCCAGGTGATGCTGCGCGACTGGATGTCCTGGTGATCGCCGCCGATGTCCGACTTGATCGTCTGGTCGATCCCTTGCTCCATCGTGGCCGTGGCCTGGGTGAGGCACTCCTCGACATCATGGTCGTAGGTGCGGCAGAGGTGGCCGGCGACGTATTCGGGTGAGTACGGCTTCGCCGTCTGCGTGGGCCACGGCTCCAGCTTGGCGATCCGCTTGCCGTCGAACCCGTCGTTTGCGAACACGGTGACGTCGTCGAAGCTGTTGCGCACGTTGCCGGACACGTGGTGCCAATCGGTGCGCGTCTCGGTGTGGCGGTTGTCGCCCGATCCCACCGTGATCGTGTGGTCGTCGCCGCGACGCCCCTGATAGAAGGTGTCCGTGTCGGCGTCGTAGGTGAAGTACGCGGTGTAGATGCTCGTGAACGAACCGGTGCGGTTGTACGTCTTGAACTCGGTGGGGGCGAACCGGCGGCTGTTGATCCACTGCTCGATCGCGGCGGTGGCAGCCTTCTCGTCGATCGTGAACGGCACCACGCCGTCGACCGGGATCCGGTCCGGCGCGTCGTGCACGTCGTTGCGCTGGATCGGCGTGGCGCAGTAGGGGCACCGCTCGGCGGTGAGGCTTCCGCTGAAGGTGGAGTGGCCGCCACAGTTCTGACAGACGATCTCCTTGTCCTGGATCGTCTGCGCCTGAGGCGCGATCGCGCGACCCTCGCGAAGGTGGGTGAGCGCCGAGCGGAGGTCCTGCTCCTGGGCGAGTCCCGCTGTGTCGGCCGTCAGCTCGTAGGTGGTCCCGCACGAGCTGCACGCCAGCTTCTGCAGCTTGATGTCGAAGTGCAGCTCACTGCCGCACGAGCCGCACGGATAGGTCCGCGTCTGCTCGGTCGAGTGCAACGAGGCGTGGTCGGTCGGTGCCGCGGGCGGAGGCGGCGGTGCAGATCCGTCGCGCATCGGCGGCGGCGCTTGGAGCGGCGGCGGAGCACCCAGCGGTGGCGGAGCATCCAGGGGCGGCGGACCGGCCGCCGGTAGCGGGGGCAGGGGCGGTGGCGCGCCCGCGTCGCTCACGTCAGGCTCCCGGTGCCGCGGCGGGTGGCATCGGCGGCGGCGCCTGCGGTGGCAACGGCGGTGGCGCGGAGAAGAACACCTGGAGCGCGGGCACGGTCTGCGCCGGCGCCCAAGCGGCCATGCCCTGACACCACACCAGTGTCGCGCCGACCACCTGACCACCGGCGATGCCGGCCTGCATCTGCTGGAGGTTGTACGGCCCGCCGGGCTGGCCGCCGGCATCGACGTGGTACTGGACCTGACCGGGCAACGGCGGGGGCGCAGCGGCGGCCGCCATCGGTGCCGCTGCCGGCGCAGCGGCGGGCGCGAACGCTCCGCCCATCACGTTGGCCATCTGCCCACCCATCGCGACGCCGAGCCCCAGACCGAGCCCGGCACCGGCGAGCCCGCCACCCGGGTTGCTGGCGGCGGCGACCATGGCCTCCGCGGCCTTCGCCTGCTGGAAGCGGTCCATCGGGCCGATGTTGTCGAGGAAGCCGCCCTCCTCCACACCGCGAGCGACGCCGCGAGTCATCGCTGCGGTGATCTCATCGGGCAGAGAGATGGTCATCGTGATCGACGGGATCTCGAGGCCGTACTCGTCGTCGACGCGCTCTTGCACGAAGTCGCGCAGCTTGTCGGACAACTCGACCTGGCGACCCTGCAGATCGATCACGCCGAGCTGCTTGCCGTCGGCGTCCTTGGTTGCCAGCACCATGTCGGAGAACGCGAGGGTGATGACCCGGCGGAGGAGCTCGGAGATCTCCTCGACGTCGACCGCGCTGTCGGTGCCGATGACCTCCTTCATGAAGATCTCGGGGTTGGCGATCTTGACGACGCACATGCCGTTGGCGCGGACCTGCACCATCTTGAAGTCCGGGTCGCGCACCGTCACCGGCGTCGGCGTGCCCCACCGCAGGCTGGTGACGGGCCGGGTGTTGATGAAGTAGACCTCGCTGCGGAACGGGCTGTCGAAGCCATACTTCCAGCCCTGCAACGTGCTCATGATCGGCAGGTTCTCGGACTTCAACTC
>JAOBWO010000057.1 GCA_025463415.1 Acidimicrobiales bacterium | reverse complement strand
TGATCGTCAGTCGGCCGGTACCCGTCGCGAACGGAGACTGGACGAGGAGTTGCGCCGTGTCACCCGGTGCGTACGTCTGCTTGTCCGGCACCAGCGTGAGCGACTCCTGCTGGACGGTGCGGCTCGGAGCGGCGTCGGCGCCGCTGACCCAGCGCGTCAGCTCGGTGCGGCTGGTGCGACCCGCGTCATCGGTGATCGTCGCCTTGATGGTGTACGTGCCACCGGTGTCCGTGGTGAACGTGCATGACACCGGATCGACGGTGGATGTGACGTCGCACGTCTGGGTGTCGACGGGCGTGTCGACGTACTGGCCGTTGGTGAAGACGGATTCGCTCCGGCTGGCGGTGACGTGGATCGCCGCGCCGGCGGCCACATCGCCGTCGACGCCGGTGGCGATCGCGTCGATGACAAGTGGATCACCGCGCCGGACGAAGGTGTTCTTGCCGCGGAGTCCCACGTACAGGTCGGCCGGATGCACGAGGACGCTGGTGGTCGAGGCAAGTGCCTGTCGATTCACATCGGTCACCGAGGCCTGCGCGGTGACGGTCACCGGCAGGCCGGCGTGGTCGTCGTCGAGGGGGCCGGCATCGACCTGGAGGTAGTCCGTGCCGCTGCCGTCGGTGGTGCCGCTGAACTGCTTGGTGGTCGAGTCGGTGCCCGGTCCACCGAAGCAGCACGGGCCGTCGAACGCGGGGCCGTAGGCGCCCGGGTAGCGGCCGTAGCCACCGTAGCCACCGGAGAAATCGTCCGCGAACCACCACGGCGTCCAGACGCCGAAGTCGAAGTCGTCCCAACCGGGTGGCGAGTAGGAGGCATCTGCCGTCGAGACGATCCAATCGACCGGCGCCGCGCCGAGGGGTCCGCCGGAGTAGTAGTTCGCATCCACGGCCAACGTCAACGGCGTGCCCTGGATGTACGGCCCGGGGCTCTCGTCGCGAGCGTCGACCTCGAACTCGGGTCGGCGGAACTCCTCGATCTGGAAGGTGTGCTGGTCGCTGCCGTAGGAGAGGCCGGACACCCCTTGCAGGTCGATCTGCACGTTGGCGTCCCCGAGAGCTGCGTCCGCCGGCACGTCGAACGTGAAGTCGAACCCGCCGAGCGGACCGACGTTCGACGTGCCGGCGCCGATCTGGTTGCCCTGCGCGTCGGTCACGGTGAAGTCGACCGTGGCGCCGGCGTCGGTCAGCTGGAGCTGGGAGTCGCTGCTCGACGTGAGGCGGCGGACCCAGCCCTTGATGGACACGGTCTCCGACGGTCGGTAGACGGCGCGGTCGTCGAACACGTACCAACGGGCTTCGTCGAGGACGTCCGCCTTCTGCCACGAGTCGCCGTACAGGTTGGCCGGCAGGATCGCGATGTCGTCCCCCTGGGTTGCGACCAGCACGTCGAACGGCTGCGCAGTCAGGGACACGGTGGCCTGGCCATCGGCACCCGTCGCGACGGGAGCCGTGGCGACCGAGTCGTCAGGGGTCTCGTCACGCGGATCCTTGTCGCCGAGCAGCGTGATGTCTGCTCCGGCCAGCGGGGTCCCGTCGCGGAGATCGGTGGCCCAGGCATGCAGACCGCTGGCGTCGTTGGACGCATCGACACCGATGGTCGTCGACTGCACCCACGTGACCGTCGGGCGATTGGCCCAGTAGTCAGGGCTGTCGAGCGGGTAGTGCTCGGTGGGCTCGACGAGTACGACCACGGAGCCGTGCCCGGGAAGGACCCCGGACAGATCGACGGCGGTCTCGACGATGTGGTCGGCATCGCCGTCGACGGCGGGCTTGTCGTCGCTCAACGTCGGCCACGGTGGGTCGAGCTCCGTGCCGGGCTGCGCGCCCTGCACCGTCCCGACGAAGTAGCGGAAGTACGCCGCCCAGTCCGCGGGCGTGACCTGGAACGTGCGGACCCGGAAGTCTGCGTGGTTGACAGTCACCACGGAGATCGCCTTGCCGGCGGCGAGCGGGTCCAAGGTGGTCAATGGCTGCTGGAACTGCTGCAGCATCGGTGTCGCCGCGCCGACCTGGAACTGCTCGGTGTGGTCGGCCCCGAGTTGCTGGCCGTACACGTCGGTCAAGGTGGCCGGCACCGTGACCGTGTACGCCGTGTGCGGCAACGTGGCCCCGTAGATGTCGATCACGTTGCCGGAGGTGCCGATGCTGACGCCGGGGATCGCCGGATCGACGACGATGGACGCGGGATCGAACTGCAGCGCGTCGAGCTGGTTGTTCAGCGCGATCTCGAAGCTCGAGCCCGGAGTGCACTCGTTGTCGTAGGCGCACGTCGAGCTCTCGACCTTCAGTGGCGCGTAGGTGCTACCGCTGTACGACGCCGCCGAGGTCGTCGTGCGGGGTCCCTCGGCCGACGGAGTGCCCGGACCGATCTCGATGTCCAACGATGTGTCCGGAGCGAAGGGCACCACCGGGCGGAACGCGATCCAGCGCCCGTCCAGAAGACTGGAGACGACGGAGCCGGCGACCGGGTCGGCCGCGATCTCGTCCGCGGTGGCCACGCGAACCCCGACCGGCTTGCCGCCCGCTGTGACGACGGTTGTCGCGAGCACGGCCTGCACGTCGACCCGTTGGTCGAACGCGGCCACGAAGACCGGCGTCAACGGGAGGCTGGGACCGCTCGGGGTGAACGACTGCACGGTGACGGGCGGCGTCGAGAACTGGAACGTCGCGTCGTCCGCCAGCACTCCGCCCGTTGCTGACGTCGTGCCGGCCGGGACCGTGATCGTGTAGTCCGTGGCCATCGGGAGTCGATCGACGAGATCGGACGACGCATCGAAGCGAAGGGTCTGGGTGCCGATCCACTGCCAGTGCCCGGGGACGGCGGGACTGATGGTCGCGGGCACGTCTGCGTCGGCCAGTTGACCGACAGTTGCAATCGGAACCATCGGCTCGTCGAAGGTGATGCTGACGAAGGGCGCGATCTGCACGTCGCCGTTGGGTTGGCTCCGCAGGACGTGCAAGGGACCGCTGGAGACGGGCGGGGCGGGTGGCTCGGTGACAGGCGCCGGGAAGGCCACGGGGACGGTCGCCCCCACCTGCGGCACCGGACGGCTCTGGGTCGGCCAGTTGAACGTGGTCGTCGGCGCCTGGCCCGCGGTCCAGTCGGGCAGGCGGGCGATCACGGCCTGGAGACCGGCATCGTCGATCGGCGTGCCCTGCACGACCGGCACCGGTGCGGCCGGGGCGGCGATCGCATGCCCGGCGGACAGCAGGATGCCGGTCGCGGCGTGGCCGGTGGTGTCGCCGTTCGGGTCGGTGCCGCCGTTGGTGTTCCCGGTCGTCGTGCCGGTCGACCCTTGCGTCGCAGTTGTCGTGTCGCCGGAGCCGGACGTGGTGGAGGACGATGTGCTGCGGCCCTTGTCGGACGTGCACGCGCTCAGCAGCAGCGCTGCTGCCAGACCGCCGGCCACGAGACGGCGCGCCCCGGTTCGCTGCGTTCCCGTGCGTGTCGTCGCTTGCCCGCGTGCGCTCAAGGACCCGATCCTCCCACCGGCATCGCCTCACCCTGAGCGATCCGTGTGCTCGTTCGACGCCGCCGCCTGCCCCGCGGTTCCCGATTGTTCAGAGGTGGCGATTGACCGGCTTGTCGTGGACCCGGGCGAAGATCGTCTTGAGGTAGGCGCCCTCGGGGAAGCCGATCGGGTGATCGGCGGCGTGGGTGGTGCGCAGCATCTCGGTGAGCCGGTGGTTCGTGCTCGCGGCGGCGGAGTGCACACCGTCGAAGAACTCGTCAGCGGTGACCCGGCTGGAGCACGACGACTGCACCAGGATGCCGCCGTCCTCGACGAGGTCGAGCGCGAGGCGGGTCAGACGGCGATAGGCGTGCAACGCGCGATCGTGGTCTGCGCTCTTGCGTGCGAAGGACGGAGGATCGACGATCACGATGTCGAACAGCCGCTTCTGGGCGCGGTACGACTCCATCACGTCGAACGCATCGCCGGCCTGGGTGGTGTGCTTGCAGTGCTGGATGTTCTTGATGAACGAGTTGTGGCCCATGTTCCGCACCGTCGTCTCCAGCGCCGCCGACGACAGGTCGACGCTGTGCACCGACGTCGCACCACCCGCTGCAGCCGAGACGCTGAACCCACCGGTGCAGCAGAACAGCTCGAGCACGCGACCGCCCTTGGCCAACGGCCGGACTTTGGCGCGGTTGTCGCGCTGGTCGAGGAAGTGACCTGTCTTCTGGCCATGGAGGACATCGGCCTCGAACGTGAGGCCGTGCTCGCGGAACAGCACCGGCGCGCCGGGTGCGTCGCCGATCAGTGCGGTGCCCTCGCGCAGGCCGAACAGCTGCTGGCCGGCGACGTCGCGGCTGAAGCGGACGACGAGCGACGTCGGCTGGAGCTCCTCGGCGATGATCGGCAGCAGGGTGGCGAGGTGGGGCAGCCACGCTGCGGTGTACAGCTTCAGGACGTAGGCATCCGAGTAGCGGTCGAGGACCAAACCGGACAGCCCGTCGTTCTCACCGTGGATGACCCGGTACCCCGTGGTGTCGCCCGCGGCCAGCACGGGCTTGCGGCGTTCGATCGCGGCGCGGATCTTGGTCGCGAACCAGGCGGCATCGATCGACGCAGGCTTGCCCTGGTGCAGGATCCGCACGCGGATCGGTGAGCCGGGATCGAACAGGCCGATCGCGACGAACTGCCGGTCGTTGTCGAACACGACGGCGAGGTCGCCCGCCGCGCCGCCACCGGACGAGCCGGATCCGGAGCCGGCCACGGACACGATCGAGCCGTCGAACAACCACGGATGCCCACCGCGGATCTGGCGGATCGCGTCGTTGGTGACCTTCACCGCTAGCCGCCTCGACGCGGGTGCCGGCACAGCGTCGAGCGGAGACATGGACCGACAGTATGGTTCGCGAAACGTCGAAAGGGTCCCGATGGCCGCCGCAACATCCACCACGACCACTGCCGACGGAGTTCGCATCGAGTACGCCACGGTGGGGTCCGGCCGCGATCTCGTCCTCGTCCACGGGCTCACTGACAGCTCACTGACGTGGGGGCCGATCACGCCGTTGCTCGCTGACCACTACCGAGTCACCACGCTGGACCTGCGTGGCATGGGCAGCTCGGGTGACGGTGCCGAGCGCACTGCGCTCGCCATGGTCAGAGATGTCGCCGCCGTGGTCGATGCCGCCTCGATCGCCGATCCGCTCGTCATCGGCCACTCCCTCGGCGGTGTGGTCGCCACGGCATACGCGGCATCGGCTCGCGTCCGTGGCGTGATCAACGTCGATCAGCCGCTGCGCCTCTCTGCGTTCCAGGAGGGACTGCTGCAAGTAGCGCCGCTCCTGCGCGACCCTGCCGCGTTCCCCTCGATCATCGAGGCGATCTTCTCGGCGATGGACGGTGATCAGCTGACCGCTGAGCAGTCCGCAGCCATAGCGGCGCATCGACGCCAGCGCCAGGAGGTCGTGCTCGGCGTGTGGAACGAGGTGATCGATCTGCCGACGGCGGATCTCGACGCGTTGGCCACGAGCTTGACCGCGGGGCTCGACGCGCCGTATCTCTCGCTGCAGTTCGGCGATTTCGGTGCCGACTACGGCGGCTGGCTGCACCGGTTGCTGCCGCAGGCCGTCATCGAGACGTGGTCGTCGCCGGGTGGCGAGATCGGCCACTACGGGCACCTCGTCGATGCGGACCGGTTCGTCCAGCGGGTGCTCGCGTTCGACCAGTAGTGTCGCTCCCGCCGTCAACCACTCAACGGGGAGCTCGATCCACATGGCACATGCAGTCAAGGGCGTCGTCGCAAGGGCCAAGGGCCAGCCCGTCGAGCTGACCACGATCCTCGTGCCGGATCCCGGTCCCGGCGAAGCGCTCGTCAAGGTGCAGGCCTGCGGTGTGTGCCACACCGACCTGCACTACCGCGAGGGCGGGATCAACGACGACTTCCCGTTCCTGCTCGGCCACGAGGCCGCGGGTGTCGTCGAGGCCGTCGGCCCGGACGTCGTCAACGTCAAGCCCGGCGACTTCGTCGTGCTCAACTGGCGCGCCGTCTGCGGCACGTGCCGCTCGTGCCTGCGTGGCAAGCCGAACCTGTGCTTCAGCACGTTCAACGCGACCCAGAAGATGACGCTGGAGGACGGCACACCGTTGTCGGCTGCGCTCGGCATCGGGGCATTCGCGGAGAAGACGCTCGTTGCCGCGGGCCAGTGCACACCGGTCGATCCCGCCGCCAAGCCCGAAGTCGCGGGGCTGCTCGGCTGCGGCGTGATGGCCGGCATTGGTGCGGCCATGCTCACCGGCGAGGTGCAGCGCGGGTACAGCGTCGCGGTCTTCGGCTGTGGAGGCGTCGGCAACGCCGCGATCGCCGGCGCGAAGCTGGCCGGCGCGACGACGATCGTCGCCGTCGACCTCGACGACCGCAAGTTGGAGTGGGCGAAGCAGTTCGGCGCCACGCACACGGTCAACGGGTCGAAAGAGGATCCCGTCGCGGGCGTCCAGGCCGCCACCGGGGGGCTCGGCGCGGATGTGTGCATCGAGGCCGTCGGCCATCCCGAGGTGCTGCGCCAGGCGTTCTTCGCCCGCGACCTCGCCGGCACCGTGGTCC
>JAOBWO010000019.1 GCA_025463415.1 Acidimicrobiales bacterium | reverse complement strand
GAGAAGATCGTCGAGCGCATCGTGCACCAGCCGATCCGGCAGAAGCTGCCGCGCAGCCGCCGCGGCCGCACCTTCGAGTTCCGGGTCGCCGACTGCAAGGGTTTCGCCACCATCGGTGAGTACGCGAGCGGTCAGCCGGGCGAGATCTTCCTCACCGTGTCCAAGCAGGGCTCCACGCTCAGCGGCATCATGGACGCCTTCGCGAAGAGCATCAGCTACGGCCTCCAGTACGGCGTGCCGCTGCGAGCGTTCGTCGAGGCGTTCACGAACATGCGCTTCGAGCCGGCCGGCATGACGGATGACCCGGACATCCGCTTCGCCTCGTCGATCATGGACTACCTGTTCCGCCGCCTCGCCCTGGAGTACCTCACCTACGACGAGCGCGCCGAGCTGAGCATCTTCTCGGTCAACGAGCGCCTTCAGCCCACGTTGCCCGGCGTCGAGGAGAGCGTCATCGAGACGCGCAGCGGCAGCGACATCGCGACCGACCCGAAGAGCGTCCCATCGGCGGGCGAGCTGGCCCATGCGATCGAGCTCGGCCTCGCGCCGACCGCCCCGAAGAGCGACAACACGCCGTCGGCCGGCATCGCCAAGGTTCGCCACAGCGATGCGCCGATGTGCATGCAGTGCGGCGTCCAGATGAACCGCGCCGGCAGCTGCCACGCCTGCCCCAGCTGCGGCAGCACCAGCGGCTGCAGCTGATGTGAGTCTCGTGGGTGCTGCCGGCCGTCTCCCGGGAGCACCCACGTCGAACGAGTGGCATCGATCACGAACGCGCCCGCCGACCATGTGACATGGCGGCTGCCATATTCGGGAATCTGTTGACGCCTGCTTCCGTGCACCGTAATTTCGACGGCAGCGCCCGGAGGGTCCACCACCGTGGCCGAGTAGGGGGTTGGTCATGACCGAGTTCAGTCGACGTGGTTTGCTGGTCGGAGGTGGGCTCGCCGGCATCGGCACCCTTGCGACCGGTCGATGGGTGGAAGCCAAGGGTGCGGCCGCCGAACCCGCCAGCGCACCGCTGCACGCGACGAAGCCGATGGTCCTCGCCGTCACCCCTGGCCTGAGCTACGTGGGCATGAGTGGTTACGCGCTCCAGAGCCGAGACGGCGCGAACGCCGTCACCGACGTCACCGACTTCGGCGCCGGACCCCGCCCGGCTGGAGCCATCGTGAACATGGACATCGCGGTGCCCGACGGCGCAGTGATCAGTGAGTTCTACGTGTCCGGAACCGCCGCGACCACGGTCAACCTGCGCCGTCAGCTGTTCGGCGTCTACTCCCACGAGACCATCGCGACGGCGACCACGCCGGCGGGCGCCACGCTCCAAGAGGTGAAGTTCGCGATCAGCCCTCCGTTCGTCCACGACGCGAGCAAGGGTGTCCTGCTGTTCCGCGCCAACCTCACCGCGACGCAGGCGATCAGCTCGCTGGCGCTCGGGTTCAAGCAGTCGATGCTCTCCTTCGTGCCGCTGACGGCACCGACGCGCGTGTTCGATTCGCGAGCGGACCAGACGCCTCCCGGTCCGAAGGGTGCGCTCGGCAGCAGCGCGGAGCGCGACTTCGACGCGACGCTCGCGTCCAGCGGGGTGCCCACAACGGCTCGGGCCGTCGTCGGCAACGTCACCATCGTCAACACCGTTGCGTCAGGGTTCCTCGACATCCGGCCCCAGGGCACGACCTACAACGGCACGTCGGTGATCAACTGGACTGCCGCCAACCAGACAGTCGCCAACGGCTTCACGGCCACGGCCGGCCCTGGAGCGAAGTTCACCGCGCGGGTGGGCGGCGGCGGCTCGACCGACTTCATCATCGATGTGACCGGCTACTACATCTAGCCCCGATCGGCGCGGTGCACGGCACCGCCACCACAGCCCGTCGAGCGGAGATCTCCGGGGGGCGTCGAGTCACCCGAGTGCCCGTCGGGAACTCCTCAGGTTCGCCACGGTGCGTGCCGATGACACTGGGCCTCTATGACGACCATGCCTGACCACCGCGAGCCAGCGCCTCCTCTTCGCCGCGCAGTGACGGTGAGCAGGGCGTTCATCCGCTCTGCGGTCGAAGAAGGCCAGCGCGAAGGACAGGCCCTCGGCGTCATCCACGTCGACATGGACCGCTTCCACCAGGTCAACCACCGGTGGGGGCAGCAGCTCGGCGATCAGGTCCTGCTCGCGATCGGCCGTCGGTTGCTCGACTGCCTGCCCGACGGTGCCCTGCTCAGCGCGACCGAGGGCGACTCCTACGTCGCCGTCGTGCCCTCCGCCGATGACGCGTCCACGAAGGTGTACGCCGAGGCACTGCTCGGCGCGGTCCGGGTGCCGATGGCTCGCAGCGACCTCACGGTGCCGCTCGATTCGCTGATCGCGATCGAACCCGCCACCACCACCGAGCGGGCCACGATCCGCCTGACCGTCGATGCGAGTGCCGGCTTCGCCACCCACGCCGCCGACGAGCCGCCGAGCGATCTGCTCGAGCAGGCGTTCCTGGCCTGTCGCCAGGCGAAGGCGACGATGCGCGGTTCCGCGGTCCGCTACGAGCTCGGACTCGGCGCGGACGACCTCCGCAGGCAGCGCACAGAGGATGGGCTCCGCGCCGCGATCGCCGACGACCAACTGCGCCTGCACCTCCAACCGTGCATCGACCTGCGCGACGGGCGCGCGATCGGCGTCGAGGCACTCGTGCGTTGGCAGCACCCGAACGACGGGCTGCTGCCGCCGGCCGACTTCTTGCCGATGGCCGAGGCCGCCGGTCTGATGACGGCCATCGGCGAGTGGGTCCTGGACGAGGCGATCCGCATCGTGCTCGCGTGGCGTCGGGACCGAACCGACGGACCGATCCGGATCTGGGTCAACCTCGCCGCTCAGCAGCTCGCCGACGGCGAGCGGCTGTACAGCCGGGTGCGCGCGGCGATGGACACCGGGTTGATCACGCCGAGCGACATCGGCTTCGAGGTCACCGAGTCGAGCCTGCTCGAAGACCTCCCGAGCGCCGTCGGTGCGCTCTCGGCGCTTCGTGCGCTGGGCCTGGAGATCGCGCTCGACGACTTCGGCACCGGTTACTCGTCGCTGACCTACCTGCGCCAGTTGCCGGTGACCGCCGTCAAGATCGACCGCAGCTTCGTCAGCGGCATCGGTGGTTCGCTCGCCGACGAGGCCATCGTCGAAGCCGTCATCGACCTCGCTCACGCGTTGGGGCTGCGGGTCATCGCCGAGGGCATCGAGGACCTCGCTCAAGCCGATGCGCTGATCCGGATGGGTGCGGACGAGGCGCAGGGCTACTACTTCGGCTTCCCCGAACCTGCGGCGATCGTCGAGCCCAAGCTCTCCACGCCATGGTGCGGCGTCGTCGCCCCCGGTGCTGCCGGGGCCATCGTCCCTGACCGGCGTGCCGACGAGCTGCCCGGCTTCGGTTCGGCCCGGGCGAGGCTTTTGCTGGCTGCGCTCGACACCGTGCACGACTCGATCGTCGTCACGACCGCCGCGTGCGGGCTGGCGGGCAGTCCACCGATCGTCTACGTCAACCCTGCCTTCGAGACCGAGACCGGCTTCCTGGCCGTCGACGTGGTCGGCCGAACGATCGAGTTCCTGCTCGCCGAGACCGCCGATCCGGAGCACATCGATTGGCTGCTCGGCGACACGGTGGGCGTCATACAGGCCACGCGGGAAGTGGCGAGCCAACGATTCGACGGCACGACCTTCCTGTGCGAGATCACCCGCAGCCCGATCTTCGACGAGCGCGGCATCCACACTCACTGGCTGCACGTCCGGAGGGACCTCACTCAACGGCGCTCCGCCGAGATGCACCGCGAGCGGTTCCAGGGTCTGATCGAGCAGTCGTCGTCGCTCGTCGCGATCGCCGAATCCGGTGGTGGATGGGTGTACGCGAACACGGCCCAACGCGCGGTCATCGGCCTGGACGCGCACGAGGACCTCTTCGGGATGCATCACCTGTCGATGTATCCCGAGGCGCACCGCGAGCTGGTGCAGTCCGTGGTCATCCCGGCGCTACGCGACCATGGTCGCTGGAGTGGCCCGGCACAGTTCGTGAACCGCTTCACCGGGGCGGTCACCGAGGTGGTCTCGGACATCCACGTCGTCGACGACGTGCTGCGCCCCGGCGTGAAGGTGTACGCGTCCGTCAGCCGCGACGTCACCGAGGTGAACGCCTTCGAACGCTCGGAGCGGAGACGGCGCGAGCTGTCGAGCTACTCGGCGGAGCTGGCCCAGTTGGCCCTCGCCAAAGGGCGCGACGAGCTGTTCAAAGGGTTCGACAACGTGCTCGCCGCATGCGGCAAGCTGCTGCGCGCGGACTTGGCCTACGTCGACACGATCGACATGGCGGCGCGCGTCCTGCACCCGCTCGGCAACTGGGTCAGCGATCGGTGCCCGGATCGACAGGCGCCACCGGCCGTGGTCAGCATCGACCGCGTTCCGAGCTGGATCGAACGGCTCAACCATCCCGGCGTGCTCGTCGGTGAGGCAACGGTCGAGCAGGACGCCCCGTGGCGCCAGGAACTGGCGTCGGTCTTCCACGGTCAGCCGTTCGGATCGAACGTGTACGCCGCGCTGCACGTCGGCGGCGATCTCGTCGGCGCCTTCGGGCTGGCGCGCCTCGAGGCCGACACCGTCTGGACCGAGGACGAGCTGATCACCGTCCAGCAGATCGCTGACACGATCGCCAACCTGATCGGGCGGGAGATCACCGACCGCGCCCGCCAGCTCAGCGAGTCCCACGTGAAGGCGATGTTGGACAACGTTCGCGACATCCTCGTCGTCCTGGATCGCAACGGCTGGATCGTGTCGGTCAACCAATCGGTCGAGGCCGCACTCGGGGTCCGCGCCGAAGACGTCATCGGCTCGCACTTCCTGACGGTGGTCCACCCCGACGACCGCGAGCTGGCGATCACCCGGTTCGGGGAGACGCTGAAGGGGGAGTACGCCGTTCCGGTCACGGAACTGCGGATCCTGACCGCTGACGGTGGCTCGACCTGGTTCGACGTGGATGCGTCCGGCATCGAGGATCCCGTGCTCGGTGGCTACGCCCTGTCGCTGCGCAACATCGCGGTGCAGCGCACCGAACAGAGCGCTGCGGAGCGGCGCAGCGAGTTCGAGCAACTGCTCCTCGACCTGTCGCACTGGGCTCTGAACGTGGCGCACGAGGACATCGCGGCCGGCCTCGACCAACAGATCGAGCGGCTGGGAACCCTGCTCGGCACCGACGGAGCGGGCGTCTGGCTGCTCGACGGATCGACCGTGAATGGTGCCGGCATCTGGGTCAGCAGCGGCAGCGATCACGCCGCCGAGTTGCTGGGATGCTTCGACGCTCCCGAGCTGACGACCCGACTGCGAGAGATCACGTCGACGGTGGTCGTCAACGACATCGAAGCGCTGCACGGCACGTGGGTCGACGAGTGGCGCAGCGTGGAGGGTCACGGCCGCAGCGCGCTGCTCGTGCCGCTGATCTCGGGCGGATCGTGCCTCGGGCTGTCCGGCGTGATGATGACGACACCCCGCGTGTGGGCCGACGACGAGATCTCGCTGATCCGTCGCGTCGCCGAGACGGTGACCGCACTGCTGGCTCGGGAACGGGTGGAGGCGTCGCTGCGGATGAGCGAGGCGCGCCTTGCCGCGCTGCTCGACGAATCGCTCGACCTGGTCGTGGTGGTCTCCGACGACGGTGAGATCCTCTACGCCAACCACGCCCTGCAACGAGCACTCGCCTACTCGGTGCTCGAGGTGATCGGCATGAACATCGCCGTCGTCGTGCACCCGGACGACCTGATCTTCGCGATGCATCAGCTCGCCGATCTCGCAGCCGGCAGGGCCAACACGGTGACGACGCTTCGAGTGATCGCCCGTGACGGATCGGTGCGCTGGCTGGAGATCATGAGCGGTCAGATCGCCAACCCGATCGCCGGCGGCATGGTGCTGACGTGTCGCGACGTCACCGACCGTCACGCGGTCGAAGTGGCCGCCTCGGCGAGGGTCAACCACCTGCGCTACGCGTTCGAGGTGGCCCAGATCGCGCTGGACCTCGAGCCGGAGGAGTTCCTGTCCGAGCTGTCCGGGATCTGCGCGACGATCGGGGCGATGCTCGGTGTGGACCTGATCTACATCGATCGGGTCGACGAGCAGAAGCTCTTGCTCGCCAACATCGCCGGGCACGTCTGCAACGACGGCGGTGAACAGCTCGTCAACCCGGGTCACACGATGCCCTTCACCCAGCTGCCACGTTGGATCGAGCGGCTGCGCGGCTTGGAGCCCGTCGTCGTGACGAACGCGCTGGAGTGCGAGGAGCCATGGGCGATCGAGAAGCGCACGGCCCTCGGCTCCGAAGGTGGCTTGATGGCGGTCGCGATGTCGGCGGCCGGTGAGCTGTTCGGCGTCATCGGGGTGTCGATGGTGCACGCCCCGCGGGTCTGGACCGACGACGAGCAGACGTTCCTGCGGATCATCGGTGAGACCGTGGCACACGTGCTCGAGCGTGCCCGCGTCGACGACGCCCTGCGGCGCAGCGAGACGCGGTTCCGCCTGCTGTCCGACACGGCCGCCGACGTCGTGCTGTTGATGAACGCCGACGGCGAGATCCAGTACGCATCGCCGTCCTCGCTCGGACTCCTCGGCTACAGCCCGGACGAGCTGCGCGGGCGCATCGTGCTGTCGATGGTGCATCCCGACGACATCAGTCTGGTCAGGACCGGCGCGCACCCTCATCTCGGCGGTACGCCGTTGACGTCGGAGTGCCGTCTGATGCGGTCCGACGGAACGTACATCTGGGTGGCGAACTCGATCTCCGCCGTGCTCGACCCGAGCACCAAGCTCCCGGTGGAGTTCCGTGCCAGCGTGCGCGACATCACCGATCGCAAGCGGCTCGAGTTCGCGCTCGAACAGCAGGCGCTGCACGATCCGCTGACCGGTCTCGGCAACCGCATCCTCCTCCAGACCAGGCTGACCGCGGCCACGAGCTCTGCGCCGATGTCGGACACCGAGGTCTCGGTGCTGCTGATCGACCTCGACGGGTTCAAGCTCGTCAACGACACGTACGGCCACGCGGTCGGCGACGATGTGCTGCGGATCATCTCCGCACGTCTCGGGTCGATGACGCGAGCGCAGGACTCGTTGGCCCGCACCGGAGGCGACGAGTTCGTCCTGATCTGTCCGGAGACGACGGCCGAGGCTGCGCTCAACATCGGTGAGCGGATCATCAACGCGGTCCACCAACCGCTGTCGACGAACGGTCTCGTGCTCCACGTCGGCGCCAGCATCGGGGTGGCCCATCACGTCGGCGGCACCTCCGATCCGGGCTGGCTGCTGATCAACGCGGACCACGCGATGTACGCAGCCAAGCGTGAGGGTCGCGGTCGTGTCCGGGTGGCCCCGGACGTCGTCCACGCGCCGGCACCATCGTGCGTCAGCGCCTAGCCTGAGGGCATGACGGTCACCGACGAACGCAGCATCGACCCCAACGACCTCGCCGCGATGGGCGTCCACTGGGATCTGCAGCCGCTGCTCGACGGGGCAGCCGACGTTGATGCCTTGCTCGACGAGGCCGACGCGATCGCCGATGAGCTGGTCGCCGCCGGCCGAGGCCGAATCGCCGAGATGAGTGCCGCCGAGCTCGGCGCGTTCTACAGCCGGTATGCAGCCTTGCTGGAGGTGTCCGGCCGCGCCGGCAGCTACGCCGGACTCATCTTTGCGGCTGACACGTCACGGCCAGAGAACGGCGCATTGATGGCGCACGTGCAAGAGCGCAGCACCGCGATGAGCACGAAGCTGATCTTCATCGACCTCGAATGGGCTGCGGCCACCGACGAGCACGTCGATGCCGTGCTCGCCGACCCGGCCCACGCGCTCGACTTCGTTCGCCATCACCTGCGGTCCGAACGTCGCTACAAGGACCACGTGCTCACCGAGCCCGAGGAGCGCGTGCTCACCGAGAAGAGCGTCACCGGCTCGAGTGCGTGGGGTCGGCTCTTCGATGAGCTCAGCTCGGCGATGGAGGTCCAGCTTCCCGGCGCCGATGGCACGAGCGCCGCGGTACCGCTGATGCAGGGACTGGCCATGCTCCAGCACCCCGACCGCGCCGTGCGCCAGCAGGCTCATGAGGCCGTCACCGAGGGACTGCAGCCCGGCTTGCGAACGCGGGCGTTCATCTTCAACACGCTGCTCAACGACAAGTCCGTCGACGACCGGCTCCGTGGCTATCCGTCGTGGATCAGCAGCCGCAACCTCGCCAACGAAGCCAGCGACGAGAGCGTGCAGGCGCTCGTCGACTCGGTCGTCGCGCGCTACGACATCCCCCAACGGTGGTACACCCTCAAGGCGAAGATCCTCGGCGTGGATCGCATCGCCGACTACGACCGGATGGCCTCGGTGGCCACCGCGGAGAGCCAGGTTCCGTGGTCGGTCGCCACTGAGGTCGTCACGGATGCGTACTCGTCGTTCAGCGGTGAGCTGGCCGGCATCGTGCAGCGGTTCCTGCGTGAGGAGTGGATCGACGCTCCGGCCAGTCCGGGCAAGCGCGGCGGTGCGTTCTGTGCCTACACCGTGCCGTCCCACCATCCGTACGTGCTGCTCAACTGGACCGGCAAGACGCGTGATGTCGCCACGCTCGCCCACGAGCTCGGCCACGGGGTGCACGGCTACCTGTCACGTGAACAGGGAGTGTTCCAGATGTCGACGCCGCTGACGCTCGCCGAGACGGCCTCCGTGTTCGGCGAGACGGTGACGAGCAAGCGGCTGCTGAGCACCCTCACCGACCCGAACGAGCGGCTCGCGCTGCTCGCCGCGACGCTCGAGGACTCGATCGCGACGGTGTTCCGTCAGATCGCGATGAACCGTTTCGAACACGCCGCACACACCGCCCGCCGTACCGAGGGCGAGCTCGCGGTCGAACGGTTCAACGAGCTGTGGGAGGAGACCCAGACGGCGATGCTGGGCCCATCGGTGGAGATCACCGAGGGCTATCGCAGCTGGTGGAGCTACATCCCGCACTTCATGCACACGCCCGGGTACGTCTATGCGTACGCGTACGGCCAGCTGCTCGCGCTCAGCGTCTACAAGCGGTACGAGGAGGTGGGCGAGGAGTTCGTCCCGCGCTACCTCGATCTGTTGCGCGCGGGTGGTTCGATGAGCCCGGAGGACCTCGGGCGCATCGTCGACTGCGATCTCGCCGACCCCGCGTTCTGGGACGGCGGGCTGGCGATCGTCGACGAGCAGCTCACCGCCGCAGAGGAAGCCGCAGCCGCCGCCGGTCGCGGCTGACATCCGCGCGTCGCGCACCACCGGTCTGGAAGGATCCGGGCGTGCACGCGCGAGGTTTCGCTGTGCTCGGGGTGGGCGGGCTGTTGATGGTCGTTGTCGCGTCCTGTGCGCGCCCGGACTCCGTCCCCGGGACCGAGAGCGCAGCGCCCGACACGGTGCTGTTGAGCAGCTCGCAGCCCGAGTTCCTCGATGCGATGTCGAACGCGATCGCACCACGGGTCGCCGACGGGCGCTCGTCCGGCGTCGTGCTGGTTCCGGAGCGAGTGGTCGTCCGTTCCGAGGTTCCTGCTCCCACCATGCCGTCGGTGCCGCCACCGACACCGGCATCGACCCCCGTGATGATCCAGCCTCTGGCGGCGGTGCTTCGCCATGCGTCGTTCGACTTCACCGGCGACACGCTGCTCCACTCTCCGCTGGTGCAGCAGGCTGCGCGGAACGCCGGCGGTGACGGCTTCGACTTCTCGCAGATGTATGCCGAGGTGACGCCGGTCCTCTCGGCAGCCGACTACTCGATCTGCCACCTCGAGAGCCCGATCGCCCCGCCGGGGGCCGCGCTGACCACGTTCCCGGCATATGGCGTCCCCGCCGAGATCGCGACGGCGCTGGCCGGCGCCGGCTACGACCGGTGCAGCACGGCCAGCAACCACACGTTGGACCGGGGCACTGCCGGCGTCGACGCCACCGTGGACGCCACCGTGGACGCGTTGGAGGCCGCCGGCGTCAGCGAGGCAGGCATGGCGCGCACACCCGAGGAGGCGCTCGTCTCGCTCGTCGACGTCGGCGGCATCGCTGTCGCCCACCTCAGCTACACGTTCGGCTTCAACGGTGCGCACCTGCCGGCCGACGAGCCGTGGCGTTCCAACCTGATCGACGTCGACAAGATCATCTGGGCCGCGGCGGACGCACGTGCACGCGGCGCGGACGTCGTGATCCTCAGCCTGCACTGGGGGTCGGAGGGATCAGCGGCGATCACGCCCTTTCAGCGCCAGGTGGCGGACGCGATCACGCGGGCGGGCGTCGTGGACCTCATCGTCGGGCACCACGTGCACGTCATCCAGCCGATCGAGCAGGTCAACGGCACGTGGGTGGTCTTCGGCATGGGCAACTTCCTGTCGAACATGCCGACGGGTTCGTTCCCGGCGAAGAGCCAGGACGGAGAGATCGTGTCCGTCTCGATCGACGAGCAACTCGACGGCACCTTCGCCGTCTCGCGACCGCTGGTGATCCCGACTTGGGTCGACCGCGGCAATGGCTTCCTCATCCGTCCGGTGGTGGCCGACCTCGCCGATCCCACCGTGGACCGAGCCACCAAGGACCAGCTGTACACGAGCCTCCAGCGCACGGGATCGGTGGTGGGCGCTTTCGTGGTCTCGAGCTGACGCCGCCCGCGTCAGCGCGCCGGGCCACGGCTTGAGGAGGCACTTCGGGCCTGTCGGCTACCGTGCTGTCCTGCATGGCGACGCTCCGCTTCAGTTTCGGCACGATGGGCTCGGGCAAGAGCACGCTGGCCTTGCAGATCCACCACAACCTGACCTCGCGGAACCTCAACGGGCTGCTGCTGACCAAGCTCGATCGAGACGGCTCGCAGATCACCAGCCGATTGGGTGTGTCGGCGCCCGCGGTGGAGGTCCGTGCCGAGCTCGACCTGTTCGACCTGGCCACAAGGTATGCCCAGCTGTCGTTCATGGTGTGCGACGAGGCCCAGTTCTACAGCGTCGAGCAGTGCGACCAGCTGGCGAGGGTCGTCGACGAGCTCGGCGTCGACGTCTACACGTTCGGCCTGATCACCGACTTCCGGGGCCTGCTGTTCGACGGCACCAAGCGCCTGTTGGAGATCGCCGACGAACGAGTCGCGCTGCAGGTGGAGGCGCGGTGCTGGTGCGGCCAGCGGGCCACCCACAACGCCCGCCTCGTCAACGGCCGCGTCGTCTACGAGGGTGAGACCGTCGTCGTCGGCGACACCGAGGACGAACCCGAGCAGCCCCTGTTCGGCGACGTCGTCAGGTACGAGCTGCTCTGCCGGCGCCACTACGCCACGGGTCAGCTCGCCTAGCGGTCACTACCAAGCACAGGACAGGCGCTTGATGCCGTTGATGAAGAAGCTCTGGAGGTACTCGGGCTCACCGGTGATGCGCAGGTTCGGCAGGCGCCGGCGGATCTCGTCGAACATCACGCTGATCTCGCGGCGGGCCAGGTTGGCGCCGAGGCAGAAGTGTGGTCCGCCGGCGCCGAACCCCGCCTGGGCCGGCTGGGTGCCGCGCAGGACGTTGAATTCGTACGGGTTCTCGAAGACCCGTTCGTCGCGGTTGGCCGAGTTGTACCAGAGCACGACCTTGTCGCCCTCGTTGATCTTGACGCCGGCCAGCTCGGTGTCCTGCGTCGCGGTGCGGCGGAAGTGGATGACGGGCGTCGCGTAGCGCACGATCTCCTCGACGGCCGTCTTGGTGTTGGCCTCGAAGTCGTCGAACCAGAGTGACTTCTGATCGGGGAACATCGTGAGAGCGCGCATGCCGTGGCTGATCGCGTTGCGGGTGGTCTCGTTGCCGGCCACGACCAGGAGGATGAAGAAGCTGCCGAACTCCTGCGCGGTCAACCGCTCGCCATCGACGACGGCGTTCATCATCGCGCTCGTCATGTCCTCGCGAGGCGTTGCGACCCGATCTTCACCGAGCGCCTGGGCGTAGGAGAACATCTCCAACGCAGCGGTCATCAGCGCCTCGAGGCTGCCGCCGTACTCCGGGTCGCCGGCACCCAGGATCACGTTGGTCCAGTTGAAGATCTGCGAGGTGTCGCCGGCAGGGATGCCCATCATCTCGCAGATGATCTGCAACGGCAGGGGAGCGGCCACCTCGGTGACGAAGTCGCACTCGCCGTTGGGGAAGCGCTCGAGCAGACCGTCGACGATCGACTTCGCCTTGACCGTCACGTAGTCGTTGACCCGCGCGACCTCTTTGGGCGTGAAGCCCTTCGACACGATGTTGCGCAGCCGGAAGTGCTTGGGATCGTCCATGTTGATCATCGAGCCGAAGAACTCGTTCATCTCCTGGGGGAGATCGCCGATGTTGCTGCCCTTGCCACTGCAGAACAGCTGGGCGTTGCGGCTGGCCGCCCAGACGTCCTCGTGCCGGGTCAGCGCGTAGTACCCGGGGCCGATCGGGAACGGCGAGTCCTCGAAGTCGCGCTCGGCGAAGAACTGCAGTCCCGGGGTGTCGCGCAGCGTCTTGAACGCGCCCTCGCGGTACTCACGCGGCTGGGTCCAGAACTCGAAGTCGGAGAGGTCGAACGATCCGAGCGGCACGTCAGGCAAGTTCATCCGAGCACCATACTTTGCGGGCGCGGAACGGCCCTACGCTGGCGGCATGCTCGAACCACACGAAGTGCAGCGTGCCCTCGTGATCACGGCGCATCCCGACGATGTCGACTTCGGGGCCGCGGCGACGGTGGCGAACCTCACCGATCGCGGCGTCGAGGTGACCTACTGCCTCGTCACCGATGGTGATGCCGGCGGATTCGACCAGACGATCCCTCGTCCACAGATGGCCCAGATGCGCCGCGAGGAACAGACCCGCGCCGCCAAGGAGGTCGGGGTCGAGCAGCTGATCTTCCTCGGCTTCGGTGATGGCAGAGTGCAGTACGACCTCGCCCTTCGCGAAGCGCTCTCGCGCGTGATCCGCCAGGTGCGCCCGCAGCTCGTCATCACCCAGTCGCCGACGCTCGATCTCGGCCGCATCTACGCCAGCCACCCCGACCACGTCGCCACCGGCCAGGCCGCGATCGCAGCTGTCTACCCCGATGCGCGCAACCCGTTCGCCTACCCGCAGCTGTTGGCGGACGGGCTCGAGGCGTGGACGGTTCCCGAGATCTGGATCATGTCGCCGTTGGCCGACCCGGGTCCGTCGATCCATGTCGAAGATGTGAGCGCGAACGTCGAGCGCAAGATCCGCGCCCTGCTCTGCCACGAGACACAGCACCAGGACCCGAGCGGCATCGGAACGATGGTCCGCACCTGGATGAGCGCCAACGCGACCAAGTTCGGGCTGCCCGAGGGATCTGCCGTGGAGGCCTTCCGGGTCGTCGAAACTCGTTAGTTGTCGGCGGCCGATCGGTAGGATCGCACCCGTTCTCATCCACTGTTCATCTCACCTGGGGGTCCCATGTCCGAAGCCGTCATCGTCGCCACTGCTCGTAGCCCGATCGGCCGTGCCAACAAGGGCACGATGGTGTCGATCCGCCCCGACGATCTGTCGGCCCAGATCGTGCGCGCGCTGCTGGCCAAGGTCCCGTCGGTCCAGGCGTCGGACATCGAGGACCTGATCATGGGCGTCGGTCAGCCCGCTGGCGAAGCCGGCTTCAACATCGGCCGGATCACGGCTGTGCTCGCCGGCCTCGACAACGTCCCCGGCGTCACCGTCAACCGCTACTGCTCGTCCAGCCTGCAGACCATTCGCATGGCTGCGCACGCGATCCGCGCCGGGGAGGGCGACTGCTTCATCGCCGCCGGCGTCGAGACCGTCAGCCGCTACGCCGCCGGCGCCAGCGACACCGCCCCGAACCCGATCTTCAAGGACTCCGGCGCGCACACCCGCGAGCGCGCCACCGGCGGTGCGCCGATCTGGTCGCCGCAGCCCGGCCTGCCCGACGTGTACATCGCGATGGGACAGACCGCCGAGAACGTGGTCCAGCTCGAGGGTGTCGGCCGCGCCGACATGGACGAGTTCGCCAAGCGGTCGCAGGACCTGGCCAGCGCGAACATCGCCAACGGCTTCTTCGAGGACGAGATCACCCCGATCACGCTTCCCGACGGCACCGTCATCTCCAAGGACGACTGCCCCCGCGAAGGCACCACCCTCGAAGGGCTCGCCGCGCTGAAGCCGGCGTTTCGTCCCGACGGCCAGGTCACCGCCGGCAACGCCTGCCCGCTCAACGACGGTGCCGCCGCCGTGCTCGTGATGAGCGCCGAGAAGGCCAAGGCCCTCGGCCTCACCCCGCTCGCCCGCGTCGTCGCGTCGGGTGTCTCCGGGCTCAACCCCGAGATCATGGGCCTCGGCCCCGTCGATGCCGTCCGCCAGACCCTGAAGCGGGCCGGGATGACCATCGGCGACATCGACCTGGTCGAGATCAACGAGGC
>JAOBWO010000456.1 GCA_025463415.1 Acidimicrobiales bacterium | reverse complement strand
CTAGAGGCGGCCGTCGGTGCGGAGGTCGGTGGGGACCCAGGAGGGGTTGCGGCGTTCCTTGAAGGCGATGAAGCCCTCGACCGTCTCCTCGCCGGCGAGGCTGCTGTCCATCGCGATGCGGTCGTAGGTGCCGTAGTACCGGTCGAGGACTCGCTTGACCTCGTTCCGTGCGCTGGGTGCGGAGCGGCAGCACCACGCGAGCGCGTCGAGCGCGGCGGCCTCGAGCTCCTCGTGTGGGACCGTGCGCGCCACGAGACCCCAATCGGCCGCCTCGGCGGAGGAGACCGTGCGCCCGGTCATCAACATGTCGCGCGCTCGTGCCGGCCCGATCTGCCTGGGCAGGATCTGGGCGTAGTTGGTGTCGGCGATGCCACGCATCAGTTCCGGGGCACGGAACGTGGCCCGGTCACTGGCGATCGACACGTCGGCGAGCATCGCGATCATCAGCCCGCCACCTTGGGCGAGGCCGTTGACGGCGCAGACGACCGGCTTC
This sequence comes from Acidimicrobiales bacterium, assembly GCA_025463415.1. Classification (GTDB taxonomy): domain Bacteria; phylum Actinomycetota; class Acidimicrobiia; order Acidimicrobiales; family Ilumatobacteraceae; genus WLMZ01. The sequence goes on along the minus strand of JAOBWO010000456.1, from coordinate 26,782 downwards.
GGCGAACGACGAACGGCGTCGAACGGCGTGTTGTCCATGCCCAGCAGGTTGGGCAGATCCGCCCACCCGTCCCGGTTGTCGCCACCGAGGTCGCCGCCGGGGATGAACACGTCGCCCGTTCCGGTGAGCAACAGTCCGGCGAGCTCGGGCGTCCGTGCGACGTGGTCGATCGCGTAACGGACCCCGAAGTACATCGCGGGCGTCATCGAGTTGCGCCGCTCGGGTCGGTCCACGGTGACGACGGCGATCGATCCGCGTCGTTCGAAGCGGAGGTAGGGCGTGCCCAGCCAGTCGCCCTCGGGTGGTCGTGGGGCAGCTCCTGCTCCGGTGCTCGACGGTTCGCTCATCAGTGGCCTCCGACCTTGGTCTGCTCGCCCAGCATCGTCGCGCGGAGCTCGGCCTTGGCGACCTTGCCCGTGGCGTTCAGGGGGAGAGAGTCGACGATCCGGAACGTGCGCGGCACCTTGAAGTTCGCCATTCGCTCGCGGGCCCAGGCCGTGATCTCCGGGCCCACGTCTTCGGGTCCGAGGATGGCGCCGTCGCGGAGCACCAGGAACGCCAAGCCCACCTCGCCCATCCGCTCATCCGGCACGCCGACGACCGCGGCCTGGACGATGTCCGGGTGCTCGAGCAAGCGGCTCTCGATCTCCGCCGGATAGGCGTTGAAGCCGCCGACGATGAACATCTCCTTCTTGCGATCGGTGATGTGGATCCGACCCTCGGGATCGACGAAGCCGATGTCGCCCGTGGCCAGCCAGCCGTCGGCATCGATCGCGGCGTCGGTGCTCTCGGCGTCGTCGTAGTAGCCGGCCATGATGTTGAAGCCCCGCGCCAGCACCTCCCCGATGGCGCCGGGCGCGACGTCGGAGCCGGCGTCGTCGACGATGCGGACCTCGACTCCGTCGAGCGGCAGGCCCGACGTGCCTGCCACGACCTCGGGCGGATCGTCGTACCGGCACACGCTGATCGTGCCCGTCGTCTCGGTGAGCCCGTACCCCGTGACGATGTCCGGGATGTGCAGCTCGGACCGCATCAAACGGATGATCTCCTCCGGGACGACCGCTGCGCCGGTCACTGCGCTGCGCACGCTCGAGAGGTCGAACGAGGCGAGATCCGGGTGGGCGAGGATCGTCTGGAACACCGTCGGCGGACCGGGCAGCATCGTGATCTGCTCCTCCACGACGCGGCGCATGATCGCCGGGACGTCGAACACCGCCTGCGGGTGGATCGACGCGCCGCGCAGGACGCAGGCGAGGATGCCCGACTTCAGTCCCGACGTGTGGAAGAAGGGGAACACGACGAGATAGCGGTCTCCGGCGCGGAGGCCCACCCGTTCGCTCCAGCCGAGGTACGTGCGGATGCTGGCGCCATGACGCAGCATCGCGCCCTTCGGCCGGCCGGTGGTGCCGGAGGTGAAGATGATGTCGGAGATGTCGTCCGCGCCGACCTGCGCCTCCCGCTCGGCCGCCCCGTTGAGGACGCCCGGCGCGTGGGCGCGCTCGAGCAGCTCGGCCATCGACGTCGTGCCGTGCGGCGCATGGCCGGACATCACGATCGTCGCGCGCAACGTGGGCAGTGCCCCGGCGCCGGCCAGCATGCTCACCGGGTCGGGGTCCAAGAAGTCGGTGACGGTGAACAGCATCGACGCAGACGACCGACGGATGATCGATGCGGCCTCGTCGCCGCGGTAGCGACTGGAGATCGGGACCAGGATCGCGCCGACGCGGTAGACGGCGAACGACGCGGTCACGAACACGGCGCGGTTCGGCGCCCACATCGCGATGCGCTCGCCGGGCTCGACGCCGCTGGCGATCAGCGCCGCACTCAGTTGGTCGACCTCGCGGTCCAGCTCTGTGTACGTTTGGCGGATGCCGTCGCCGACGAGAGCGTCGAGTGCACCGAAGTCGGCTGCAGCGCGACGAAGCGCGAGAGAGATCGTCGCGGGAGCGTCGGCGTGCAGTCCTGGTGGCTCGGCCATGTGGCGCGACCGTAGCGCATGCGCATACAGTTCTGAACTGCCGCTCAATTCCGTGAAAGGACGATCAACGAGGTGATGAGGCGTGGGTGATCTCGACTACCGATCGGTCGACGGAGTCGTTGTCGAGCTCGACGGCCCCGTGCTCCGCTTGATCCTTGACCGTCCGGACAAGCGCAACGCGATAACGACACGATGGTCGCCGGACTGATCGACGCGCTGGACCTCGCCAACCGCGACGAGCGCGTGCGCGCCGTGCTGATGACGGCGCGTGGCGATCACTTCTGCGGGGGTGCGGACATCGTGGCTCGCAACGCGGCGACCGGTGAACGGCCCCGGGTCGGCAGCATCCAACGGCGCCTGCCCTCGCAGGCTCACCGGCTGATCGCGAAGGTGCTCACGGTGCAGGTACCGATCGTGACCGCGGTGCGCGGCACTGCAGCAGGCATCGGACTCCACCTCGCCGCTGCCTCGGACTTCTGTGTCGCGGCAACCGACGCGCGGTTCTGGGAGCCGTTCTCCACTCGAGGATTCACACCCGACAGCGCGGGCACGTGGCTGCTGCCTCGGTTGATCGGTCCGGTCGCGGCTCGTCGCCTCCTGCTGCTGGGTCGCTCGGTCACGGGCTCCGAGGCCGCAGCCATCGGGCTCGTCGAATCGGCCGTCGACTCGAAGGAACTCGACGCGGCAGCCGAGCGCCTGGTTCAGGAGCTGGGCGCAGGTCCCACGGTGTCGCTCGGACTCACCAAGTGGCTGATGTTGACCGGGTCGACGACGACGCTCGACGATCACCTCCAGAACGAGGCGCTGGCGATGGAGCTGTCGTCGCGCAGCGACGACTTCCGTGAGGGCCTGACGGCGTTCGGCGAGCGCAGGCCGCCGAACTTCGCGGGTCGTTGAGGGCGCTGCTCGATGACGAGCTACGAGACGCTGGTGGTGGAGACGCGCGGCCAGGTGGGCTGGCTGATCTTCGATCGACCGGCGAAGGCGAACGCGATGGACGCGACGATGCTGGCCGAGCTGGAGCGGGCGTGGTTGCAGCTCGACGCCGATCGCGACGTCCGCGTCATCGTCAACACCGGCAACGGTGCATCGTTCCAGACCGGGCTCGATGTCGCTCAGCTCAGCCGTGAGCCCGACGCGCTGCGCGAGCAGTCGCGCCGGACCAAGCGGGCCGAGCTGCGCCTCACGGCGTGGCACAACCACGTCTGGAAGCCGGTCATCGCGGCCGTCAACGGCACGTGTGCCGGAGGCGGTCTGCACTTCGTCGCCGATGCGGACATCGTGATCTGCGCATCGGACGCGACCTTCCTCGATCCTCACGTGTCCGTCGGACAGGTGACGGCGTTCGAAGGGATCGGCATGGTCCGCAAGTCGCCGATGGAGCCGATCATGCGGATGGCCCTCGCCGGGCGTCACGAGCGGATGAGTGCGCAGCGCGCGTTCGAGCTTGGCATCTGCTCCGAGGTCGTTGCCCCCGACCAGTTGCGCGACGCGGCGCAAGGGTTGGCCGAGAAGATCGCGCTCAACTCGCCCGCAGCGATGGCGGCCACAAAGCGGGCACTGTGGGGTGCGCTCGAGCTCGGGCTGACCGATGCATGTCGCGCCGGCTCCGACGAGCTGGTGGGCATGTGGGGTCATCCCGACCAACTCGAAGGCCCGGCGTCGTTCGCCGCCAAGCGTGACCCGCAGTGGCTACCGCCGGTACAACCCCAGGAGAGGTCCCGATGAACACGTACGAGACGTTGATCGTCGAGAAGCACGGCGCGGTCGGTTGGTTGATCAACAACCGGCCGGGGGCGCTGAACGCAATGAACAGCAAGATGCGCGACGAGTTCGCGTTCGCGTGGCGCGAGCTGGACGACGATCCCGAGGTGCGTGTGATCGTGCACACCGGCAACGGGCGTGCCTTTCAGACAGGGGCCGATGTCAGCGAACTGGCGTCGGACGGTGTCGGCATGGAGCGCTACCGCGAGTCCGTCGAGGCGTTCGATCTCCACTTCACCGCGTGGCACCAGAAGGTGTGGAAGCCGGTGATCTGTGCGGTCAACGGGATCTGCGCCGGCGGCGCGTTCCACTTCGTGGCCGATGCCGACATCGTGATCGCTGCGTCGGACGCGCAGTTCATGGACCCGCACGTCTCTGTCGGGCAGGTCGTCGCCATCGAAGCCGTCGCGCTGTTGCGGAAGATGCCGGTGGAGGCAGTGATGCGCATGGCGCTCGTCGGTCGGCACGAACGGATGAGCGCCGCGCGCGCGTTCCAGCTGGGCATGGTCAGCGAGGTCGTCGATCCGCCGGATCGCCTGCGCGAAGCGGCACAGGAGCTGGCCGAGAAGATCGCGCGCAACTCGCCGGCGGCGATGGCCGCGACCAAGCGTGCGCTGTGGGGTGCGCTCGAGCTCGGCCTGACGGACGCATGCAAGGCTGGTTCGCAGGAGCTCGTCGGCATGTGGGGTCACCCCGATCAGTTGGAAGGCCCGGCGTCGTTCGCTGAGAAGCGCGAACCGAACTGGGCGCCGCTGTGAGGCTGCGCTCCACGCCGGCCGAGGAGGCCTTCCGGTCGGAGCTGCGCGAGTGGCTCGGCGTGCACCTCGCCCAACTGCCGGCGCACCCGGCCGCCGACGACTGGCCGGCGCAACGCGAGTACGACACGGCGTGGCAGCGGCAGCTGTTCGATGCCGCGTATGCGGGCATGGCGTGGCCGAAGGCGTACGGCGGTCGCGAGTCCACGGCGAACGAGGAGCTGATCTTCCTCGAGGAGACCGAGCGAGCGGGTGCCCCGTACATCGGCTGCAACTTCGTCGGCACGCTCCATGCCGGGCCGACGATCGCTGCCGAAGGGACTGCCGAGCAGAAGGAGCGCCACCTCCGGCCGATCCTGCGCGGTGACCATGTGTGGTGCCAGGGCTTCTCCGAACCCGAGGCGGGCTCGGATCTCGCTTCGCTGCGGACGCGGGCGGTGCGCGACGGCGATCACTACGTCGTCACCGGCCAGAAGATCTGGACGTCGCACGCGCACGTCGCCGACTACTGCGAGATGCTCGTGCGCACCGACCCGGACAGCAAGCACGGTGGCATCTCCTGGCTGATCATGCCGATGGACAGCCCGGGCATCGAGCTGCGTCCGCTGAGGACGCTGACCGGCGTGAGCGAGTTCAACGAGATGTTCCTGGACGAGGTGCGCATCCCCGTCGAGAACCTCGTCGGCGCCGAGAACGACGGCTGGCGCGTCGCCATGGTCACGTTCTCCTTCGAGCGCGGAACGGCCTTCGTGTCCGAGCTGCTCGGCTCGATGGTCATGGCTCGCGATCTGGCCGAGGTCGCCAAGGCGATGGGGGCGTGGGACGACCAGTCGATCCGCCGAGATCTGGCGATCGTCGTCGCCGAGCTCGAATCGCTGTGGGCGTACACAAAGCGGAACATCTCGACGGCGGCGAAGACCGGCACGACCGGCGTGGGCGGGTCGATCTTCAAGCTCGGCTACCACGACGCCCGGCTGCACCTCGCCGATGTCACGACCCGTGTCCTCGCCCGGCACGGGCTCGCCCTCGACGACCTCGGCACGCTCTCCCGCTTCGACCACGTCGAGCGCTCTCTCTATGCGCTGTCGTTGTCGATCGCAGCTGGGACGAGCCAGATCCAGCGCAACATCGTCGGCGAACGACTGCTCGGGCTGCCGAAGGAGCGCGCGTGGACCTGACCCTCGACGACGGCCAGCTCGCCCTGCAGGAGGAGCTGCGCCGGTTCCTCACCAACGAGATGACCCCCGAACGGCGGCGCGCGATGAGTGCCGAGCCGGGTGGCGTCGATCGTGCCTTCTGGCTGCGGCTCGCGGAGATGGGCGTCTTCAGCCTCACCTTGTCCGAGGCTGCCGGCGGCGTCGGCCTCGGCATCGACGACGCGACGATCGTGTTCGAGGAGCTCGGTCGGGCGCTGGTGCCCGGACCGCTGGTGGCCACGTTCCTGGCCGCAGGGTTCGTGGATGGCGCCGCCGACGGCACCATCGTCGTCGGAGCCGTCGATCGCGGCCCGGAGGACCTCGTCGTCGAGCACCTCGAAGCCCTCGACCGGATCCTCTGGTCCGGCGATCCAGCGACGGTCACCGACGTGCCGCGGGGTCGACTGATCACCCGTCCGCTCGATCCGACGACACCGGTGAGCCACGTGCGCGCCACGGACATCGGCCCCGGCGACACCGTGGATCCGGCGCTGCGCGACGGCCTTCTGCGTCACGCGTCGCTGCTGGTCGCCGCGTTCCAGGTCGGCCTCGCCCAGGCCGCCGTCGACCTCGCCACCGACTACGCCAAGTCGCGCCAGCAGTTCGGCCGGGCGATCGGCAGCTTCCAAGCGCTCAAGCACCTGCTGGCTGATGCGGCCGCCGCCACGGACATCGCTCGCGCCGGCGTGCACGCAGCGGCCGTCGCGATCAACGAGCATGACGACGCCGACGTGGAACCAGTCGCTCGCCTCGACGTGCTCGCTGCCGGTGCCCGGATCGTCGCCTCGCGGGCCGCGCACGTCGCAGCAACGACCTGCATCCAGGTCCACGGTGGCATGGGCTACACGTGGGAGGTCGAAGCGCACCTGCTCCTGAAACGGTCGATGGTGCTCGACCAGTCGCTCGGTGGCATCGCATCGGCGGAACGAACCGTGGAGGAATCGTTGTGAAGGTTGACCTCGCCGGGCGGCGGATCCTGGTCGTCGGCGCCTCGGAGGGCATCGGCAAAGAGGTCGCCGAGCTCGCCATCGCCGCTGGCGCGTCCGTTGTGCTCGCCGCGCGGCGGGTCGAGGCGCTGACGGAGATCACCGCGCGCGTCGGCGGAGGTGTCGCCATCGGAGCCGACGTCACCGACGACGCCAGCATCGACGCCCTCGTCGCGGGCTGCATCGCCGCGTTCGGCCAGATCGATCTCGTCGTGTACGCCGCCGGATCGGCATCGCTCAGGCCGATCAAGGACGTCGACAGCGAATCGTGGAGCCGGACGTTGGCGATCAACGTCATCGGCTTCAACCAGCTCGCTCGCAGGGTCGTTGGCGCGATGGCGCCAGGAGGCATCATCGTCGCGCTGTCGTCGGAGACCGCCGCGGTGCCACGCGACGGAATGGTCGCCTACGCCGCGAGCAAGGCTGCGCTGGAGGTCTCGGTGCGCGGATGGCACACCGAGCACCCGGAGGTGCGGTGGTCGTGCGTCGCGGTCGGTGCCACGTTCCCGACCGGATTCGGCAACTCGTTCGACCCGGATCTGATCGGCGACCTGATGGGGCAGTGGATCAAGCGCGGGTTGCTGCAGGACTCGTTCATGGTGCCGGCCGAGGTGGCCCAGCAGCTGCTCGCGACATACGCGAGTGCTCTCGATCTCCCGTCGATCAACGTCGATCAGATCACGCTGCGTTCGCCGTCGGCGACCTTCGGAGCGGCAGCTCCCCCGGCGTGATCGATGCTCCCGCAAGGCAGGGACGGAACAGTCAGCCGAAGCGGCCCATCAGGAAGTGCACGGCGTCGGTGGCCGCGGGGAAGCCACCGGACAAGCCGGCAGAGCACCAGCCGGCATCGGCGACGAGCGTCGCAGCGTTCACGTAGGACGCCGCATCGCTGCACAGGAAGACCAGCGCGTGTGCCTGCTCCGAGGGCTTCGATGTGCTGATCCCGACCGCATCCCGGTAGTCCCGCCCGAACTCGAGCCAGAGCTCCTTGTTGGCCTGCGCCAGCGGTGTGTCCGTCGGGCCGGGAAGCAGGGCGTTGATCCGAACACCCTGCTTCAGGAGCCCGACCGACTGGCGGGCGACGTACTGGCTCATCGCCCGCTTGGTGAACATGTAGTGCTTGACGCTCTCGTTGGTCTCGAACCACTCGACGGCAGCGTCGAAGTCGGGCGTGTCCAGCAGTGTGTTGATCAGGTGGAGCTGCGCTTCCCAACCGAGCCCGGCCGACGAGGAGATGATCCCGATCGCGCTGCCTCGACGCAACGCGCCGGACGCGACGGCGGACTCGATGAGGTGCCGGTGGCCGATGAAGTTGATCCGCTCGATGCGGGGCGTGCCGTCCGCAGCGCCGGCGCACGCGAACAGCGCGTCGATCGGACCGCCACACGTCTCCAGCGCGGCGTCGATGCTCGACCTGTCGCGCAGGTCGACCTTGATGACGTCAACCCCTGCGATGTCGACGGGGGCGTGGTCCATGACGACGACCTCCGCGCCGAGGTCGAGCAGGAGACGAGCTGTCTCGTTGCCCATGCCCGTCGCGCCGCCGACGACGAGCGCACGCTTTCCGTCATATCGAAAGGCGTCTGCGCCCATGGTTGGTCCCTCTCGTGTTTCTCAGGCTCGTGTTTCTCAGGCTGGTGGTTGTCAGATGGACGTGCGACGACGGCGACCGGTCACGCCTCGGGGAGCTCCACCGAAGAGGAGTAGAACTGAGCGGACCAGTTGCGATGGGCGATGATGCCCGCCTCTCCCTTGGTCAGAACGGGACGGGGTCGGTACACCTTGTTCTCCCAGATCGGGACGTCCTGGGTCACGCCCACAGTGAACGACTCGGCGATCTTGTCGAGGACAGATGCGCCGAGCGAGGTCGGCGCGGTGAAGATCCAACGGACGTGCACGTTGTCCTCGTCGATCGGCGTCACCGACGAGAGGAACGTGACCACGTTCGGAACGCGCACGACGCCGAGCCCGAGACCGAACGTCTCGCGCTCCAGGTTCGGGTTGCTCACTCGCTTGTAGGTCCCGTCGATGTGCTCGTCGCCGTCAGGGATCTCGTCGGTGCCGTGCACGTACTTGAAGTGCGCGAAGTCGTGGTTGTTCTCGGCCATCTCCTGGCACGACGTGGCGATCTCGAACTCGCGCATGATCATCGCCTGCCAGTCATCACTCCCGAACTCCGCCACCTCGGGTACCTCGTAGAACGGCTCGCCGGCCTCGAGGTGGTGCCAGGCGAACACGAGACCGTTGCGCTGGACCGTGGGAAAGGTGCGCAGGACGGCCCGGCTGGGTATGCGCTCGGTGGTCGCGTAGGGGATCTCGTTGCACCCTCCGCTGGTGCCGTCGAACTTCCAGCCGTGGAACGGACAGCGGATGCAGTCACCTTCCACCTTGCCGCCGACCGCGAGGTGAGCACCGAGGTGAGGGCAATACGCCTCCGCGAGGTGCACGAGGCCGTCGTCGCCGGCGAACGCGACCAGGTCCTGCCCGAAGTAGTGGAGTGCCTTGATCTCGCCGGGGAGGATCTCGCCGGTGCGAGCGATCGCGAACCAGCCGTTGGGCAGCGGGAAGGGGAAGCGGTTCCGGACGGTGCGGACTCGCAGCCGGGGCGTGCCGGCCTGGAGCAGCTCGGGTCGGCGCGGCATCGGGAAGCCGACGGGCAGAGCGTCGTCGTCGTGGACGACCGAGGAGCCAAGCGTTTCTGTCGTCGCCATCACGTCAACCTTCGTCTGGGATGCCACTTGCGTGAAGCACAATATCATAAATTGAACGGCGGTTCGCAGTCCGGCAGCCTCCGTCCGTGCAGCGCCGGAGAACATGCTCGTGGGGACCATACCGGTTGCTATGGTCTGCGTGCATAGCGCGTGCTACGTTCCCCCTTCGGCTCGTGACCGGCGACGGTGAGCAGTGGTCGGGCAGTCGAGCCCGGGGGAGACGAGGAGTTCGAGATGACGGATGGTGTGTACGAAGGCTTGCGCGTCCTCGACATCTCGACCGGTGTCGCCGGCCCGATGACGACGATGATGCTCGCCGACAACGGTGCCGATGTGACGAGGATCGAAGGTCCCGGCATCGATCCCTTCCGGGAACAGACCGGCGCGCGGGTGTGGAACCGCGGCAAGCGCAGCGCGGTCATCGACCTCAACTCGACAGAAGGTCGGGCGGCGTTCGACGCCTTGGTCGCGTCCGCCGACATCGTCGTCGAGTCGTTGTCGCGCGACGCCGTCGCACGGTTGGGTGTTGACCACCCGACCATGTCGGCCGCGAACCCACGTCTGATCACGTGCTCGATCAGCGGCTACGGGCCGCTCCGCGCGATGCGCGATCGGCCGGCCTACGACGCGCTCGTCGCCGCCCGCACCGGGCTGTTCCACGACCAGAAAGGTCGCCGTGGAACGCCGATGGAGTACATCGCCGGCCGGCCGGGACCGCACGACGACTTCGACGCCCCCGAGCAGATGATCCGTGGCGCGGATCGATCTGGTCCGGTCTTCGTGCGCACGCCGTGGCCGAGTGTGGGGGCGACCTACCTTGCCGGCCTCGGCATCGCCGCCGCACTGCGGGCGCGCGAGGTGACCGGACGGGGCCAGCACGTCGAGACGTCGCTGCTGCAGGGGGCGCTCGCATCCGTCTGCCTGAACTGGCAGCGAGTCGAACGGCCGGACGCCCCGCTGTACTGGATGTGGCCGCTCGACTCACGGTCGATCGAGGGCCTGTTCGAGTGCGCCGACGGTCGCTGGGTGCACCACTGGACGGTCCGGCCGAACTGGGTGTTGACGACCGCGGCCGGGGACGAGATCCACCACGTCGACCTGGAGGGCCCCTACCGCGACGATCCCGATCGGGTGTCGATGGAAGCCGACGGGTTGCTGACCGGCCTGTTCCTGCACGACGACCTGGCCGCTGCGTTCAAGAAGTTCCCGGCGGCCGAGTGGGTGCAGGCGGGAGAGCGGGCGAAGATGGGAGTTGCCCTCGTCCGCTCGCCTGCGGAGGCGTTGTCGGACGAGGCGTTCCTGGCCGACGGATGCGTCGTCGAGGTCGACGACCCCGACGTCGGACGGATCCGGCACGTCGGCTCGGTGCTCGAGTTCTCTGCGACTCCGGGTGGGGTGCGCGGGCCGGCGCCGCGGTTCGGCCAGCACACCGGCGAGGTGCTCGCCGAGGCCGCAGCGGAGGGCCGCCGGGATTCGGCTTCGGCGGCAGCGCCGGCGGCGACGAAGCCGTTGGACCATCCGCTGTCGGGGATCCGTGTGCTGGATCTCGGCTTGGGCGTCGCCGGTCCGTTCACGGGTCGCGCGCTCGCCGATCTCGGCGCCGACGTGATCAAGGTCCACGCCCTGCACGACGGGTACTGGGCCGGCACGCACATGGGCCTCGGCACCAACCGCGGGAAGCGCAGCATCTCGGTCGACCTCAAGCGACCCGAGGGACGGGCCATCCTGGATCAGCTCGTCGCCTCGGCGGATGTCGTCACCACCAACTGGAGGCCCGGCGCGGCCGCCCGGCTCGGGCTGGATTGGGACACCCTCCACGCGCGCCATCCCCGCCTCGTCTGGTGCAACACCCGCGGCTTCGAGAAAGGCCCTCGGTCAGGGCTGCCGGGCACCGACCAGACGGCCGCCGCGCTCACCGGCACCGAATGGGAGGACGGGGGAGTCGACGCAGGCAACCCGCCGATCTGGAGCCGCTCGAACATGGGCGACACGGGCAACGCGCTGTTGGCCGCGATCGCGATCGTCGGCGCGCTCTACCACCGCGAGCGCACGGGTGAGGGCCAAGCGGTGAGCACGTCGATCGTCAATGCAGGCCTCCTGCACACCTCGTACGCCTGGGTCCACGCCGACGGTACGCCGTCTGCGTGGGGGCACGTCGACAAGGACCAGTACGGCCTCTCGACGTGGTATCGGATGTACCGGTGCGCGGACGAGAGATGGCTGGTCGTCGCCGCGCTACACCCGCCGGAGCAACGCGCGCTCCTCGACATCGTGCTCGCAGGCAGCTCGACGCTCGACACCTCGGCGGAGGACGTTGCGGCCAGCCTCCTGGAGGAGCGCTTCGTGCAGGAGCCCGCGGACCACTGGTTCGCGCTGCTCGACCCGCACGTGCCCGTCGAGGTCGTGAACGAGTCGTTCTGCCGTGAGCTGTTCGACGACGCCGACGCTCGCGACGCTCAGCTCGTCGTGGAGACACGGTCCACCGCAGTCGGGCGCTTCGAGGATCCGGGATTGCTGATCAACTTCGACACGACGCCCGGGATCGTGCAGCGGGGTCCGAGCGCGTGCGGCGAGCACACCCGCGAGCTCCTGATCGAGCTCGGTCGTACCGACGCCGAGATCGACGCGCTCGTCGCGGACCGCGTCGTCCTCGTCGCGGCCGAGCGATGAGCTCTCCGATCGGTGGACCGGCTCGACCGGCGCCCGTGCTCACCGAGGACACCGCCCCGTTTTGGGACGCAGCGACCGCGCACCGGCTCGTCGTCCAACGCTGTAGTGCGTGTCACGCGTTCCACCATCCGCCACGTCCGATGTGCCCGCGCTGCCACTCGACAGACCTCGGATTCGAAGCGGCGACCGGCCGCGGCATCGTCTACAGCTACGCGTTCTTGCACCACCCGAGGCACCCTGCGTTCGACTACCCGGTGCTGGCAGCGCTCGTCGAGCTCGACGAAGGAGTCCGACTGATGACCAACCTCGTCGACGTCGATCCGCTCGACGTGCGCGTCGGCCTCCCGGTCGAGGTGACCTTCGCCGACACCGCCGGCGGTGGCGTCGTGCCCGTGTTCCGCCCTGTCAGCGGCGAACCGGGCAGAGGGTCGTCGTGAGCACCGGCGCGTCGATCGTCGGCATCGGGCGCACCGAGTGGAGCAAGGACGCCGGGCGGAGCGAGACGCAGCTGGCCGCAGAGGCGATCCTCGACGCTCTCGGCGATGCAGGGCTCGAGGCTGCCGATGTGGACGGTCTGGTCAGCTACACCATCGATCCCGTCGAAGAGACCGAGCTCGTGCGCGCCCTCGGCACGCCGCTCGTGAACTGGTCCAGCCGGGTGCCCTACGGCGGTGGCGGATCGCAGGGCGTGCTGCTCCACGCGATGGCGGCAGTGGTGTCCGGCGCAGCGGACGTGGTCGTTGCCTACCGAGCGATCCGGGCGCGATCGAAGTCCCGCTTCGGCTCGGCGCAGGTGACCGGCCGGCCGACGTCGTCTCACGCGGGAACGACGGCGTCGCAGTGGTGCACGCCCTTCGGCGTGGTCACGCCCGCCGCGTGGATGTCACTGAACGCCGTTCGCTACATGCACGCGTCCGGGGCGACCAGCGAGGATTTCGGTCGCGCCGTCGTGCAGCTCCGTGCCTACGCCGCGACCAACCCGTGGGCGCACTTCTTCGGCCGGCCGATCACCTTGGAGGACCATCAGGCCTCGCGCTGGATCGCCGAGCCGGCGATCCGGTTGTTCGACTGCTGCCAGGAGACCGACGGCGCCGCGGCGATCGTCATCACGCGCGACGACCGAGCCGCGCACACGCGGGCGCCGGTGGCGATCGCCGCTGCCGCGAGCTGTGCAGTCTTCGAAGAGGAGATCGCGAGCAACCACTACACGGCAGACCTCGCGGTCATGGACGGGTCGGTTGCGCTCGCCGAGCGCTTGTTCTCGTCCGGGATCAGCAGGAGCGATGTCGATGTCGCGATGATCTACGACGCCTTCACACCGATCCTGCTCATGCAGCTCGAAGCGCTCGGCTTCTGCGAGAGGGGCGAGGCGCGCCACTTCATCGCCGACGGCAACCTGGGCCCCTCCGGTTCGCTGCCCTGCAACACCAATGGTGGTCTGATCGGTGAGGGGTACATCCACGGCATGAACCTGACGCTCGAGGCGGTCCGCCAGTTGCGCGGGCAGGCTCCGAACCAAGTTGCCGCTGCACGGACTGCGTTGGTGTCGGCCAGTCGAACCGGCGTGCTGCTGACCGGGCCGGGCACGGTCAGTCCCTGAGCCGCGCCGAGTTCCGGATCGCGGGAGCGAGGAGCCTGATCAGCAGCTGTCGTTCGCGTCGCAAGCGGGACGGCTCCAATGCCTGCACGTCGTGAGCCATCGTGGCGACGAGTTGCTCGCTGACCAGGAAGCCGCGGAGGGCGAGGAAGATCGTCACCGGCAGATCGGGGACATCGACCGCGTTGCCGAGGGTGACGCGGATCAGCTCGCGGACGAACTCCGCCGATCGCTCGGCGACGGCATCCATCGTCGCGCGAACCGTGGAACTGGTGGCGGGATCGTGATCCATGTTCAACGCGATCTGCATGTACGCCAGGTATTCGGGCTGGCCGTAGTGGGCTGCGAACACGTCGAGCAGCTGATCGAGCCGCTCTTCCACCGTCTTGCCGGTGATCGAGGCGTTGGCGAAGATCGCGGTGTGGCGTCGGCCGCCGTCCTCGAGGATCGCGAGCATCAACATCTCCCGCGTCCCGTAGTGGTGCTGGATGACACCCCACGTCACGCCCGCGCGGCGGGCGATCTCGTTGCTGCTCGCTCGGTAGAAGCCGCGCTCGAGGATGCAGGCCACGGCGGCATCGATGACGATCCGCTTCGTGTCCTGTTCGACGTTCTCGCGAGGCGGTGCGGCGACCCTGCGCGGCGCAGCCTTCCGTCCCGCCTCGTCAGCCATCGGAGCAGCCTATGGTCAGGCTCGCGCGTCGCCGCGACATCGCCTAGTCCGACGAGGGCAGCGGCTTCGCGGTCTGCTGGACGACGGGCTTGCCATGGCACTCGGGCGTTCCACTCCCGCCTTTGACGACCAGGTACTGCGCGTCACACTCCGCGCACGTGTAGCGCTTGCCGATCTGGGTTGCCATCAGCGGCCGCTGACGGGCTCGAGCGGAGCACCGCAACACGTCGGCCACGCCGTCGGTGCCTTGACGACGATGATCGCCGTGCCACACGAGGTGCATGCGAGTCGAGCTCCGGTCTTGGGCATCTCCACGATCTCTCCGATCCGGTGCCGTGTGTCGGTCGGCAACATCTCGTTCATAGTAACCGCTATGTTCGTGTGCTACGGTGCTGAGGCCGACGCAGGGGATCGGCGAAAGGACGAACGAGATGACCGCCACGCTTTCCGAGAGCGAGACCGTGTCCCAGGAGGACCTGGTCTCTGCCGATTCGCACGTGAAGATGACCCACGAACAGGTCAAGGCGCACATGCCCTCCGCGCTGCACGAGGCCTACGACAACGCAGCGTCTGCGTACGACGCGAGGATGAGCTCCGGCGCGGGAGCCGTGAACCGCGCCGGCGCCGTGCAGAAGACCACCGAGCAGCTCGAGGCCGAGCGCGAGGCGGAACGTCAGGCCCGCACCGAGCAGCTGATCGCATCCAACGCGGTGTTCGGTCGTGCCGGATATTGGGATCCCGCCGAACGGCTGAAGGACATGGACGCCGACGGGGTCCGGGCCGAGGTGCTGTACAGCGAGGTCAGCGCCTTCCGATACCTGAGCACCGTCCGCGACGGAGTCGGCGAGGCGGTGCGCGGCTTCAACGACGCACTGCACGAGTTCTCCTCGGCAGATCCGGCGAGGCTGATCGTCTCGTACCAGATACCCATCCACGACATCGATCTCGCCGTTGCCGAGGTCAAGCGCGTCGCTGCGCTCGGTGCTCGGTCGTTGCAGTTGCCCGTGTTCCCCGCCGAGGTGGGCGAGCAGGACTACTTCCACGTCCGCTACGAGCCGCTCTTCGCCCTGATCGAGGAGATCGGGTTGCCCATCTGCCTGCACATCGGTCTCCGGCTCAGCCTGGACGAGCTGGCCCAGCGCGACCCGACACCGCAGAAGGGCATCATGGTCACGATGACGCCGCTGATGACGGCGGAGGCCTTCGGCATGTTCGTGATGGGCGGCGTCTTCGAGCGCTTCCCGCGCCTCAAGGTCGTCTTCGTGGAACCAGGGCTCACGTGGGTTGCATGGTGGCTCGAGACGGTGGACGACATGGTGGCTCGTCAGGGTTACCGCTTCCCCGCCATCACGGAACGCCCGAGCGACTACTTCCGACGCAACGTGCACCTCACGTTCATCGACGAGAAGCTCGGGTTGGAACGAATGCGCGACGTGCTCGGCGTCTCACAGTTGATGTGGTCCACCGACTTCCCGCATCCCGTGACGAGTTGGCCGAACTCGCGCAAGGTGATCGACGAGCAGTTCGCGAACATCCCGGCCGACGAGCGGCAGATGATGGTGGCCGGCAACGCGATCCGCGTCTGGAACCTCTGAGCCGTTGCTCGTCCGCACGCCTCGCTCGACCTGCTCGCGTCGTCCGGTACGTTGACGACGTGGAGCAGCAAGCGGATCCCTTCCATCTGGAACGGTTCGTCGCGGCACAGGACCCGGTGTTCGAAACAGTCCTGGCGGAGTTGCTGGCTGCGCGGAAGCGATCACATTGGATGTGGTTCGTGTTCCCGCAGATCGCCGGTCTCGGAACCAGTTCCAACGCCCAGTACTTCGCGATCTCGGGTCTGGACGAGGCGGCCGCGTTCCTCGCACATCCCGTGCTCGGTCCGCGCTTGATCGAATGCACCGATCTGGTCATCGCCCACGACGCCGGAACCCTCGAGACGACACTCGGGTGGCCCGACGACATGAAGTTCCATTCGTCGATGACGTTGTTCTCGCTCGTCGCCGCAGATGTCTCGTGCTTCAACGACGCGCTCGTCAAGCACTTCAGTGAGGGGTTGGATCAGCAGACCGTGCGTGTGCTGGCGCAGCTGGAGCGCCACGACCCGTCGAGCCCGATCGACTGACCACCGCTGTCAGCGGTTCCGGCCGAGTGCTGCTCACCGACCGGCGATCGAACCGAGCTGCTGTCCCCAGACGTGGACGACGTGGAGTGGCGCCCGAGGTGGCTCCGGAGGCAGGTCGTCGCCGAACACCTCGGCCAGCAGGCCGTGCACGACGGGATGCAGTCGCTCCTCGGTGAACCGGTCGCAGTCCTCCTGAGTGTCCCAGATGTCGATGTAGCGCAGGCCGCCCTCGGGCCGCTCGATCGCGAGATGCACGATCAGGCCCTGCGGAGGGACGTCGCCGAGACCCTCGATGATCCGCCCGTACAAGGTGGCGTCGGCGGGCACGTCTTGAGCAAAAGCGTACACAGATCCTCCAAATCCATCCGAATGACCTTCGGATCAACTAATCTGGCCGCTGTGCCCGCTCTTGTCAAGCGTCCCTACGACACCGCGCGACGGCGCGACCGATCCGACGAGACGAGAACTCGAATCCTCCAGGTCGCTCGGGAGGAGATCGCGAGCCACGGCTACCGCGCCACGACCATCGCCAAGATCGCTCGCGCGGCAGAGGTTCACATCGACACGATCTACGCGCTCATCGGTCGCAAGCCGGAGTTGCTCCGCGAGCTGATCGAACGAGCCATCTCCGGTTCGGACCGCCCACTCGCTCCGAATGACCGCAGTTATGTGCAGGCGATGCGGGCCGAGCCCGATCCTGTGGGGAAGTTGTCGATCTACGCGGGCGCAGTGTGCGCCATCCAGGACCGGATGGGACCGTTGGTGATCGCGTTGCGCGACGCCGCGTCCACCGACGCCGAGTCGCACCGGGTGTGGCGCGAGATCAGTGATCGGCGTGCACGAAACATGCGCGACCTCGTCCGCGAGCTCGGTCCGGACAGCACGCGACGCAGCGGGCTCACCGTCGACGACGCGGCGGACGTGCTCTGGGCCACCGCCAGCGCGGAGATGTTCATCCTGCTGACTCGAGAACGTGGATGGACGAACGAACGCTACGAACAGTGGCTCGCCGACACGTGGACCCGTCTCTTGCTGCCACCGTCGGTCGGCTGACCCGCAGCGTCCATGATCAAGAGGGCTGACTGCTCCGACGTTTGGTCGTCCTCGGCTGCGGGCACCGGATCGATGAACGACAGGAGCGCAGATGTCGACGACAGCGCACGAATCGAACAACCCGGTGCGCAGGCTCACAGCTGACCATCCGGGAGTCGTGAAGGTCGGTCGCGTCGGTTGGTTCGCCAAAGGCAGCGTCTACGTCGTCGCCGGCGTGCTGGCGCTGCTGATCGCGTCCAAGTCATCGGGATGGTCGTCGTCGTCCACCTCCGGCACGCAGGAGGCCAGCCCCACGGGTGCGCTCAAGACGGTTGCGCACAGCACCGGCGGTCCACTGTTGTTGACCCTGCTGGCGATCGGCATGGTGCTTTATGCGGCCTGGCGGCTCGTCAGCGCGGCCCTACCCGGCGACACCGACGCAAAGGGGTGGATCAAGCGGATCGGCTTCGTCGTCAGCGCAGTGATCTACACGTCGTTCGCCGTCACGGCCTTCGCGCTCGCGCGTAGCAAATCGTCGTCCAACCAACCCAACGGCAATTCGACGGTGTCGAAGACGTCCGGGGGGATCATGCAGCACACGGGCGGCAGGCTGTTGATCGGCGCCGTCGGGCTCGTGGTGATCGGGGCAGGCATCTACCGGATCGCCAAGGCCTACAGACATGACGTCAACGACGAGCTGGACCTCTCCGGCATGTCGTCGGAGCGCAGGCGGGCAACCGTGTGGCTCGGCATCGTCGGCGAGTTCGGCCGCGGACTCGGCATCTGCCTGATCGGCTACTTCCTGCTCCGATCCGCGATGACGTACGACCCCAACCAGGCCACCGGTCTGGACGGCGCACTCCGCACGCTCGTCACCAAGACCGGCGGAGTCGTCGTCGTCCTGGCCGTCGGTGTCGGGTTCGTCGCCTACGGCATCTTCTGCCTCACGACCTTCACTCACCGCCGCCTCGAAGCGCCCTGATCACCATTTGGCAGAGCAGGGCTCGATCTCAGGGCACCAGCACGACAGCGTCGATGACGACGACGTCGGCGTCGAGGTGGTAGGCGATCCCGGCCTGGGCGCCGACTGCCAGAGGACCAGGAGCGCACACCGTGTCGCCTGCAGAGAACACGGTGGATGCCGAGTCGACGACGACGTCGACGGGACCGGCCTCGCCGGGCAGGTAGCTGACCGAGATCGTGATCGAGTTGCCGTCGATGGCGCTGAGGGTGCCGGGGGACTTCCCGGTGGGGCCGGGCGGCAGTGAGTCGCCGGGGATGACGATCTTCGTGCCCTCCGCTGCGGACGAGTCGGTGTCGCTCGTGGCCTGCTTGCCCGGGACGGTGGGCGATGCGGGCGTCGCCTCGACGGTCGCTGACGCGGCGAGGTCAATCGCCGCGACGTGTTCGACGCCATGGGCTCCCAGCTGAGTGGCGAGTCCGATCTGTTCGCCGACCACCAGTTCTGGCCCGGTGTCGAGCGCGCCTCCACCGTCGGTCCAACGGGTGTCAGCGTCGATCGTCGCTGCACCCTCTGGGATGCCCTCGGGAGCATCGACGTGGAAGGTGATCTGTGGCCCGTTGACGGTCAGGATCGAGACGAGTCCCTTGAAATCGAAATCGAACTCGGACGGCAGGTTCGCAGCCGCCTGCTTGGCGGCTTGGAGATCGCTCAGCGTGGAGCTGTCGACTGTCGTTTGAGCTGTGCGGAACTGATCGAGGGCAGCAGTGCAGTCGGGCAGCGCGGCGGCCTGTGCCGTGGCCGGGCTCGAGGCCGAGCTCGAGGTCGGGGTGCCGGCGGTGCCCAGGCTGCTCGTGGCGTGCCGGTTGCGGTCGTTGCGCACCACCGAAAGGCTGCCGACGATCGCCGTGAGGCCCACGCCGGCGATGCCGACCTTGGCGACCATGTGCCGACGGTTCTGCCTCGTGATGCGACGGCGGAGAGCGGCCATGTCGAATGGCTCCTCAAGGCTGGCGGCGAGGACGCGCAGTTCGTGGCTGATGTCGTGGTCAATCATCGTGGTCTCCGGTTTCGAGGTGGGTGTTCGGTATGGCGGGTCGAGGTTTCGTCGCTCGTTGGTTCGGCTCGGTGTCGATGGTCTCGCGAAGGCGGGCGAGGCCCTTCGCGGTCTGGCTCTTCACTGTGCCCACCGAACATCCGAGTGCCGCAGCCGTGGACGCTTCATCGAGGTCGAGGTAGTGCCGGAGCACGACGGCGGCTCGTTGCCGGCGCGGCAGCCCGGCGAGGGCGCGGCGCAACCGATCTCGGTTGTCCACTGCGCTGGTGAGGTCGGCTCCGGGCCGGTTCGGGAGGACGTCGTGCGGCGTCTCGCCGTGCCATTTGCGCCGCCGCCAGCTGATCGCCGTGCGGACGACCGCCGCACGGACGTACGGCAGCGCTGGACCGTTCGCTGTCACGTGGGACCATCGACGGGCCACTTTGGCGAGGGCGATCTGGGTGACGTCCTGTGCCGCGCTCGCATCGCCGACGATGAGGTAGGCGCAACGCACCAGGATCTTGCTGTTGGCGACGACGAACGCGTCGAACGACTGCAGCTCGACGGTGATCTCCGGGGCCGATGCGAACGCGTGCGGCAGCAGCTCATCGCTGAGGACGGGGATCTGGGTCGGGTTCACGTCCACTGACCTCTTCCACGCTCCGACCAAGGCGAAAGGTTGCCATGCGTCGGAACGCACCGGCGCGCATCGCATGGCAGCGGGTGAGAAATGGCACGGAACGCACTGGCGTGCTTGACCGGCCTCGGGTCTGACCTCTCTGCTGCGCGGGTACCACCGTTGCCATCACCGACGAAACGGAGCGAACCATGAACGACCCGATGACGATCCTCAAGGCCGACCACCGCGAGGTGAAACGACTGTTGACGGCACTTGCTGACTCCGAAGAAGGAGCCGAGCGCGAGCAGATGTGCAGCGAGGTCACGGCATCTCTCACCCTGCACATGGAGATCGAGGAGAAGCTCCTCTACCCGTTGGTCGCCAAGGAGATCGGTGCCGAAGACGCCGAGGAGGCCGACATCGAGCACGGCCTCGCCCGCGAGGGTCTGCGCACGATGGGCAAGATGGTGGCCGAGCCGGGCTTCGGCGCAGCCGCCGAGATGCTGAAGGGCGGCATCACCCATCACGTCGAGGAGGAGGAGACGGAGCTGCTCCCCGAGCTCAAGCAGAAGCTCGCACGTGCGGACTGGTTGGCCCTGGGCGATGCCATTGCCTCCGCGAAGGCCGCCGCAGGCGCACCCGTCCCACCGCCTGCGCGTCGCCGCTCGGCCAAGCGCACGTCCACGGCGAAGAAGTAGTTCGAGTCCTGGGCCCGGTCAACCCCAGCGCGAGCTGGGGTCGACCGCGTGCCGCAGCCATTGCGCGTCGGCGACCGCGGCGCCGTCGTAGTCGTTGTTGAAGTAGCAGTAGACGTCCTGTCCCGCATCGAGGATCGCGTTCAGCTTGTCGGCCCATGGCTGGAGGAGTGCCGGACCATATCGACCGCGGTACGGGTTGCGGACCGCGTCGGGGCCGTGGAAGCGGACGTAGGTCCACCCGGTGGTCATCTCGAACGGATGGCCATCGATGAGGTCGTGCACGCACAACGCCGCGCCGTGTCGACGCAGGATGGCGTACGTGTCCTCGTGCAGCCACGACGGGTCGCGCACCTCGACGACCCACCGGAGGTCGTTCGGCGCGACCGTCAGGAACTCGTCCAGCCGCGCGGTGTTGCGCTTCCATCGCGGAGGCAGCTGCACCACGGTGGGACCCATCGTGGAGCCCAGCCGCCGAGCCCGGTCGAGGTGGTTGGGCAGCCACGTGACCGCGTCGATCAGCTTCTTGCGATGCGATCCGAACTGACCGAGCTTGAGCGCGTACACGAAGCCGTCCGGCGCCTGCTCTGCCCAGCCGTCGGCAGCCGCGGGCGTGGGCAGCCGGTAGAACGTGTTGTTCAGCTCGACCGTGTCGAACAGCAGCGTGTAGTAACCGAACCACTCTGCGGGTCGCAGGGCCTCCGGGTACACCAAGCCGCGCCAGTCGCGGTAGTGCCAGCCGGAGCAGCCAACCCGGGCGATGCCACGACGCCGTCCGTCAGCCGCGATGCTCACGCCCGCTGCCGTCAACGCCGGCGCGTCGTGGATCGCTCAGGCGTCCGGGGTGTCATCGCCGGCGGTCTCGCCTGGTGCTGAGTTGCCCGGAGCTTGCGTGTCGTGGCGGTGGTCGCGCAACGCGCCGAGCACGTCGGAGTCCTCCGCGGAAGCTGCCGGTCCGAACGCCAGAACCGTGGCGCCGCGCCCACCGCAGGAGGGGCACGTCAGCGCCACCACCGCGACCATGTCAGCCGGATCAGACGCGCCCTCGAGCCGCCGAAGTGAGCTCATCACGACCTCGCCGGCGCTGACCGTGTTGTTGCACGTGTGGCACTCCAGCTGGGCTCCTTGGACTGCCGAGAACTCGCCCGTGAACCCGCCCTCGGCGTACGCGGCGAGCACCTCGGTGACGGTCGAGGCTTCGATGCTCGCGGGGTCGCTGGTGGTGAACTCCATGGACGGTGCATACCCCGTGCCGGCCGCAGCCAGACGATGGGCTCGCCCGGCCTCGACGACGGTCAGCGGCGCCCAGCGCGCAACGTGATCACGGCGGCGTCGTCGTCCCAGTGGTCGATCTGATCGACTTCGATGACGTGCGCGCGTTGCTCGAAGCGCGTGAGCAGCACACGCACCAGCCACGGGCCGTTGACCCGGGCGCGCATGTAGCCGAGGCGCTCGGCAACTCCGCCGCGCCCGACGACGAGCGCATCCACGCGGAACGCGGCCTGGACTCCCCGCAGGATTCGGCCGTCCTGCACGATGCGGACGTCACTGACCCTGCCCAGTTCGATGCCGTCGCTGTCGCGGACCGTGTAGTGGAGGAGGTCACTGAGGCGCACGGCTCGAGTTCCCCGGGATGTGGGCGATGATGTGGCGGAGCGTCCAACGCTCGGCGTCGTGGGAGGCAAGGTCCTTCGCGCCGACGGCGACACTGATGCTGGGTCCGATCTGCCCGGCGAGCTCGATCGGGATGCGGGTCCGATCCTCGAGCACGCCGGGTACGTCGTCGTCGTGGATGCGACGGTTGGCACGTTGGGTCCATCGGCCGAGGCGACGTGCTCCGAGCCGGTAGGCGAGGATGCCGGGGCCGGTGAGCAGCGCAGTGACGTACACCTCGCCGGTGGTCTCGTCTCGGTCGATCTCGAGGTCGTCGACGTTGCCGCACAGGATGCCGTCTCGGTCGAGCAGCTGCCGATCGAGGAGGTCGAGGGTTGCGTGCAGGACGCGTGCGTCGGTCATGACCCTCCTTTGGTGATGATCATCAGCGGGATCGTGGCGATCGCCACCACGACGAGGATCACGAGGTAGACGGAAGCGATCGCGTTGAGGAACCTGCCGTTGGTGTGGTTCGGGCCCATGTAGCGCACATCGTTGGCGATCACCAGGATCGGGAAGTAGGTGAGCGGCAGGGCAGCCGCGGAAAGCACGATCGAGTACTCGGTGACCTTCACCGGATCCACTCCGGTCAGCCCGAACAGGGCTGCCGCAGCGATCGACATCAGCACCACGAGATGGAACCGAGTCGCCTCGCGAGGGCTTCCGCGCTTGCCCCATGGCCAGCCGAAGTACTGGGCGACCACGTAGCCGGCGGAGAGCGAGGTCTCCAAGGCCGCGCCGAACGTCGCCGCGAAGATGCCGATCAGCACGATGGCCAGACCGAGCCGTCCGACGGCCGATGCCACGGGCAACGCGACCTGGGAGAGCTGTTCGACGACGATGTGCCGAGGGGCGAGGACGAGGTGCGCGCACGCCATGATCGCCAGCGACAACGCAGCGCCGAGCGGGAAGCCGATCAGGACGTTGATCTTGTTCTCACCGAGATCCTTCTCCGTCCAGCCGTCCTCGACCGCGCCGCTGGAGAAGAAGAACACCTCGTACGGCGTCATCGCCGCCCCGAACAACGCGATGCCGAAGTACGCGTACGTGAAGATGTTCTCCGATCCCGGAACGTGCGGGTGGGTGGTGGCCGAGAACAGCGCGTTCCAATCCGGGCCGATCTTCCACACGGCGACCGCGAACACGAGCAGGCACAGGCCGAGCAACCCGAACACCCGCTCCATCAACTGGAACGGCATGCGCCAGCACACGAGCCACACGAGGATCGCAACGATTGGGATGATGAAGAAGTAGTTCACGCTCGACGCCAGCGAGATCGCCAATGCCACGCCGGCGATCTCTGCGGTGAGGGTCAGGAAGTTGATGAAGAACGACGCGAGCATGTTCGCCATCCCGAACCTCGCGCCGAGGCGCTCGCGCACGAGGTCGAACACCGGTCGGCCGCAGAGCGCTGCGACCCGGCCGCTCATCTCGGCGTAGACGATGATGCCGATCACGCCGACGATCACGACCCACGCCAGGTTCATGTCGAACCTCGCGCCGGTGGCGGCGTTGGCGACGAGATCGCCCATGTCCACGAAGCCACCGATCGCGGTCAGCACCCCGAGTGCGACGCCCAGGAGCTTCTTCACGTGAGGCCTTCGAGGAACGCGTTGAGCGCGTCGGAATCGGCGGCCAGCGGTGCCGCGACCTCATCGAGGCCGGCCAGCGTGCCGCGCCGTGCGGCGATGCGCACCGCGGCGAGGTGATCGGTGGCGGACGACAGCAGTGCGTCCAGCTGGGCGCGCAGCTGGTCGGCGTGCTGATCCGGGGGCTGGATCGAACCGAAGTCGCCGACCACGTCGGCGAGGGTGTCCTCCTGTTCGGAGATGCTGACGTTCGTGTACGGCCCGAACGCGTTGCCGTCGGCGGCGGTCGTCGCGAGCAGTCGCACCGTCTCGACCGACGACAGCGCATCCTCCGCAGTCGTCCGGCTCTTGCGCACGTAGTCGTCGAAGGTGCGTGCGGGGCCGACCTGGTGGTGGGTGCACGCCGAGAGCGCGAGGGTCGCGACCACCCACCTCACTCGGTTGCCCATCACATCGACGGTTTACCCCGAGAGGCAACCAGCGAAACGCGACGGTGGATGGCTGTGAGCAGAGGGTCCACGACGGAACGATCTGGGTAACGGACACGGCATGAATCGTTCGATGCTCGTGATCTCGCCACACCTGGGCGATGGCGTGCGGGCGCTGGGCTACGCACTCGCGATCAGCCCGGGATCGACGGTCGCGACCGTGTGCACGGGATCGCCACCGGCGGATCCCACGGCTCAGCGATCGATGTCCGCCGCGGTCGAGGGGCTCGACCGCGAACTGTCGTCGGCGCTGGCCGAGGACGCGGAGGCTCTCGCGCTGCTGAACTGCAAGCACCTGCACCTCGACTTCTTCGACGAACGCTACGAGCTGCCGCGGACGCCACGGTTGCTGCGGTCGGTGCTCGCCGACACGATCACGTCGCTGCCGTCTTGCCAGCCCGTCGGCCCGTTCGGATTGGGGTCGCCTGATCATCAACTGGTCGCCGATTGCGTGCTCGACGCGGCCGATCAACTGGGCTTGGCGCGACTGTGGATGTACGAGGACGACCTGTGTCGGTCCGCGGCTGAGGCGCCCGAGAACGGAGCTTCTCGGCGTACGGCCATCGAGCGACGGGGGTGGCACCTCTCCGCATTGCAGCTCGAGGAGAACGGCTGTGACACTGCGATCTCGTCCAAGCGCGCCTATCGATCGCGGCAGTGGTTGCCGACGCACGAGAAGGCGAACGCCGATGCGAGGGTCTGGGTGCTGAAGCGCTGAGACGGTTTGAGGCCACACGGCGACGGGTAGCAGCAACTCGACGTCGATGCCCGCATCGATCAGATCCGAGGAGGCGCATGTTCGACAGCACGGACGAAGCACAGGTCGCGGCCATCGCATTCGTTCTCCCCGCCGCCGTCGGTGCATCAACGGTCGCGGTGGTGGGCGAGTTCAACGACTGGGACGCCACGGCCAACTCGATGGATCGGAGCGACGACGGCTCGTTCTCCACGGTCGTGAACGTCGCCGTGGGGCGCACCTACGCGTATCGATATCTCGTCGATGGCGAGCGTTGGGAGAACGACTGGAACGCGGACGCGTATTCGCCGAACGCGTTCGGCGGTGACGATTCGGTCCTCGATCTGACGGAGGGATCACCTCGGCGCCGCCAGAGCCGGTCGGCAGCTGCACCGACCCTCGGTGATGGCTCTGCCGTGAGTGGGGTCGTCGCGTCCGAAGGGGCTCAGTCCGATGCCGTGCAGCCTGATGCCGCAGCCGCCCCAGCGAAGCGTGTCAAGACGCGCAAGCGGGACGCCGCAGGAGATGCGACGGCTCGGTCAGGAGGCGACGTTTGAACAGCGCCGCGCCGGGTACGTTGAGCGTCCGTGGAACAAGGTTGTCCAAGCAGGTGTGAACTGCCGACATCGCCAACCTGCTGATGGGTGATGTGAAGGCACGGAGCGCGGACCCCCGACACGGTGCCGTCGGGGACCCGGCGCTGCTCGCGCTGCTCGTGGACAGCATCTCCGACTACGCGATCTTCGCACTCGACGTCGAGGGACGAGTTGCGTCTTGGAACGTCGGTGCGGAGCGGCTGAAGGGCCATCACGCCGCTGACGTGCTCGGCCGGCACTTCTCGATGTTCTACCCGGACGCGGACGTGATCGCCGGCAAGCCGGAACACGAACTCGCGCTGGCTGTGGCGGACGGGCACTTCGAGGACGAAGGATGGCGGATCCGCCGGGATGGCAGCCGCTTCTGGGCGAACGTGGTGATCACGGCGCTCCGTGGCGACGACGATCGGTTGGTCGGCTTCGGCAAGGTGACGCGCGACCTGACCGAACGCCGTTCGAGCGAGGAACTGCTTCGCGAGAGCGAGGAGCGCTTCCGGTTGCTCGTCAACAGCGTGGTCGACTACGCGATCTTCCTGCTCGACCCGACCGGCGTGGTGTCGACGTGGAACGCAGGCGCGGAACGGCTGAAGGGGTACCGCAGCGACCAGATCGTCGGTCATCACTTCTCGGCGTTCTACACCGACGAACAACGAAGCGACGATCTCCCTGGACAGTTGCTGCGGCAGGCGCTCGACCAGGGACGAGTCGAGAGTGAGGGCTGGCGTGTTCGCAAAGACGGAACTCGCTTCTGGGCCTCCGTGGTGCTGACCGCGTTGCGCGACTCCAGCGGTGTGCACCGGGGCTTCGCGAAGGTCACGAAGGATCTGACGGATCGCAAACGAAGCGAGGACTCGCTGCGCGACGTGCTCGCCCTGGAGCGTGAGGCCGCGCAGAGGTTGCGCGAACTGGATCGGATGCGTTCCGA
>JAOBWO010000430.1 GCA_025463415.1 Acidimicrobiales bacterium | reverse complement strand
TCCGGTGAGATCTCACCCGCATCCACTGCGTCAGCCAGATCTTTCGACGTGTTCAATGCTTCACCGAGCTGCTTCTGCTTCGAAGCAGCGGCCTTGGTCGTCTTGCCCTTCGCGGCGAACCAGTCCTCGATCGACCGGTGCCCGGACAGCTTCCAGATCCGATGCCGATCCGCCTCCAACAACACCCGCGAGTGCACCACGCGCAGCCGGTCCATCTCCATCTGGATCGCCAACACCGTCGGACCGAGATCATCCACCCCAACGAGCGCGATGTCGACACCCGCGACCGCGCTGGTGCCCTGATGGAGGAGATCGAGCGCCGCTCTCATGCCAAGCATGTTATCGAACACCTGTTCGACTATCAACCGAATCCGCAAAGAATGCGGCAGAACTGGCGGCCATTTGCATCGTGGCAAGTCCGCACCGCAGCGCTAGCGTGCTGTCCCGTCATCCCTGCCCTCGTAGCTCAGGGGATAGAGCATTGGTTTCCGGAACCATGTGCGGGAGTTCGAATCTCTCCGAGGGCGCAACAACCCGTCACCACAGCGCGTTCGACCTCTGTGAACCCGGGTGGCAACTGACATCGCAGACCCGTACAGGCCGCCCGATGCGCAGTCTCGAGTGGCGGGTGGGATGGCCAATGTCGCCCAGCGGGATCCGAGTCGGCACCACGACGCCCAGCGGCGCGCCGTCAGCTCACGCAGAGGCAGAAAGGATGACCGGCAGGGTCGAGGAACACACGGAACGTGGTGCCGGGCTGGTGCTCGGCCAGGGTCGCGCCGAGCTCGAGCACTGCCTGTTCTCCGACATCGAGGTCGTCGACCATGACGTCGATGTGCATCTGCTGAGGGACGTCCTGCCCCGGCCACTGCGGCGGACGGAAGTCCGAGACGCGCTGGAAGCAGATGCACTGATCCCCGGCCGCGTTGCGAACCTCGCCCCAACCTTCGTCGGAGTTCACCTTCCAATCGAGCAGAGTGCCGTAGAACGCAGCGAGGCGCCCAGGGTTCTCGCAGTCGAGGACAAATGAGGGGAAGCGAGCGATTGCCATGCACGGGACCGTAGAGAGCTTTCCGGACAGATTCCGTCCGGGATGTCCGGTGAATCCTCTCCGAGGGCACAGATCACCGTCACCGCAGCGACGCGGTGGCCGCCGACGACCTGAGCCCCTGCGCTCGTGAGCGCGGGGGCGTCAGTCGACAGCGTTGTTCACCGCCCGGAGACGGACCGCTCGCCCATGTACTGCTGAGTGCCGACCGTGCGGTCGTTCTCGTGACGGCTGGCCAGTCCCATCGCCAAGACGATCGTCTGGACCAGGGCCACGATCAGGCCGAGGATGAGCCCGACCTCGACGCCCACGTTCGATCCAACGGTCGGGCTGATCGAGCCCTTGCCGAGGAAGATGCCGACCGCGAGGAGCAAGCTCGTCGCCGCGAGCGCCGTCGGGATCGCGCTGGGGACGCCCCGACCTGCTCGGCGCTCCGTCGACCCCAGGAACCCCATCAGTCCGGCCGCGAGTGCGAACCCGATGACCGCAGTGGTGGGCATCGCGAAGGCGAACCCCGAGTACTTCTGCGCACCGTCACCGTCGCCGACCTTGAGCCACCTGAGGAAGCCGATCAGGAACATCACGATGCCCAGGACCCCCGCAACCATCGAGAGCGTGCGCTCCCGCTGCGCCGACGAGGAGTCATGTCGTGCTGAGTTGTCTACCACTTCCAACTCCTTTCGCTGTATGCGCCCGGATGGCGCGAGCCCCGGCTACCCACGCTGTGCTGCGGGTAAACGAACCTGGCGCTCCCGGTCAGTCGTTGCGAAGGATCTTGGTCATCGGCTTGCCCTTGGCCAGCTCGTCGATCAGCTTGTCGAGGAAGCGGATCTCCTTCATCACCGAATCCTCCATGGCCTCGATGCGCACACCGCAGATCGAGCCGGTGATCGATCGTCGTGCGGGGTTGAGGTGCGGCGCCTCGGCGAAGAAGGTCTCGAAGTCGGTCCGGTCGTCCAGCCGCGCCTCCAGAGCGTGCTGGTCGTAGCCGGTCAGCCATCGGAGGATCTCGTCGACCTCGGCCTTGGTACGGCCCTTCCGCTCGGCCTTCGCAACGTACTGCGGGTACACGCTCGCCACGCTCGTCGTGTAGATCATGGGGCGGACCGGAGCGACCATGATGTGACCGTAGCTCCGCCGAAAAGCGCTCCCGCTGTCATCGCACGGGTGCGCCTCCGACTAAGAACGTCTCATGAACCTTCTCGAAGCTGATGTCGATCCCGCTGAGGCGGGGTTCGATGCCGAGCGACTTGCCCGCATCGACACCCACTTCGAGCGGTACGTCGCCGACGGTCGGCTGGCGAGCTGGCAGATCGCGTTGTCGCGCGGCGGCAAGCTCGTTCACTCGTCAGGCCGCGGACACCTCGACAGAGAAGCCGCAACGCCGCTCCTGCCGGACACGATCTGGCGGATCTTCTCGATGTCGAAGCCGATCACATCGGTGGCCGCGATGATCCTCCACGAGCGCGGCCTGTTCGAGCTCCATGACCCCGTCAGCACGTACCTCCCTGAGTTCTCCGATCAGCGGGTGTGGCGCAGCGGCTCGACGGTGCGCTCTGTACTCGAGCCGGTGCAGAACCCGATCGAGATGTGGCACCTGATGACGCACACGTCCGGCCTCACCTACGGGTTCATGAACGCGCACCCGGTCGACCACATGTACCGCGCGGCAGGGTTCGACTTCGACACGCCGACGCAGATGGACCTCGCCGAGCTGTCGGTGCGGGTTGCCGAGCTGCCGTTGCTGTTCCAGCCGGGCAGCGAATGGAACTACTCGATGTCGACCGACATCCTCGGCCGCGTCGTCGAGGTTCTCAGTGGAATGCCGCTGGACGAGTTCATGCGCACGGAGATCTTCGAACCGTTGGGGATGGTCGACACCGGGTTCTTCGTCCCGGAAGGGCAGCACCATCGCGTCGCCCAGCTGTACGGTCACCACCCCGGCACCGGCTTGGCGTTCCCGCTCGACGCCGCGGGCCGCGGATCGCTCGCACCACCCGCGGCCCTCCTCGGCGGTGGCGGCTTGGTGTCGACGACGTCCGACTACGTGCGCTTCGCCGAGATGCTCCGCCGCGGCGGCGAGCTGGACGGGCGGCGCCTCCTCGCGCCGCGCACCGTGCGATACATGGCGTCCAACCACCTCCCCGGCAACGCCGATCTGTCCGCATACGGTCGTCCGCTGTTCAGCGAGACGACGTTCGATGGCGTCGGCTTCGGCCTCCTCGGATCGGTGACGCTCGACCCGGTGAAAGCCAAGGTGCCGGGCTCCGTCGGTGACTTCGGCTGGGGCGGTGCGGCGAGCACGTTCTTCTGGGTCGATCCCGTCGAAGACCTCACGTGCGTGTTCATGACGCAACTCTTGCCGTCGAACACCCACCCCATCAGCAGCATGATCAAGCAACTGGTGCACCAGGCGCTCGTCGACTGATC
>JAOBWO010000379.1 GCA_025463415.1 Acidimicrobiales bacterium | reverse complement strand
GAGGTGATCTGGAACCACTTCGAGTATCGGAACCGGACGTTGGTGACGCCCACGCGGGTGGCGTCGATCGTCAGCGTCTCGGTGCCGACGTCGGTGATCGTCGCCCCGTTGTCAGCGAGCGGCTTCGCGTCCGTGACCCGAAACACCTTCCATTGCGGGGTCGACCAGATCAGCTGGAGGTAGTCCGGCGCGGCGTCGATGACCTCCTCCTCGTTGTGAGAGGAGAGCTGCACACCCGCCAGCGGCAGGGCGACGAGGCTGACCGAGTTGCGGAGGAGCCAACTGTGAAAGGTGGTGGCGGAGAGGTGGTCGTAGAACTCGGGATTGAGCTGGCGATCGAGCTGCACTTCCCAGCCGCGGGCGATGTTGATCTCCAGGGCGAGCTGGTCGGCCTGTTGCAACGATTCGGTGGGCACGACCTCGACCCGTTGCACGCCGCCGGGCTGGGCGGTCACGAAGTCGGCGAGTGGCTCGTAGTAGGTCGCTTGGGCGGACGCAGATGCGGGTTGCAGGCCGAGCTTCACGTAGGACCAGCCCCAGATCAGCATCACCGCGACGAACGTCGGCAGCAGCGTGCGGCGGAACTTGGTGAAGGTCAGCACCGCCGCGGGTGCGGCAGCCAGCCAGGCGAGCCGAACGATGTTGCCGCCGAGGGGTGACCGCACGATGAACGCCCCGACCGCCACCACGGCGTAGACGATGACGAGCAGGCGCACGGTGGGCATCCGCCGGCCGAACCACCCGACGAACCCCAGGCAGATGCCGAGCATGATGAAGCTGCCGCCGGGGAACGGGTACCAACCCCCTTCGGGGAACGCCATGCCAATGATCGCGGGCGGGATGACGGCAGCGCAGGCAACGTACGCGACGGAGCGACGCGGGAACGTGCGTGCGGCCCAGCACGCCGTCGCGACGATGGCCAACGACAACGCGCCGACCGGCGACGAGAGCCCACACAGGATCGCCGTGGCGACCGCCCAGCCCGTGCGTCGCCGCTGCAGGCAGAGCACGGACAACGATCCGAACGCAACCGCAGGACCGAACGTCAGTCGGCCGCCCCAGAGGCTGAGCCCGCAGCCGACCGAGAACAGCATCGTGGCGATCGTCGGCGAGTGGAACGTGCTCGGCTTGTCCCCCTGGTGGCTCAGGATCGCGCCGAACGCCCACGCGGCAACCAGCATCGAGATGATCGCGACGGGAACGACGCCGAGGACCGCGCCGAGCGCAGGAGAGACGAGTCCGTAGCCAGGCAGCGAATGGCCGGCGAACCAGCGCAGGTTCCACACGTACGCGCCCTCGCCGAACAGGCGCGCCCGGAAATCACCGCTGGAGAAGTCTTTCGACGACGGACGGAAGACGACGTACGCGATCGAGATCAGGATGGCAGGGGAGATGCCCGCAACGCGGCGCAACAACGCAGACCGGTCGGGCGCGCTGCGGCGCGCCTCATCAGGTGCTCCGACAGGTGCCGATGACACGTCTGTCGGGCACGCATCCGGGCTCGAGGCGATGGAGGCGCTCCGAGTTCGAACCTGCGGCATGGCGAAGCGGATGACGGTTCCAATCGTTGCTCGTGAAGTGGATGTGATCGGCGCCGGAAAGGGTGGTTCCTGATTGCGTGCATTGCATGGCGTCGATGTTGCGGAGAAAGCGTAGCCGCCGACGCCTTGATGTCAGTCGGTTCTGTCGGCTGCCGTGATGAAGTCGCGGAAGACGGCTGGCGGTAGCGGCGACGTCATGCACCGCTGGGTGAGCAGGATGCCGATCCGATTGCCGACCGGCGCGGTGCGCCACACCGTGCCCGTGCCACCGTCCCATCCGTAGCCGTCGTTCAGGTGCACGGCCAGCGGCCGGGTGGCGCCGTCGGGAACTCGCATCCCGAAGCCCCAGCCGCCGCCGTCGAGGAACAGTTCGCCACCGGCGCGCTGTTCGGCGGTGAGGTGGTCGGTCAGCATCAACTCGGTCGACTGCTCCGTCAGGACGCGTCCGGCGGCCGACGAACCGCCGGCCGCGATCATCTGTGCGAACACGAACAGATCGTCGATGGTGGACAGCAATCCCGCCGCGCCGTTCGCCATCGCGGGCGGGCCGTTCCACAGGCTCCCGTCGTCAGCGGGATCGAACACGGTCAGCGTGTCGCTGACCGGGTCGGGCGCGTAGCAGGTCGTCAACCTGGCGAGACCGCCCGCAGCGATCTCGAACGAGGTGTCCGCCATCCCCAGTGGTTCGAACAGCCGCTCGCTCAGGACGTCGACCAGCGCGCAGCCGGTCGCGCGTTCGAGGAGGACTCCGAGGACCTGGCCGGAGGTGTTGTACATCCACTCCTGCCCTGGCTGGTGCATGAGCGGCAACGCGCCGAACGCGGCGATCCATTGATCGCTCGTGAGGCCCGAGGGCGGCCACGGCGTGCCGAGGGTGTCGAGGCCGGCGTCGGATGCAGCGCGCAGGATCGGGAACGCGTCGGGCGCTGCGATCACGTTGCCGAACCCGATGCGGTAGGTCAGCACGTCCTCGACCGTCACCGGTCGGTGGGCGGGCACGGTGTCGTCGAGCGCGGCATCGATGCTCCGCAGAACCCGTTGGCCGGTGAGCTCGGGGAGCCAGCGCTCGATCGCATCATCGAGCTTCCAGGTGCCGTCGTCGACCAACGTCATCGCCGCGGCCGCGACGATCGGTTTGGTGATCGACGCGATGCGGAAGAGCGAATCACGGGTCATCGGCGCCGGGTCGTCGATCGCCTTCGAGCCCAGCACCTCGACCTGCAGCGAGTCGCCCGCGGCGACGAGTGCCACGAGGCCCGGCACGCTGCCCGAGTCGACATGGGGTGCCAGCGCATCGTGGAGGCGGGAGTCGGCCATCGCTCCATGATGCCGCGTGAGCGTGTCCGGGGTCGATCGATCCTCTGCCGGATCAGTTTCGTGCGGGCCGATCCGGGGAACGGGCGGTCATGAGCACCGACCACTCCGACTCAGCCGCCGACGTCGACCCCATCGACCGAGAGGCGGCGACGATCGACGCTCGGTCCGAGGACGCACCGGAGCAGATCGCCGAGCTTGTCGAGCACGCCGAGGAGCTTGGGAGAGATGTCAGCGCTTCACCGATCCCGCCGGCGGACGACTCGCCGACCGAGGAGACATCCGACGATCCAGCGGTGACGGGCGAGATCGACGGCGACTGACCTCAGCGGGGCAGCAGGAGGAGGACGAGCGTCGACCAGGTGAGGTGGG
Source organism: Acidimicrobiales bacterium (assembly GCA_025463415.1). GTDB lineage: Bacteria > Actinomycetota > Acidimicrobiia > Acidimicrobiales > Ilumatobacteraceae > WLMZ01. The sequence continues at coordinate 1,666 of JAOBWO010000379.1, read as the reverse complement.
TGACGATCGGCGCCAACAATCCACGAGTGAAGATCCGCTCGGCAACGAACACTGCGCCCATGACGAGCGCCGCAACCGTCAACGCAGTGTTTCCGCCGACTGCGGTGACTGCAACGTAGAGCGCAACCGAGATCGAGCCAGCGACGCCAGGTCCTGTGCGATGCGAGAGCGCATCGAAGAGCGTGCCCCGGAAGAACACCTCTTCGGCGACGGCGTTCACGAGCGCGAGCGCCAGAACGAAAACCAGAGACCCGGAATCGGCCTTCCCCAGGACGTTCCGGATCGGGCCGGCCAGGAACGAGTTCCGGCGCCCGACCTCATCGGCGCCGACGAAGACGCCGAACGTCAGCACGCCGATGAGGGCGCCGATCGACGCGCCCTCGACAGCGCGACCCCGCTGGGTCAACTGGATGCGACCGGCGGCGGCCCAGGCGGAGAGCACCCACACCGCAGCGAGCCCGAACCCGGCCGCATAGAACGCCGCGCTGTTGCGCTGCACGCGCAGTGTGGCCGCGATGAGCGCACCGCCACCGATCAGAGCGAACCAGACGATCGCGGAGCGGTGTCCGCGGACCGTCAACTCGGGCTGGCCCGACTCAGCGAGACGCATCGGACGTCGGCTCAGCCGAGCGCGGAGCACCTCCCTGCGCGCGTTGTGCGAGCGCCAGTCGGGTGGCGTCGATGAAGGTCATCGGCTCTCGCCCGACGAGCTGTTCGAACCGCCGGTCGTTGACGATCACCTCGTTGGCCATCGAGTCCACCAACGACCTGGCCGTCTGCAGGTCGACATCGGTGACGAGGCGCAACCAGTGCGACGACAGCGCCGGGGACAGCACCGGCACCGGCAGGATGTGCAACGAGCGCCCGTGCTCTCGGGCAACCGTCTGCAGCATCTCGCGGTAGGTCGTCGGCGTCGGCGCCCCGACATCGAAGTGATCGCTCACAGCCGGCAGATCCACCGCGGCTGCGAGGTAGGCGACGATGTCGTCGAGTGCAATTGGAGCAGTCAGCGTCTGCACCCAACGAGGTGTCACCATCACCGGCAACCGCTCCACCAGCTGGCACAGGATCTCCCAGCTGACGCTGCCCTCACCAACGACGATCCCGGCGCGCAGTGCGATCGTGGGAAGCGCCGCACTGAGGATGTGCTCGACCTCTCGACGACTGCGCAGATGTTCGGAGAGCTCGTCGGCGTCGTCACCGAGACCACCCAGGTACACGACTTTGGCGACTCCGGCATGTCTGGCCTGTTGCGCAAAGGTGATGGCGCCGCTGCGGTCGCGTTCGGCGAAGTCGGCGTGGTCGAGGGTGTGCACCAGGTAGACCGCTACGTCGATGTCACGCAAGGCGCCGGCGAGACTCAACGAGTCGGCGATCTCGCCAAAGACCTCGACTGCGCCGTCGTCGCGCTCGTGCGGTGAGCGGGTCATGACACGCACCTCGTGGCCTTGTTCCAGGAGCGCGGGCACCAGGTGCCGGCCGACGAAGCCTGTCCCACCAGCAACCAGCACGTTCACCCATCGGTCCTACCCGTCCACCGGTCGATCACACTCAGCAGCCGGTGACGAACCACACCGTCTTGCCGAGGCCACCGAGCCGAACGCCCCAATCAGAGGCGAGGTCCGCGATCAATCGCAGACCGTGTCCGCCGACGATGCGCGGTCCA